>NZ_PDEL01000012.1:0-197987 GCF_002556465.1 Klebsiella sp. MBT K-1 | reverse complement strand
ACGACAGCGCGGGATGTCGCTGTCGTTGTTGTGCCTGTCATCCGGGAGCCGGAGAAGATGACAGTGGTGAAAAGAGTTGCAGGCGTTCACAGTATCTACAGGCCCAGTCGCCCGGCCAAGGCGTATTAAGCGCCGCCCCCGGGAGAATACAGCGTTTTCCCGGAGGCGATGCTGCGCATTTGTTCGGGCTACCGGTCCGCAGGCGACTGAAAACCCGTAGCCCTCCCGGGGAAATACCTCTTATTGCCTGTACCCACAATACACAACCCTGCAAAGGAGTTGATTAAAATGCAACAGCAATTAAAACGCAGCAACGTGCGTTACGGTATATTACTGTTTTTATTTCTGGCTACCGTATTTAATTATGCCGACCGGGCAACGCTGTCCGTCGTCGCGCCTATTATGAGCAAAGAGTTAGGTTTTGATCCCGAGGCGATGGGGCTGGCCTTTTCCGTTTTTGGTATCTCCTACGTCATTATGCAAATACCCGGCGGCTGGCTGTTGGATAAATATGGTTCGCGGCTGGTCTACGGCTGCGCGCTAATTGGCTGGTCGATCGTCACCATGTTCCAGGGCACCATCTATATGTTCGCCAGCCCGCTGGTAGCGCTGGTTATTCTGCGCCTGATGATGGGGGCGATTGAAGCCCCAGCCTTCCCCGCCAACAGCCGTCTGAGCGTGCAATGGTTTCCCAATAAAGAGCGCGGATTCGTCACCTCGGTCTATCAGGCCGCGCAGTATATCTCTTTGGGGATTATTACGCCGCTGATGACCATTATTCTGCATAATTTAAGCTGGCACTACGTATTTTATTATATTGGCGCTATCGGCGTGGTGCTGGGGATATTCTGGCTGGTAAAAGTAAGAGATCCCTCTCATCATCCAAAAATTAACCAGCAGGAGCTCGACTATATTCGTGAAGGCGGCGGCGAGCCGGAGTTAGGCACGAAAAAAACGCAGCAGAAATTAACCCTCGCGCAAATCAAAAGCGTCTGCGTCAATCGTATGATGATCGGGGTATATATTGGCCAGTTCTGCGTAACGTCCATTACCTGGTTCTTCCTGACCTGGTTTCCGACCTATCTTTACCAGGCCAAAGGTATGTCGATCCTGAAAGTCGGCTTTGTCGCCAGTATCCCAGCCATTGCCGGATTTATCGGCGGCCTGCTGGGCGGCGTATTCTCGGACTGGCTGTTGAAACGCGGCTACAGCCTGACGACCGCCCGCAAGCTGCCGGTGATCTGCGGCATGCTGCTCTCCTGCGTGATTGTTGTCGCCAACTACACCACCTCGGAAGTGGTGGTGATCGCCGCCATGAGCGTGGCCTTCTTTGCTAAAGGGTTCGGTAACCTCGGCTGGTGCGTGCTGAGCGACACCTCACCGAAGGAGATGCTCGGTATTGCCGGCGGCGTGTTCAACATGTGCGGCAACCTGGCGAGCATCATCACGCCGCTGGTCATCGGCGTGATCATCGCCAACACCCACTCGTTTGATTACGCCATCCTGTACGTCGGCTCCATGGGCGTACTGGGCCTGTTCTCCTATCTGTTTATCGTCGGGCCGCTGGATCGTTTGACGCTGACCCCGCGCGCCGCCTGATTTAACACCCTGGCGAGGATTCGCCCCCGCTGTTTCGCATCACACTCCTGCGAAACAGCGGTTTTTTAGTAGGTTATCCCCGGCGGATTCACCGTCGATTGCGTCACCTCTTCGCCCTGTTCGCCCCAGCGCGCCAGCACCTTCTGGTATTCCCCACGAGCAATCGCGCCATTTAGCGCCGCTTGCAGCGCCACCACCAGGCCGTTGCCCTTTTTGGTCGTCGTGGCAACGTATGCTTTTTTCGGCCCCAGGCCGACGACTTTGGTTTTGCCGCTGAGCGCCGCTTTATAGGCCGCCACCGACTGCGGCCCAAAGAACACATCCGCGCGCCCGGACTGAATATAGAGATTGCCCGAAGCGTCATCGGTCAGGTAGACCGGCAGCGCCGGTTGACGCCCGGCGGCTTCATTTTCGGCGTTCCAGCCGAGCAAAATCCGCTCCTGATTGGTCCCGGACCCGACGATCACCTTTTTGCCCGCGAGATCCGCCGGTCCGCTGACACTGGCGATATCGCTGGTCGATTTCACGGAAAAGGCCAGCGAATCGACGCGATAGGTCGCAAAATCAAACTTCTCTTTCCGCTGCTCGGTCACCGCAATATTGACCAGCGCCACGTCGTAGCGACCGGAAGTCATCCCCAGCGGCCAGTCCTCCCAGGCGGTGGGCACCAGCTTCAGCTTTAGCCCGAGGCTGCCGGCCAGCAGCCGGGCGATATCCGGGTCGCTGCCGATACGCGTGCGGTTATCGCTGGCCAACAGCGCCAGCGGCGGCGAGTTGAGCGCCGAAATCGCCACCGTTAAGGTGCCCGGCTCGACGAAGGCGTAATTTGCCGGGATCTTCGCGATCGCCTGCTCATCGCGGGTCACCGGCAGCGGCTGCTCGTTGGCGCGCAGGTCGATAGCCGCCTGCGATGCCGCGGATAAAGATAATAACGTCAGGGCTAAAAGTCCGTTTCTCATGCCGCTAATACCCTCGATAAGAACTGCCGCGTCCGCGGGTGCTGCGGGTGGTTCAGCACGGCGTCGCTGCTGCCCTGCTCGACAATTTTGCCGTCGACCATAAACACCACCCGATCCGCCACCTCTTTCGCAAAGCCGATTTCATGGGTCACCACCACCAGGGTAGTGCCGGAGCGCGCCAGCTTTTTAATCACATCCAGCACTTCCCCCACCAGCTCAGGGTCAAGCGCGGAGGTCGGTTCATCAAACAAAATCACCCGCGGGTTCAGCGCCAGCGCCCGGGCAATGGCGATGCGCTGCTGCTGCCCGCCGGACAGGTGTCGCGACCAGGCATCGGCTTTGTTGCGCAGTCCGACCACGTCCAGCAGGTCATACGCCCGCGCGATAGCCTCTTTGCGGGTCGCCTGTTTGTGGGCGATGGGCGCCTCAATCAGGTTTTCCAGCACCGTCAGATGCGGGAACAGATTGAAGTTCTGAAATACGTAGCCGACGTTGACCCGCTGGCGGAGGATCTCTTTCTCTTTCAGTTCGTACAGCTTGTCGCCTTTGCGGCGATAGCCGATATAGTCGCCATCGATCTGGATAAAGCCTTCATCGACGCGCTCCAGGTGGTTAATCGCCCGCAGCAGCGTCGATTTTCCCGAGCCGGACGGCCCGAGGATCACCGTTACCGTGCCGGGTTCGATTTCCAGCGACACGTCATCCAGCGCTTTATGGCGGCCAAAGTATTTGCTGACGCCGGTAATGGAAATATGACCGTTACGAGAGTTGGACATGGACAGGCTCCTGCGGTTGTGGGCGGCGAACGGGTTCAGCGCGACGGCTGCTGCGGGCGGTATTGACCGCTGAGCGGCGTTCGCTGCGGGCCAGGCCGCGCTCGACCAGATACTGAATCAGCGACAGCACGCTGGTGATCACCAGATACCAGGCGGCGCCGACCATCAGCAGCGGAATGACTTCCTGGGTGCGGTTGTAGATCATCTGGATGGTGTAAAACAGCTCCGGCATCGCCAGCACGTATACCATCGCCGTCCCCTTGGCGAGGCTGATAATTTCGTTAAAGCCCGCCGGTAAAATGGTGCGCAGCGCCTGCGGCAGGATAATGCGCAGCGTGCGACGGCTGGCCGGAAGCCCCAGCGCCGCCGCCGCTTCATACTGACCGTGATCGACGCCAAGGAAGCCGCCGCGGATAATTTCGGCGGTGTAGGCGCTTTGCACGAGGGTCAGCCCGACAACGGCAGTGGAAAACTGCCCCAGCACGTTGATGGTCTCAAAGCTGGCCCAGCTAATGCCGGTGAACGGGATACCGATCGATAACCTGTCGTAGAGATAAGAGAAGTTGTAGAGAATAATCAGCACCACGATCAGCGGCAGCGAGCGGAACAGCCAGATATAGCCCCAGGCCAGGCTGCTCAGCAGCCATGAGCTGGAGAGGCGGGACAGCGCCAGCAGGCCGCCGAGAATAACGCTCAGCGCCGTCGCCAGCAGGGTCAGCAGCAGCGTCTGCCCGAGGCCCTCAAGGATCACTGGGTCAAAGAACCAGCGGGCAAAAACGCCCCACTCCCAGCGCGGGTTAAAGGCGACGGATTGAATCACCACCGCCAGCGCCAGCAGCGCCAGCGCCGCGCCTACCGCCCGCAGCGGATAGCGCGCGGGGACAACCTTAATCGTTTCCGGGGTATGCATAGGGGCTCCTTAAGCGCTCTGGCTTAGCGCGCTGACCGCCAGCGCTTTGGTGAAGCGCAGTCGGCCATCAAACGGCGGCAGACTGTACTCTTCCGGATCGCGGCTGAGGTCAAACTGCGCCTCGTAGCCCTGGCTCAGGTAGAGCCGCACCGCTTCCGGCTGCCGAAAACCGGTGGTCAGATAGATATGGCTGTAGCCGGCAAGCAGCGCCCGACGCTCCAGCTCCTGCACCACTTTCGCCGCCAGCCCCTGCTGGCGCAGACGGCGATGGGTCCAGATACGTTTGATTTCCGCCGTATGGGCGTCTTTCGGTTTGTACGCGCCGGTGGCGATAATTTCGCCCTCGCGCTCCAGCACGATAAACAGCCCCTGCGGCGCCAGATACCATTCAGTCAGCTCGATTTCGGCATCGCGGGAGAAGTAGTCGCCGTAGCGCACGGCGTACTCACCGAACAGGCCCTCAATAATCGGCTGCAGCTCCGGGGTTTCCGGAGAGACATCGCGGAAAATATCGCTCATCATGCCTCCTGTTAGTCGCCGAGTCCGGCCGGGTTGATTTCCGATTGCGGGATGCTCTCCACGCCTTCGCCCCAGCGGTTCAGTACCTTCGCGTAATCGCCGCTGCGGATAGCGCCGTTCAGCGCCGTCTGTACCGGTTCAACCAGACCGCTGCCTTTTTTCACCGTCACGGCGATATGCGCCGCCTTCGGCCAGCCGCCGTCAACGCTGCCCACCAGCTTGGTTTTGCCGGTCAGCGCCGCTTTCCACGCGCCGATCACGTTGGGGCCGAAGAAGGCGTCGGCGCGCCCGGACTGCAGCGCCAGGGTTTGGGCGGCGTCATCTTTGGTATAAACCGGGGTAAACGGCTTCAGCCCCTTCTTAAGGTTCTCGGCGTTCCACGCCAGCAGGATCGCTTCCTGATTGGTACCGGAGCCGACGATTATCCGCAGCCCGGCGATATCCTCCGCTTTTTCAATTTTGCTCAGCGGGCTGCCGCTCTTGACGTAGAAACCCAGTGAATCTTTGCGGTAGGTGGCGAAGTCAAACTTCTCTTTGCGCTCTTTGGTTACGGTGATATTGCTGACCGCCGCATCATATTTGCCGGAGGCGACGCCGAGCGGCCAGTCTTCCCATGATGTCGGTACCACGTTCAGCTCAAGCCCAAGGCTGTCGGCCACCAGGCGGGCGATATCCACTTCGCTGCCGAGCAGGGTTTTGTTATCGTCAGAAAACACGGTCAGCGGCGGCGAGTTCAGCGCGGCGACCGCGACGGTCAGTTTGCCCGGCACCGCCAGGTGAAGACCTTTGGGCAACTGCGCGATAGCCTGCGGGTTTTTCGCCGTATGAATCGGCGTTTTGTTAGCTTCGAGGCTCACGCCGGTGCCGTTGATCGTGACGTTCTGCGCCCAGGATGAGGCGCTAACGGCCAGCGCAAGCGCCAGGAGTAGCGATTTTTTCTGCGTTTTCTGCATAGCGGGTGTTCTCTATTATTGTTTTTGGAATTGATTAACGGGCTCTGCCAGCCCTAAGCTATCGCGCAGCGTGGCGCCGGGATAATCCCGGCGGAATAATCCGCGCTGCTGAAGAATGGGTACGACCTGATCCACAAAGCGCGGGAAGGTGTCCGGCGTGCCGCCCTGGATAATAAAACCGTCCGCCGCGCGCTGTTCAAACCACTGCTGCAAACCATCCGCCACCTCTTCGGCGGTGCCAGAGAAACGCGGTCGCGGGCTGGCCGCCTCCAGCGCCACCTGGCGCAGCGTCAGGCCGCGTTCGCGGGCGTTGCGTTTTATCTCGTCGGTGGTGCTGCGAAAGCTGTTCTGCCCGAGGTCGCCGATATCCGGAAACGCCTCGTCCAGCGGATATTGGGAGAAATCGTGATGCTCAAAATAGCGGCCGAGGTAATTCAGCGCGTCCTCAATCGATACCAGCGCGGCGGTGGTCTGGTATTGCTGCTCCACATCGTCGGCGCTATCGCCAACGATGACGCTGACGCCCTGGAATATGTGTAGTTCGCTCTCCCGGCGGCCGTGCGCTTCGAGCTGGCTTTTGACGTCGCGATAAAAGGCCTGCGCCTCCGCCAGCGATTCCTGATGGGTAAAAATAGCGTCGGCGTGGCTGGCGGCTAATTTTTTGCCGTCATCGGATGCGCCCGCCTGAAAGATAATCGGTCGCCCCTGCGGGGTGCGGGCAATATTTAGCGGGCCGGCCACTTTAAAGAAATCACCGTGATGATTAAGCGTATGCAGCTTATTTTTATCAAAGAACTGGCCGCTCTCTTTATTACGAATAAACGCGTCCTGTTCCCATGAATCCCACAGGCCTTTAACGACCTGAAGATATTCATCGGCGATGCGGTAGCGCAGCGCATGATCGGGATGCTGCGCCCGGGAGAAGTTTTTCGCTGAGCCTTCGAGCGGCGATGTCACCACGTTCCAGCCAGCGCGTCCTCCGCTCAGATGATCGAGGCTGGCGAACTGGCGAGCGGTGGTAAAGGGCTCGCTGTAGGAGGTCGACAAGGTGCCGACGAGGCCTAAACGCGAGGTTACCGCTGCAAGGGTGGATAATACGGTGAGTGGTTCAAAACGGTTTAAAAAATGCGGGATCGATTTTTCATTAATATATAAGCCATCGGCGACAAAAATAAAATCGAGCTTGCCCTCTTCCGCTTTTAGCGCCGTCTGCTTAACGAACTCAAAGTTAATACTGGCGTCCGCCAGCGCGGCCGGATGGCGCCATGCCGACATATTTCCCGATGCGCCATGTAATATAGTGCCAATACGCAGCTGCCGTTGTTCAGACATCGTTAATCCTTAGTCTATGACCCTGAATAATTAAAGTTCTTTTAATGCCTGCTCTGCCAGATCGGCAAAATAGTGCGCCGCCGGCGCGATCAACCGCTCATCCGGGTTAAACGCCGGATGGTGAAGACCAAATTCGCTGGCGCTACCGATGCTGACGAAAGCGCCGGGTATATGCTGGAGATAAACGGCAAAATCTTCGCCGCCGAGATGGAGGTCCGCATGATGCGTGCGGTAGCCGGACTTATCGGCCACGTCGCTGGCGAATGCCGCCCAGCGCTCATCATTGACCAGCGCGGTCGGCCCGGCGTACCAGAAGACATCGATCTGCGCGCCGAAGGCGCTGGCGAAGCCGGCGGCAATCTCGCTCACCCGCGCCTTCACCCGCTGCTGGACTTCGCTGCTATGGGTGCGCAGCGTACCTTCCAGCTCGACGCTTTCCGGCAGGACATTCCACGTATTGCCACCCTGAATCCGCGTCACGCTAAGCACCACGGAATCGAGGGTATTCACTTCGCGGCTGGCGACGCTTTGCAGCAGGGTCACCAGTTGGCTAGCCAGCAGAATGGCGTCCTTCCCTTCATGAGGCCGGGCGGCATGCGCGCCTTTACCGGTCACTTTGAAGACAAAGCGATCGACGTTGGCGTAAAACGCGCCGCCGCGGGTGGCGAACTCGCCTACAGACAGGCCCGGTTCATTATGCATACCGAAAATGGCGGAAACCCCCTCCAGTACCCCGGCGCGAATCAGGGTTTTCGCGCCGCCGAAGCTCTCTTCCGCCGGCTGGAACAGAATGCGGACGCGTCCCGCCAGCTGCGCTTCGCGTTGTTTCAGCAGTAAGGCCGCGCCAAGGATCACGCTGGTATGAATATCATGCCCGCAGGCGTGCATCACGCCGGCATTCAGCGAACGAAACGGCACGCTGGCCGCCTCTTCGATTGGTAGCGCGTCGATATCGGCGCGCAGGGCTATCACCTTATTGCCGCTGCCCACTTCGGCCACCGCGCCGGTTTTCAGTTCATAAGGCAGCAGGCTGATGCCGCCGCTCTGCAACCAGTCGCGAATACGCGCGGTGGTATCAACCTCCTGCAGCGAAAGTTCCGGGTACTGGTGCAGTTCGCGCCGCCAGCGAATTAACTGTTCGGCAAGGCTCATGGCTGGACCTCCGCGCTCAGATGCGCCTGGGCCAACAGACGCAGGGAGTTCAGACGCGCCGCACCGTCGCTGATGGGCGTGTCGATAATAAATTCGTCGATGTTCCACGCTGACTGCAGGGCATCCAGCTGCGCTTTCACCTGTTCCGGGGTGCCGAACAGCACCGCCGATTCCCGACGGGCGATGCGCGTCGGCCTGCTACCCGCCTGGCGGGCAAAGGCGGCCGCCTGCGCTTCGCTGCCGACGGTCACCCGCTGGCCGTTTTCCAGCTCAACGCCCCAGACTTCCACGGCGTTTGCCAGATCGGCTGCGGTGGCAGAATCGTCGGCCACCACGGCCTGGACGGCAATAATCGCGTCGCGACGGCTCAGTTCGCGCCAGCGGGTGAGCACCTCGCGCAGCAGATGCTTATCGCCGTTGAGATGGGCGGCGAAGACAAAGTTCCAGTCCAACTGCGCCGCCAGCTGCGCGCTTTCCAGGCTGGCGCCGAGGAGAAAGCCGTCTGCGCGACGCGGCGGAATCGGGGTTGCGCGGACGCTCTCTTCCCCATCGGTTTCGGTCAGCGACAGCCAGTTATCGAGCTGCGCCAGCTGGTCGGCAAAACTCCCTTTTTGCTGGGGATTAAGCCCCTGCTGCAGCGCGCGGGTAGAGAGCGGCAGGCCGCCGGGAGCTTTGCCCACGCCCAGATCCACGCGGCCCGGCGCGAGGGAGGCCAGCATATTGAAGTTTTCCGCCACTTTGTACGGGCTGTAGTGCTGGAGCATGACGCCGCCGGAACCGACGCGAATCCGGCGGGTCTGGCCGAGGATCCAGGCGATCGCCAGTTCCGGCGACGGGCTGGCAAGCTGCTCGGTATTGTGGTGTTCGGCTATCCAGAAACGGTGATAGCCCCAGGCTTCCGCCTGTTGCGCCAGCGTTAATGTACGCGCCAGCGCCTGGGCGGCCGTTTCTCCGGCCGCCAGCGGGCTTTTATCCAGGATACTGATTCGATAAGACATTTCGCAGGCTCATGTGAATTAACATGTCTGCATTATTAGAAGCGGCCGCGGTCAGTGAGAAACAATTTATTTACATTTGCTCTGCCGGAAATTAGATATGCGGTGAGGTAACTGCCCCGGAGGCGATGCTGCGCATCTGTCCGGGCTACGCATCCTCAGCAGTCTGCGGGCCTGTAGCCCGGGCAGGCGCTTTGCGCCGCCCCCGGGAGAAGAGCGCGGAGTGGCAGAATTTCCCGGAGGCGATGCTGCGCATCTGTCCGGACTACGCGTCCTCAGCAGTCTGCGGGCCTGTAGCCCGGGCAGGCGCTTTGCGCCCCCCCCCCGGGAGAAAAGCACGGAATGGCAGATATTCCCGGAGGCGATGCTGCGTATCTGTCCGGGCTACTCGTCCTCAGCAATCTGCAGGCCTGTAGCCCGGCTAAGCGCAGCGCGAGCCGGGGGATTATCGGAGATTCTGCCGAAGCTCGCGCACCAGCGCCTCGGTCTGCTGCTGGTTGCGTAAGCGCACAAAGCGAATATGTCGATACTGCGGATCCTGCATATCCGCCAGATAGCGGCGGCGATTATTGCGCCAGGTTTTCAGCGTCCAGAGAATAATGGAGTCCCGGCTAAAGAAGGAGCGGTGGAAGGTTTCACAGTTACCGGTGCCAGGCCACAGTTCCTGGCGTCGGCTGGCGCGTGAAGCCGCGCGCCAGACCGCCTGGCGCAACGTGCGCCAGAAGCTGTAGTCCACCCACACCACCAGATCCACGTCGCGCCATTTTAGCGGGCGGCTGCGGTTATAGTTACCGTCCAGCACCCAGCCGGGCGCGGCGAGCGCGGCGGCAAGTTTGGCGTAAAACTCATCGTCCGGCGTCCCTTGCCATTCGGGCAGCCAGTAGAGCACATCCATTTCGATATAAGGCAGCGACAGTTCCTGAGCCAGCCGACGCGCGAGGGTAGATTTGCCGACGCCGCTGGTCCCTACTACGTTGATTTTCATCGTGGTCTCTCGGGCAAAACGCGGGCTGAAAATAATAGCGCACGTTGGGCAAAATCGATCAGCGAAATTTCCAGGTAATTATCCCCCCACAGAACGCGGCGATCTCATTGATATTTAAGCAAGTGCGGTCCGCAAATCTTTTACGTGCGTCCATTTTCCGATACGTGTAGGATTCTCCGCCATGCTCGCTTATCTCATTCCTCAGAATGATGAGAGAGCCAGCAGCACGAACCACTCATGGACATTGACAGGAAAATAGCGACATCAATGAATACAAAACACTCTAGCGTGGCGGAGCAGCACGCTGCCAAACGCCACTGGCTGAATTCGCAGGAGTCCGGCTACCACAAGGCGATGGGCAACCGTCAGGTACAGATGATTGCCATCGGCGGCGCCATCGGTACCGGCTTGTTTCTCGGCGCGGGCGCGCGCCTGCAGATGGCCGGGCCGGCTCTGGCGCTGGTTTATCTGGTCTGCGGCCTCTTTTCGTTTTTTATCCTACGCGCGCTGGGCGAGCTGGTGCTTCATCGCCCTTCGAGCGGCAGCTTCGTCTCCTACGCCCGCGAGTTCCTCGGTGAAAAAGCGGCTTACGTGGCGGGCTGGATGTACTTTGTCAACTGGGCGATGACCGGGATCGTCGATATCACCGCCGTCGCGCTGTATATGCACTACTGGGGCGCGTTCGGCGACGTCCCGCAGTGGGTATTCGCCCTCGGCGCGCTGGCGATTGTCGGCACCATGAACATGATCGGCGTGAAATGGTTCGCCGAGATGGAGTTCTGGTTCGCGCTGGTGAAAGTGCTGGCGATCGTGGCATTTCTGGTGGTCGGAACCATTTTTCTCGGCAGCGGCAAGCCGCTTGATGGCAATGCCACCGGCTTCCACCTGATTACCGATAACGGCGGCCTGTTCCCGCACGGCCTGCTGCCAGCGCTGGTGCTGGTTCAGGGGGTGGTGTTCGCCTTCGCCTCTATCGAACTGGTGGGCACCGCCGCTGGCGAATGTAAAGACCCGCAGACCATGGTGCCGCGCGCGATTAACAGCGTTATCTGGCGTATCGGTCTGTTCTATGTGGGTTCGGTGCTGCTGCTGGTTCTGCTGCTGCCGTGGAATGCCTATCAGGCCGGGCAGAGCCCGTTCGTTACCTTCTTCTCGAAGCTGGGCGTGCCGTATATCGGCAGCGTGATGAATATTGTGGTGTTAACCGCCGCGCTCTCCAGCCTCAACTCTGGTCTCTACTGCACCGGGCGTATTCTGCGCTCCATGTCGATGGGCGGTTCCGCGCCGAAGTTTATGTCGAAAATGAGCCGTCATCACGTGCCCTACGCCGGGATTCTGGCGACGCTTGGCGTCTACGTGGTTGGGGTGTTCCTCAACTATCTGGTGCCTTCACAGGTGTTTGAGATTGTCCTCAACGTCGCGTCGCTGGGGATTATCGCTTCGTGGGGCTTTATTGTGGTGTGCCAGATGCGCCTGCGCAAGGCGATTAAGGAAGGGAAAGCGGCGGACGTCAGCTTCAAGATGCCGGGAGCGCCTTTTACCTCCTGGCTGACCCTGCTGTTCCTGCTGAGCGTGCTGGTATTAATGGCTTTCGATTATCCGAATGGGACCTATACCATCGGTTCGATTCCGCTGATCGCCGTGCTGTTGGTCGCCGGCTGGTTTGGCGTACGTAAGCGCGTACATGATATTCACAGCACCGCGCCGAATATTGAAAAACCGTAACTCGTTCCTTTTGCGGTTTGCCCCACCGGGCAAACCGCAACGGCACAACTTAATTATCTTCCACCAGCTGAGCGACGTCGCTGCTGTTAATCTGGCGCTTATTGCCTGACTCATCGGTATAGCTGGTCATGCCGGTATCTTTATCCAGCTGCGGCTTGCCCTGCGTCACGATAGTCTGCCCGCTTTTCGTCGTCATCACATAGTTTGAGCTACAGCCCGCCAGAAGGGCCAGCATCGCGCCGGCGCAAACGACCATAAATGATTTTTTCATCTTTTCTCCAGGATTAATGCCACCGTCCCGCTTGCGCAGGAAAGACGTCAGTTTATAGCCATTGTATTTATCAGGCTAATAAGTGTTTGTAACAGAGGGTGATATCGCTGAAGGCGTCAGCCGCCGCCCGGCAGACAGACTTTCAGGAGGGGTTACCCCCTCCCGTCAGGATCACAGCGCGATGCGGATAACGTCATCCGGCTGGGTGGCCTCTTTCTGGCGTGTCGATTCCTGCTTCACGCTGACATACAGCGTTTTGCCATCGGCGGATAAGGTCAGGCTGTTCGGGTGAGTCGGGGTTTTGAAGGTCTTGACCACTTTGTAGGTCTTACCATCGATCACGCTCACTTCGCCGGCTTTACGGTGAGTTACGTAGGCTTCATTGCGGGTCGGGTTAAACAGCACGGCCAGGGATTCCGGCGCGGCGATTTTCTCCAGCACTTTACCATCGCGAATATCGACCACCAGCACTTCCGGCTGTTTGCCGTCGGTGATAAAGGCCCGGTGACCGGCGGTATCGAGGCTCAGGTTGAGGTAGAAGTGCTCTTTGCCGTCATCCTGCAGTTTCTTACGCGTCAGGATTTTATTGCTGGCGCTGTCGATGGTCACCAGTTCGCCGTCGGCGTTAGTGGTGTAGATACGGTTCGCTTCCGCGTCCACCGCCAGGCCCGTCGCCATCGCGCCGGTATTGGCAATAGTGTCTTTCAGCGTCAGCTTGTCGCCGTCCACCACCCAGATCACGCTCTCTTTACCCAGACCGGTGATGTAGACAGTATTGGTTTTCTCGTTAACCGCCAGTTCGCGCGGGGCCAGCGGGCGCACGGTTTCGCTGCGCTGACGAGGATCGAGCACCAGACGCCCTTTCACCTTCCCGGTTTTGGCATCAATTGCCGTTACGCTGCTGTCGGTGGTATTGCCAAACCACAGGGTCTGGGTAGCGTTGTTGATCGTTGCGCCGAACGGTTTCAGATCGTTATGAATAATCTGCGTCACTTCCAGCGTCGTCGGATCGAGACGGTAAACAATACCGCCCTTATCCAGCGAACGGCTTTGCGAAGTCGCCACCCACAGCGCATTCTCCTGCTGGCTATAGGCCATTTCGTACGCGCCCTTGCCAACGGCTTTGCGCAGCATTTCTTCCGCCGCGTGGGCGCTGAAGCTCCCCGCCAGCAGTAATGAAGTTAACAACAGTGAACGGCGCAGACGCGGCGCGGACAGATGACGTAATGACATGACGACTCCCTTTGATAAAACGAATATGTGCCTGCTCGACAGTGCTTCCGTGGCGCAAAATCATGGCTTTGCGCTACTCTTTGTAATGCGAATAGTAATCATTATTTATCGCAATGTGGAGAGTTAATTGCGTTTTGTCCACCCGGCATCACGCAATTCTTGCTATTTGTTAACTCAAATCCTGTTAAGTCTTTTCAAAAAATTTACAAAAGAGTTAACATATATACATATGTTCCGTTTGGTTCGTTTTGCGAGTAACTTTGATGAAAATCCTTTCCGTGCGCGCCGCCGCGCTCCCCGCACTGCTTCTGCCGCTTATTTCTTCAGCGCCAACCGCCCACGCCGCTGAACAGACCATGGTGGTTACCGCCGCACCGTCGGCGGTTTCTGAACTCGATACTCCCGCCGCCGTAAGCGTGGTTAACGGCGACGAGATGCGCCAGGCCGCGCCGCGGGTCAACCTTTCCGAGTCGCTGGGCGCCGTACCGGGGCTACAGGTGCAAAACCGTCAGAACTATGCGCAGGATCTGCAGCTTTCGATTCGTGGCTTCGGCTCCCGCTCCACCTACGGCGTGCGTGGGCTGCGAATTTACGTCGACGGCATTCCGGCCACCATGCCTGATGGCCAGGGACAAACCTCGAATATTGATATTGGCAGCCTCGATTCGCTCGAAGTACTGCGCGGGCCTTTTTCCGCCCTGTACGGCAACTCCTCCGGCGGGGTGATTAACGCCACCACCCAGACCGGCAGCCAGCCGCCCACTCTCGAAGCCAGCAGCTACTACGGCAGCTTCGGTACCTGGCATTACGGTATGAAAGCGACCGGCGCGGTCGGCGACGGCAGCCATGCGGGCGATGTCGACTATGTGGTTTCCACCAACCGCTTCACCACTCACGGCTCCCGCGACCATAGCGGCGCGCGTAAGAACCTCGCCAACGCGAAGCTCGGCGTGCGCATTAATGACGACAGCAAACTGACCCTGCTGTTTAACAGCGTGGATATTAAAGCTAATGACGCGGGCGGCCTGAGCTATGACGAATGGCAAAATAACCCGCGTCAGTCGCCAAGAGGCGATCAGTACAATACCCGCAAAACCATAAAACAGACCCAGGCCGGTTTGCGCTACGAGCGCCAGCTGAGCGATCAGGACGATCTGAGCGTGATGATGTACGCCGGCGAGCGTGAAACCACGCAATATCAGTCGATTCCTCGCGCTCCGCAGCTCAAACCCACCCATGCTGGCGGCGTGATCGACCTGACGCGCCACTATCAGGGGATTGATACCCGCTGGACCCATCGTGGCGAGCTGCTGGTGCCGGTCACCTTTACCACCGGACTTGATTATGAAACCATGACCGAGCGCCGTAAGGGTTATGAAAACTTTGTCATGAGCAACGGCGCGCCGCAGTACGGTGAAAAGGGCGACCTGCGCCGCAACGAACGCAATTTGATGTGGAACGTAGACCCCTATTTGCAAACCCAGTGGCAGCTCACCGAGAAACTCTCTCTCGACGCCGGCGTGCGCTACAGTTCGGTGTGGTTTGATTCCAACGATTATTACGTTACGCCGGGTAACGGCGATGACAGCGGCGAGGCCAGCTATCATAAATGGCTGCCGGCGGGCTCGCTGAAATACGCGGTAACCGATGCCTGGAACGTCTACGTCTCCGCCGGCCGCGGTTTCGAAACGCCGACCATCAATGAGCTTTCCTACCGCTCCGGCGACCAGGGCGGGCTGAACTTTGGCCTGCAGCCGTCCACCAACGAAACCGTTGAAATTGGCAGCAAAGCGCGAATCGGCAACGGCCTGTTGACCGCCGCGCTATTCCAGACCGATACCGATAATGAGATTGTCGTCGACGCCAGCAGCGGCGGGCGCACCAGCTATAAAAACGCCGGTAAAACGCGCCGTCAGGGGATGGAGCTGGGGCTGGATCAGCAGTTCGGCGAGAGCTGGCGTTTAAAAGCGGCCTGGACCTGGCTGGATGCGACCTATCGTACCAACGTCTGCGACGATGCCAGCTGTAAAGGCAATCGTATTCCGGGGATCGCCCGTAATATGGGCTACGCCTCCTTCGGCTATCAGCCCGAGAAAGGCTGGTACGCGGGCAGCGATATTCGCTATATGAGCGATATTATGGCTAACGATGAGAACACCGCCAAAGCGCCGTCCTGGACGGTGGTCGGCCTGACGACCGGCTATAAATGGAGCTACGGCAAGATGGATATGGATCTGTTTGGCCGGGTAGATAACCTGTTCGACCGCAGCTACGCGGGCTCGGTTATCGTGAATGAATCCAACGGCCGCTACTACGAACCGGCGCCGGGCCGTAACTACGGTATCGGGCTAAACCTGGCATGGCGGTTTGAGTAACGCTTGACCACGGCACCTCAACGGGATCGCACGCAGGATCCTGTTGAGGGTTAGCCGTGGGCGCTCGCTACGTTAAATAACGTTTCTTAACGACAATTCGAAAATGATCTTTTCCGCCTGGCAGGAGAAGGCAATGGAAGCCTCAAGCTTTGCCTCATCACCGGCGGGCGCGATGGTATAATCGACCTGCGGCGGCTCGCTGGCGGGCGCGGCGGCCAGGGCACGTTCGCGGACCGCCGCGATGGTGGACTCGGCCTCTTCGCGGCTGGCGAAGTTTTTCTCAACCCGCCAGACGCAGTCCTCATTATCAATAATCGAGCCTACGTCGATGGCACAGCCTTTGGTACTGCATTTATCTACCACATCTTTCATTGCGATTATCTCCTGGAGTTTTCTTTAGAATAAGAATCCGTTGGCGGAAAGCAAACCATTAATATTTGTATGGTTGCGTCGTTTTATCATTATAGGCCTCCGCGGGAAGCGACTTCTTGCGCCACCGCATGGCTACCTCCTGATTGCGCACAGATCAAGCAGCTATGTTGGCAAGCGTCGCGTTATGTCGCGCTCAATCGTGCACGTCATCACACTATTCTGCGTTGAGCCTCGTCTATGGCGCTTTGCGGCGTTACCCTTGTCACAAAATAACGCCAACAAGGAGCTGCCATGGCACTGCCAGTCATTATCGATTGCGATCCGGGTCATGATGACGCGATTGCCCTCGTTCTTGCCCTCGCCTCACCCGAACTCGATGTAAAAGCCGTGACGTCCTCCGCGGGAAACCAGACCCCGGACAAAACGCTGCGTAACGTACTGCGCATGCTCACCCTGCTTAAACGCCCGGATATCCCGGTCGCCGGCGGCGCGCTTAAGCCGCTAATGCGGGAGCTGATTATCGCCGACAACGTGCATGGCGAGAGCGGTCTTGACGGCCCGGCGCTGCCGGAGCCGGGCTTTGCCGCGCAAAGCTGCACCGCCGTCGAGCTGATGGCCAACATCCTGCGCGACAGCGTCGAACCGGTCACGATCGTTGCCACCGGCCCGCAAACCAACGTCGCCCTGCTGCTCAACAGCCATCCGGAACTGCATGCCAAAATCGAGCGTATTGTGATTATGGGCGGCGCAATGGTGCTGGGGAACTGGCAGCCGGCGGTCGAGTTTAATATCTACGTCGACCCGGAAGCCGCGGAGATCGTTTTCCAGTCCGGCCTTCCGGTGGTGATGGCCGGGTTAGACGTCACCCATAAAGCGCAAATCCACGTTGAGGATATCGAGCGTTTCCGCCGTATCGGCAACCCGATATCCACCATCGTCGCCGAACTGCTCGACTTCTTTCTTGAGTACCACAAGGATGAGAAATGGGGCTTTGTCGGCGCGCCGCTGCACGACCCGTGCACCATTGCCTGGCTGCTGAAGCCGGAGATGTTTACCACCGTTGAACGCTGGGTCGGCGTGGAAACGCAGGGGAAATATACTCAGGGGATGACGGTCGTCGATTTTTACAATCTGACCGGTAAGCAGCCGAACGCTACGGTGATGCTCGATGTCGATCGCCAGGCGTTTGTTGACCTGCTGGCCGAGCGGCTGGCGTTTTACGCGTAAATCATCATAAAACCCGGCAGGCGCGACGCCTGCCGGGTAAGCGGTTACTCGTCCGGAGAGACGCGAACCACCACCTTACCGAAGTTCTCGCCCTTCAGCAGACCGATGAGCGCCTGCGGCGCGTTCTCCAGGCCGTCAACGACCTGCTCGCGGTATTTGATTTTCCCTGCCTGCACCCAGCGCCCCATCTCCTGCTGGAACTCGGCAATCCGGTGACCGTAATCCTGGCCGATAATAAAGCCCTGCATGCGGATGCGTTTTTTGAGGATCGTCGCCATCAGCAGCGGCAAGCGATCCGGGCCGTCGGGCAGCGCGGTGGCGTTGTAGCCGCTGACCAGGCCGCAAACCGGCACGCGGGCCGAGGTATTCAGCAACGGCAGAACTTCATCGAACACTTTCCCACCGACGTTCTCATAATAGATATCGATCCCCTGCGGGCAGGCTTCAAGCAGTTTGACGGCGAAATCGGGCGCGCGGTGATCGACACAGACGTCGAAGCCGAGAGTTTCTACCGCATAGCGGCACTTCTCGCTGCCGCCGGCGATGCCCACCGTGCGGCAGCCTTTCAGCTTCGCGATCTGTCCGACCGTTGCGCCAACCGGCCCGGTGGCGGCGGCGACCACCAGCGTCTCGCCCGCTTTCGGCTGACCAATATCCAGCAGCCCCATATAGGCGGTAAAGCCGGGCATGCCGAGGATCCCCAGCGCCCACGAAGGGTGTTCAGGGCTGTCGCCTAATTTCACCAGCCCGCTGCCGTCGGAAAGTTCATAATCCTGCCAGCCGCCGTAGCCCAGCACCCAGTCGCCGGGCTGAAAATCGGCGTGGTTCGATGTCACCACGCGGCTCACGGTGCCGCCGACCATCACCGCGCCAATGGCGACAGGCGGCGAATAGGAAGGCGCGTCGCTCATCCGCCCGCGCATATAGGGATCCAATGACAGAAAGACGGTGCGCAGCAGCAGCTGCCCCGGCCCGGGAGACGCGACCTCGCCCTCTTCCAGGCGGAAGTTCTCCCCGGTTGGCTCGCCGTGCGGACGCGATGCCAGCAGCCAGCGGCGGTGGCGTTGCGGATTGAAAGCCATAACACACTCCTCTTTTGACAAGTCTGTATTGAGGCTAGCTGCTTTCCCGGCAGCGCGCATTGACATTATGAGGCAGATTGATTGAGTCGGACGACCAGATAGACGCAGGGCTGCGTGGTTTCATTAATAAAGCGGCAGTCGTTAGGTGGCCCGAGCTCCAGGCAGTCCCCCGCCTGCATCTCGTGGCGCGCGTTGCCTTCGATAAACACCAGCTCGCCCTGCTGTAGCCAGATCAGCTGCCGGGCCTGGGCGTAGGATGACGCAGGCATCGGCACATCGCTGCCCGCCGGAAGCTCCACCTGCACCAGGTCGATTGGCAGGTCGCTACGCGGCGAAACGTGCCGCCGCAGATAGTGGCTCTGCGGGTCGCGCCACACCGGCTGATGGGCAAAGCGCAGCAGCTTGCCTTCCTGCATCTCCGCCCTGGCGATCAGCGTCGACATGCTAATGCCGAAGGCGCCGGATAACCGTCCCAGCATCGATGCCGTCGGGCTGCTTTCGCCGCGCTCGATCTTGTGGATCATCGCCCGCGACGCCCCCGCCCGCTCCGCCAGTTCGCTGAGCGACCAGCCGCGGGATTCCCGCTCGATTCGGATACGTGCGCTGATGCGCTGGTTAAGATTGTCTTCTATAGTATTCATAGCGTAATACTATAGTGTAGCCCGCCTGTTTGCACAACCAGACGCCCGGCACCGGGAATGAAAATGAAAAAGCCCGGCGTAATAATCGGCCGGGCAAACACGGAGAGTCATTCAATCCGTTAATGTAAACGGCGTTACGGCAATAAATGAAAAGAAATCGCGTATCCGACGCCGGTCAGCCGAGGATAAAAATTTCTGCCTAAAACAGGTGACAGCCTTGCGTACATTATTGTAATAATATCGTACTACTATAGTGTACAAGCCTTGAGGGTTACCATGACCATCCGCCATGCCAGCAAAGACGATTGCGCGGCAATCGCTGAAATCTACAACCATGCGGTACTGCATACCGCCGCTATCTGGAACGACAATACCGTCGATACCGACAACCGTATTGCCTGGTTTGAGGCCCGACAGCTCGTCGGCTATCCGGTGCTGGTCAGCGAAGAAAACGGCGTAATTACCGGTTATTCTTCCTTCGGCGACTGGCGCGCCTTTGACGGCTTTCGCCACACCGTCGAGCATTCCGTCTATGTTCACCCCGATCATCAGGGCCAAGGGCTGGGCCGCCGTCTGCTGGTCGCCCTCATCGCCGAGGCTAAGCGGTTGAATAAGCACGTTATGGTTGCCGGTATTGAGGCGCAAAATCAGGCTTCACTGCATCTGCATGATACCCTGGGCTTTATCACCACCGGGCAAATGCCGCAGGTTGGCACCAAATTTGGCCGCTGGCTGGATCTGACCTTTATGCAGCTGCAGCTTGACGATCGCCGCGATCCGGACGGTAGCGCATGAATCAAACGCTAACCCTCGCCTGTTTAGTTGCCGCTGGCGTCGGGCTGGTGCTGCAAAACACGCTGATGGTGCGCATTACCCAGTCCGCATCGACCATACTGATCGCCATGCTGCTTAACTCGCTGGTCGGCATCGTGATTTTCGTGACCATCCTGCTGCTTAAGCACGGCGCGGCGGGGTTTCAGGAGCTGGCGGTTAGCGTAAAGTGGTGGACGCTCATTCCCGGTTTGCTAGGCTCGTTCTTTGTCTTCGCCAGCATCAGCGGCTATCAGAACGTCGGAGCGGCAACCACCATTGCGGTATTGATTGCCAGCCAGCTGGCGGGGGGGTTAGTGATGGATCTGATTCGTGCGCACCACGTCCCGCTTCGCGCGCTGATTGGCCCGCTCTGCGGCGCGGTGATGCTGGTGGTCGGCGCCTGGCTGGTGGCCAGACGCCAGTTCTAACGGCTTGACTAATGAATTTCGCCGCCGCGGGTTAGCTGCTCGCGGCGCGCTTCCTGCTCCTCATGCTGCTGGCGGCCATGGTGGGCGATGGCGGTCCGCAAACGCTGCTGCTGAACGTAGCGCTCTTCCCGCCCCAGCTCCGCGTCATCGCTCAGCGCGATCAGCAATTCATTCATATGGGTAATGACGCTTTCGGCAATCGCGGCGTCCACGCGGGCGACGACCTCATCCAGATGCGACATGTTTTCTCCTTGCAGCTTAGTTGAGTTTAACTTTGGAAAAATCGCTGCCCATCAGGCTCACGCTGTAGCCGCTGACGTTGCTGCGCGTCGCGTAGAAGGTCTTCCCGCTCGCCAGGGTGATCCAGGGGGCCTGCTGCTGAAAAATCGTCTGCGCCTCGCCGTATAGCTTAGCCCGCGCCTGCGGATCGCTGACCAGGATAGCCTTTTTCACCAGCGCATCGTAGGACTTATCGCACCAGCGGGCAACGTTAGAGCCGGTTTTGATGTTATCGCAGCTTAGCAGGGTGCCGGCGAAGTTATCCGGATCGCCGTTATCGGACATCCAGCCAAACAGCGCGCTGTCGTGCTCGCCTTTACGCATTCCGGCGAGATATTCCCCCCACTCATAGGTGACGATTTTGGCTTTAATCCCGACCTTGCTCCAGTCATTCTGGATCATCTCGGCAATACGGCGCGAATTGGGGTTATAGGGACGCTGCACCGGCATCGACCACAGGGTCACTTCGGCCCCCTTCTCCAGTCCGGCCTGCTTAAGCAGGTCTTTCGCTTTTTGCGGATCGTAGTCGTAGTCCGGTAGATCTTTCTTATAGCCGAGCATATTGGCGGGGATCGGTGATTTCGCGACGCTGCCGGAGTCGAGGAACACCGCTTTCACGATCGCCTGCTTGTCGGTCGCGTAGTTCAGCGCCTGACGCACCAGAACATTATCAAACGGCTTTTTCTCGGTATTAAACGCCAGATAACCAACGTTGAGCGCTTCTACCGAATGCAACGCCAGATCTTTATTGCCCTTAATCACCGGGAACTGTACCGGCGACGGCGCGGGAATAATCTGGCACTCATTGGTTTGCAGCTTCGCCAGCCGCGTCTCAACGTTCGGCGTGATCGAGAAGATCAGGTGTTTGGTCGGCACTTCACCGTCCCAGTAGTGCGGATTGGCGATATAGCGGATCTGCGAATCCGCTTTATATTGCTGCAGCGCGTAAGGTCCGGTGCCGACAGGCCAGGTATCGACATACTCCGGCGTCCCTTTTTTCAGCATCGCATCAGCATATTCAGCGGAGAGTATCGACGCAAAATCCATGCCCCAGTCGGCGAGGAACGCCGCGTTGGGTTCGCTCAGTACAAACTGGACGTGGTAATCATCGAGCTTTTTAACCTCTTTGATCAGCTTATCCAGCCCAACGTCATGAAAGTATTCGTAATGCCCCTGAGAAACATTATGGTACGGATGGTTGGCATCTTTCTGCCTCAGCACCGAGAACAGCACGTCATCGGCGTTGAAATCGCGGGTCGGCTTAAAGAATTTGTTGCTGTTGAACTGCACGCCCTTACGCAGGGTGAAAGTCCAGGTTTTGCCGTCCGGCGAGACGCTCCATTCGGTCGCCAGCGAAGGAATTGGCGTGTTTTTCACCGGATCGAAGTTTATCAGGCGGTTATAAAGCACCTGAGAACTGGCGACGAACGATGGGCCCGAACTGGCAATCTGCGGGTTGAAAGATTCCGGCGAAGCTTCGGAGCAGTAGACCAGCGTATCGTTTCCCGCCGCCCAGGCGCTGGCCGCCGGAAAGAGTGCGCTCAACGCCAGCGCAAGCAGCGTTTTCCCTGTAGACATGGTTATAAGCCTTATGAATTTGTTATAAGTGCTTTAATAACAGCACAGGAGGATTCAACCGGCAAATAATCAATTGCTATCAGGTTATGCTAAAAACCGCGTTTTCGCCGATTAATTCTACATCCGCTCGTTTGACGTCATTGAATCCAGCAATAAATGTGAAGCGTGCGGAAGGTTACGAAAAAAGCGGGCGATAACCGCCCCGCCGGCATCGCGCTCCCGCGCCACCCGGTACACTCGGCAAATCGTAACGTCAGGAGAAGATAACAATGACCATAACCTGCAGCCTGTACACCAACGGCCAGTGGCACGATGCCGAAGGCCGCGCCACCTTTACCCGCAACAATCCGCTGACGCAAGAGACCGCCTCCGTTGCCAGCGCCGCCAGCCTGGCGGACGCTCGTCGCTGCGCCGATACCGCGGGCGCGGCGTTCCCGCAGTGGCGCGACACGGTCCCCGCCGAACGCCGACGCCTGCTGCTGGAAGCCGCAGAAGAGATGCTGCGCCGCGAGGCGAAGTTTATTGCCGCGATGGCGGCAGAAACGGGGGCCACCGCGCACTGGGCCGGTTTTAACGTCCACCTGGCCGCCGATATTCTGCGTGAAGCCGCCGCGCTGACCACGCAAATCGAGGGCCAGGTGATCCCCTCCAACGTGCCGGGAAATCTGGCGCTGGGCATCCGCCAGGGCGCGGGAGTCGTGCTCGGCATGGCGCCGTGGAACGCGCCATTAATCCTGGCGACCCGCGCTATCGCCACGCCGCTGGCTTGTGGAAATACGGTTATCCTCAAAGGCGCGGAGCTGTCTCCGGCAACCCAGGGGTTGATCATCGATGCCCTGGCAGCGGCAGGCTTTCCCGCCGGGGTGGTCAATTATCTGACCTGTCCCCCCGCCGACGCGCCTGCGCTGGTGGAGTCCCTGATCGCCCACCCCGCCGTACGCCGCATCAATTTCACCGGTTCGACGCCGGTGGGGCGGATAATCGCCCGCACCTGCGGTGAACATCTGAAACCCGCGATACTGGAACTGGGCGGCAAAGCGCCGCTGCTGGTGCTGGATGACGCTGACCTCGAACAGGCCGCGGCAGGGGCAATTTTTGGCGCCTTCGCCAACGCCGGGCAAATCTGCATGTCAACCGAGCGCATCATCGTCGATGCCGCCGTCGCGGAACCGTTCGTGGCGCTGCTGGCCAAACGAGCCGCCGCCCTGCCCGCCAGCCTTCTCGGTCCGGTGGTGGAGATGAGAACCGTCGCCCGCTGCAACGCGCTAATAGAGGACGCGCTGGCGAAAGGCGCGCGCCTGCTCGCAGGCGGCATGTCCGACTCAACGCAGATGCGCGCCACCCTGCTCGATGGCGTCACCCGCGAGATGCGCATCTGGCATGAGGAGTCCTTTGGCCCGGTGAAATCGATTATTCGCGTTCAGGATGAAGCCGAAGCGCTGGCCGTCGCCAATGAAAGCGAATATGGCCTCTCATCGGCGATCTACAGCCGGGACAGCGCCCGGGCGTGGAACCTGGCGCAAAATCTGCAAACCGGCATTTGCCACATTAACGGCCCCACCGTGCATGATGAGGCGCAAATGCCGTTTGGCGGCTGCAAATCGTCGGGCTACGGCCGCTTTGGCGGACGCGCGGGCGTGGCGGAGTTTACCGAGCTACGCTGGATAACGCTGCAAACGGTCCCGCGCGAGCTACCGTTTTAAGCCTCAGGGCTGCCAGTGGTTATTGAATTCCCACAGGCGATTGAAGGCAACATCATCAAGCTGACGCTCTGCGGCGGGATTGCCGCGGAACGGCCGGGAGGTGGTGGCCGCAGCGCCCCAGGGGGAAAGCCGATCGTAGCTTTGATCGATAGTACTGTTGGCGATAAGCACCTGACCGTTAGCGGTTTTTCCGGGTAAATAGCCGGTCTTGCTCGCCCCCTGATCCCAGGCGCGGCCCAGCTTCGCCTTGAAGCCGCCCCGATAGCCGCTATCGCCGGTAAAACGGCTGTTGATCACCAAAAATCCACACGGGTTATCCGGCAACGTATTCGGCGCAAGCACGTAAGCTTCGGGCGAGCGACGCGTTGAGACGGTGTGAAAATGGACATTATCAAAAACCACGTTTGCCCGGCCAAAAACATAGTCCACATCGCCTTCTACGTAGCTGTCTTTGACATATACCCGGCTGATACGGTCGGTCACCGCCTCATTGCGCCGATTGCTGGTATTGACATAGAGCGTATCCTGGCGTCCCAGCAGACGGACGTTCTCCAGCTGCACCCGATCGCCATCCGTCCGCAGCGCCACGCCCTGATGGGTCGCACCGTCGACGGTGTCCAGCAGGCTATTGACTACGCTGAGGTTCAGCAGCTGAAAATCCGCGCTTTGCGACCACATCACCGCCGCGCAGTTGGTGCCTATCGTCCTGGCAGTACGTCCGGCGCACAGCGCATACTGATACCAGGCCGGATCGCCTTCACGATACTGTTGCTGGCTATTCACCTGCTGGCGATAGCGCGATACCGGGAACTGCGAGTCTATCGCCAGCTCTATTCTCACCGCTTGAGGATTATCCCCGGCGCCGTAGAGGGTTATCGGCGGCGCCCCTTCAGGGATATAGACCGTCTCCCGATAGATACCCGGTTCAATGCGGATATAGATACGCTCATCACCGGCCGCGTGCTGGTTGATTGCCGCGTTGACCGCCTGCTGAATGCGGGTGAACGGCGCACCCGACGGCGCTACGCGCAACGCGCTTTCGGCCCGCGGGAGACGCGCAGGCGATGGCGACCAGGGGCCATCGGGGGCACTCAACGCGCCGCCTTTTGCAAAATAGCGTTCCATGGTGAAGGTTGCCGCTTCCGCCGCCGTAAGCTGCGGGCGGGAAGCTGTCCCGCGCGGATTTTGCGACACGCACCCTTGCAGAAGCAGCGGTGTACAGAGTAAAGCCGAGATACCCAGGATAGTGATTTTTCGCATTTCGCACTCGCCAAAAATAAAAGAAACGAAAAATCAAAATAAATGAAATATCGTTTCTTTTCGTATATAGCGATCACGAATCAGGCTTCTGCCTCAATACCGGCGTAAAAGTCGGCCAGCGTACGCGCCAGCGCTGAGGGGTTTTCCCACGCCATGGAATGCCCGGCCTGCGGTATCACCAGCAGCGGGATCCCGGCGGCTTCACTCTCCGTCGCCTCCCGGGCAGGCAGCGAAAACGCTCCGTATATCAGCGCTCTGGGGCAGGATAAATTGACAAAGCGCGCGAACCAGGAGGGATTAGCGCCCTTCACCAGGCTGGCCGCGCCGCGCCACACCGCCCAGGGGGCGCTGTTTTGCAGGCAGCCGGCCCAGGGCGAGGTTTCGGCGGAGAGCATTTCGGCGTAGCCGCGGGCAATAAAGCGTTCTTCCGTTTGCCCGGCGATGCGCCTGCTGTACATTCCACCCCCGGGATAGAGATTGGGCTCGGCTACCAGCAACGCCCGCACCCGTCCGGCAAGGCGCCCGGCCGCTTCAATCGCGACGCTGCCGCCCATGCTGTGACCAAATAAATAGCAGCGTTCAAGGGCTAAGCGATCCACCAGCTCGACCACTACCGCGGCCTGATCGGCGATACGGTAGCTGAAGGATTCAGGTTTATCGCTATAGCCGAAACCGGGTAAATCGACAAGGATCATTCGCCGCCCGGCCAGCGCCGGGTCGGCAGCAACGCGCGGATAATCATAGCTTGAGGCACAGCCCAGGCCGTGGATAAACACAATGGGTTCGCCGTAACCGGGTAGATCGAGCCAGCGCACGGTGGCGCCAGCCTGAGGAGAATAAAAACCGTTCATCGAAAAGCTTCCATTTAATTATGCCTGTTTTTTTATACAGTCATAACGAAAGGTGAGCTATCGATTTTTAAATCAAAACAGGGAGACCAGCAGCGCCATTGGAAAACTGAACGGCCAGGTCGCGCCAATCAGCAGCGCCGCCAGCAGGCGGATCCAGCGGCTCTCTTTGGTTAAGAACCAGCTTATTACCGCACAGATACAGCCCATAACTGCATAAAAAACCAGCATTTTCTGGTATAAAGTCATTTTTCTTCTTCCTTCCCTGACTGGCATTTACGCATATCGCGATGCCTTTTCGCACCCCAGAGTGCGTCAGAGATTATGACATTTTAAAACACACAACAGCGTTAATTTCGGAAAAACGCCCGATTCATCTTTGTCCGATAGCGCAACCTTTAAGCGCGTACTATAACTGTAGAGGCTTATTCATAAAGGTGGCGTTATGGATGTTTCCAGCAAAACCGTCCTTCTGATAAATGTCGGCGCGGCACTTGCGCTTATCGGCCTGTTATCCGTTCGTTTTGGTTGGTTTTAAAGATTTTACTCAGCAGCGAAACCTAAAAAAGCAGCCTGGTCAGGCTGCTTTTTTACGATTTGAAAGACCCCGCCTCCGCTGCAAGCGTACGCTTTTGCGCGACCATTAGCTTTTGAACGTCGGGATTCCATGCCGGCAGCAGATCGACTTTTTCACTATCCCACGCGGCCGCTATGCAGAGCGATTCCGCGCCACCCTGCTTTTCACAGCCAATAATCTGTTTGGCCGGAAAATTGCCGTAAAGTATCGCCGTGGCGCAGGCCACAAAGAGAAAACACGCTATTTTATTCAAAACAATATCAACTTCGAAGCAACAAATTGCGCCGAATGTTCGCATGAGCGGCTATAGAAAGTCAAACGCCCGGCGCATGGCTTATTAGCCGTAATGATGCCCGCAAATTTAACAAAAAAATTACATTCACCCTAAGCTTAAAGGTGAAAATGGGCGATTAAATATCGCCAATGTTAAATCGCTACCGTCGGAGATAATAATCACCCCGGCCGCCGTAAATACCATTATAAATAATAGGTCTAATTCCAACTATAAATATGCCCCATGCGTCGTAAGCCGCACGACACGGTATTGCTGAAAGCGAATGCGCTTTTCATCGCGCGGGGTAATTGTTCATTATTCTTTATACACGCAGGTTCGCAAGAACGTATTGCGATCATCATTATTAGCAGGGTCAGCGGCGGCAAGGATTTATGAAAAATGAACAGACTCACAAAAATAATTAATATATCAATAGTTTATATCGGAAAATGATAGTCTAAAGCCTGCAGATTATTTTAAATGATAAGAAATATCATTTGCGTTATTTAGCACAAAATCATACATTCATAATCACAAGTTATGCGAAGCTTGTTTTTTACTCATTTATTTTTGAGGTGGCACATGTCCGGAATCGCCGTTCTTATTGTGGCGTTAATTTTATTAATTGCTGCAATTTATAATCTTTTTTCCTACGTTCGCGAGCGTCGCCAGGCGAGTTTACCGAGCAAAAAAACAAAACGTTAGCCTGATTATCATTTGCCAAAAAATAGATGTCTTGATACGTAATAAATACGCGATCGCATGACATCGGGCAAACTCGCAGTAACAAACCCGTAGCGCCTGAACAACAAAAAGCCCCTGCAGGTGATGCAGGGGCTCGAGAATGAGTAGCGTCATATCGCGGCTTCCCGCTCAGGGCGCATCGCGCGCCCCGGGGAAGGAAACCAGCCCCATCCGGCGCTTATCTCCGGCACTCATCATGGCTTAGCTCTTGAAGGGGCATGAGAATATTCTCATAAATCCCCGCTCCCGTTTTAACTTTTTCTGCTATTGCTAACTATTAGCACGGTAATTTGTCCATGCCGCAATTATCACAACCGTGCCCTACCCGTGTTTAATCATTACGTGCCGGATAGTGGTGTAATCCTCCAGGCCGTACATCGACATATCCTTGCCGTAGCCGGAAAGCTTCTGCCCGCCGTGCGGCATTTCGCTGACCAGCATGAAATGGGTGTTGACCCAGGTGCAACCATATTGCAAACGCGCGCTAAGGCGATGCGCTCGGCCGACATCCCGGGTCCACACCGACGAAGCCAGACCATACTGCGAATCGTTGGCCCAGCTCAGCGCCTGCTCTTCATCAGTAAACGAGGTGATGCTGACGACCGGGCCGAAGACCTCGCGCTGGACGATCGCATCTTCCTGCCTGGCTCCCGCCAGCAGCGTCGGCTGGTAGTAGTAGCCGTTACCGGGCGCTTTGCTGCCGCCGGCGATCACCTGAATATGCGGCAGCGCGCGGGCGGCATCGACGGCGGCGCTGACCCGCTCCAGATGCGCCTGCGAACTCAGCGGCCCCAGTTCGGTGGTCTCATCGTCCGGCGGGCCCATCTTCAGGCTGGCAACCGCGGCGCCGAGTTTTTCCACCAGTTGGTGATAAATCCCGGCCTGGGCGTAAATCCGGCAGGCGGCGGTGCAGTCCTGACCGGCATTATAGAAACCAAAGGTCCGTACGCCCTCCACCACCGCGTCGATATCCGCATCATCAAAGACGATAACCGGCGCTTTCCCGCCCAGTTCCATATGGGTACGCTTAATCGACGACGCGGTGTGGCCGATAATATGCGCGCCGGTGGCAATCGAACCGGTCAACGACACCATGCGCACCTTCGCATGGGCGGTGAGCGGATCGCCGACGGTAGCGCCGCGGCCAAACAGCACGTTAAGCACCCCGGCGGGGAAAACCTCTTTTGCCAGTTCGCCCAGCTTCAGCGCGGTCAAGGGGGTAATCTCCGAAGGTTTGATCACCACGCAGTTGCCGGCGGCCAGCGCCGGGGCCAGTTTCCAGGCCGCCATCATCAGCGGGTAGTTCCACGGCGCGATGGAGGCCACCACGCCAACCGGATCGCGGCGGATCATGGAGGTGTGGCCTTCGAGATACTCACCCGCCGCCATACCCGGCAGACAGCGCGCCGCCCCGGCAAAGAAGCGGAACACATCGGCGACCGCCGGCAGTTCATCGTTGATCACGCAGTGCAGAGGCTTGCCGCAGTTGAGCGACTCAAGCTTAGCCAGCGTCTGCGCATGTTCGTCAATCACGTCCGCCAGCGCCAGCAGGCATTCGGCGCGGCTCCTGGGAGTGGTCTGGCTCCAGCTGATAAAGGCCTGGTCTGCGGCCTCAACCGCGGCCTCAACCTGCGCCGCCGTGGCTTCGGCAATCGACACGATCTCTTCACCGGTGGCAGGATTAAACACCGGCACAGCCTCGCCTTCCCCAGCCACTAACTTACCGTTAATCAAAAGGTTATTTTGCATAGCATTATCCTGTATCGGTATTTTATTTTCCGTTTTCAGCGCTGATGTCGCCGTCACGGGTGAGCCACCAGGCCCCCAGAATCGGAATCATCGTCACCACCATCACCAGCAGCGCGACCACGTTGGTGACCGGGACATCGCGCGGGCGTCCGAGCTGATTGAGCAGCCAGAGCGGCAGCGTACGCTCGTGTCCGGCGGTAAAGGTGGTAACGATAATTTCATCAAACGACAGGGCAAACGCCAGCATCCCCCCCGCCAGCAGCGCCGAACCCAGATTGGGCAGCACCACGTAGCGAAAGGTTTGCCAGCCCGTTGCGCCTAAGTCCATCGACGCTTCCACCAGGCTCCAGGAGGTCCGGCGAAAGCGGGCAATCACGTTGTTAAACACCACCACGACGCAGAAGGTCGCGTGGCCCACGACTATCGTCAGCAGTCCCGGCTCCAGATTGACGGCCTTAAAGGCGGTAAGCAGCGCCAGTCCGGTAATAATGCCCGGCAACGCTATCGGCAACAGCAGCAGCAACGACACGGCGTTCTTGCCAAAAAACGCGCTGCGCCACAGCGCACCTGCAGCCAACGTGCCAAGGACCAGCGCGATGGTGGTGGAAAGCGCGGCGATCTTAAGTGACAACGTCACGGACTCGATAATATCGCCGCGCCCCGCCGCTGCGCTAAACCAGCGCAGCGTCAGGCCCTGCGGCGGAAAGCTGAAGGCGGCGTCTTCGGTATTAAACGCATAGAGGGCGATAATCAGCAGCGGGAAATGCAGGAAGATCACCCCGCCCCAGGTTGCCACCTTCAGGAGCAGCGGCGCGCGTTCAGAGTGCATCAAACGCTCCCAGACGTTTCACGAACGCCAGATAAAGGGCAATTAGCACGATCGGCACGAGGGTAAAGGCCGCCGCCATCGGCATATTGCCAATCGCCCCCTGCTGGGAATAGACCATATTGCCGATAAAGAACCCCGGCGGCCCCACCAGCTGTGGGACGATAAAATCGCCGAGCGTCAGGGAAAAGGTAAAAATCGATCCCGCGGCAATGCCGGGAATCGCCAGCGGCAGCACCACGTAGCGGAAGGTCTGGCGCGGACGGGCGCCAAGATCGGCGGAGGCCTGAAGCAGCGACGGCGGCAGGCGCTCCAGCGCGGCCTGCACCGGCAGGATCATAAACGGCAGCCAGATATAGACGAACACCAGAAAGCGGCCCAGACCGGAAGTCGACAGCGTATTGCCGCCTACCGCCGGGATCGTCAGCACCAGGCTCAGCAGGCTTTCCAGCCCCAGATGGCGCAGAAACCACTGCGCGACGCCATCTTTCGCCAGCAGCAGCGTCCAGGCATAGGCTTTGACGATATAGCTCGCCCACATCGGCAGCATCACGGCGATATAGAAAAACGCCTTCATCTTGCCGCGGGTATAGCGGGCCATATACCAGGCCATAGGCAATGCCAGGATCGCGCTGGCGATCGTTACCGACAGCGCCATCATCAGGGTACGGAGAATGATGTCGTAGTTTGCCGGGTTAAACAGCGCCCGCAAATTGGCCAGCGTCAGGTCCTGGGTCACCGACATGGTGAAATCGTCGAAGGTGTAGAAACTTTGCCATAGCAGGGTCAACAACGATCCCAGATAGACAATGCCGAACCACATCAGTGGGCCAAGTAGAAGCAAAAACAGGGCCAGCGAGGGTTTACGCCAAAACAGCGCGGATAAGCGCCCGGGAGAAGCGGACGGAATCGCCATCGTCATATCAGCCCCCGCTCTCCAGCGGCACCATCGCCGCGCGCGACCACGAAGCCAGCACCGTTTGCCCCACCGGCGGCGCGTTTAACGCGGCGTGACCATCAACGTTCGCCTGGCTCACCAGCAGCTTCCCGCCATCGGCCAGCTTGAGTTCGACCCGGGTCGCGGCCCCCTGATACTGTACCGCCTGCACCACGCCCGCAATCTGGATCTCGCCGGCGGCATTCAGGCGAATATGCTCCGGACGCAGCGACCAGGATCCCGCCATCGCGCAGAGCTTGTGCGCCCGTTCTCCGCTGAACACGTTGGCCGTACCGACAAAGCCAGCCACAAACGCCGTTTTCGGCCGCAGATAGAGGTCCTGGGGCGCATCAATCTGTTCGATTCGCCCGTTATTAAACACCGCCACGCGATCGGACATCGACAGCGCTTCCCCCTGGTCATGGGTCACAAAAATAAAGGTGATGCCCAGCGCCTGCTGCAGTTTTTTCAGCTCCAGCTGCATCTGTTCACGCAGTTTTAAATCCAGCGCGCCGAGCGGCTCATCCAGCAGCAGGACCCGCGGCTGATTTACCAGCGCGCGGGCGATCGCCACCCGCTGGCGTTGGCCGCCGGAAAGCTGCGATGGCCTGCGCGCGTGCACAAACGCGAGCGCGACCCTCTCCAGCGCCTCCATCGCGCGGGCGTGCCGCTCCTTTTTGCCGATCCCTTTGACCATCAGCCCGTAGGCGACGTTATCGAGCACCGACATATGCGGAAACAGCGCGTAATCCTGAAAAACGGTATTGACGTCGCGCTGCCACGGCGGCAGCTCGCTGGCCGGTTTATTAAAAATGCGAATCGCGCCGCCAGAGAGCTGTTCAAACCCGGCAATCAGGCGCAGGCAGGTGGTTTTGCCGGAGCCGGAGGGCCCCAACATGGAGAAAAACTCACCGTCGCGAATGGCGATGCTGACGCCATCCACCGCCCGTACGTCGCCGTACAGCCGCGAAACATTATCGAACTCTACCGCGTGCATATTGTTCGCCTCCGGCCACTTAACGACCGCCCATAATCGCGATGTAGTCCTGGGTCCAGCGGCTGTAGGGCACGAATTTCCCGCCTTCCGCGACCGGCGTTTTCCAGAACGCGATTTTGGAGAACTCGTTGTAGCCGTTGGTCTCGCAGCCCTTATCTCCCAGTAGCGTACTGGCTTTACACCCTGCTGGAACCACCGGCAGCGAACCAAACCAGGCGGCGACATCGCCCTGGACTTTCGGCGTCAGTGACCAGTTCATCCATTTATAGGCGCAGACCGGATGTTTGGCGTCGCTATGCAGCATGGTGGTATCCGCCCAGCCGGTGACGCCCTCTTTCGGGAAAACGGTGGCAATCGGCTGGCCTTCCGCTTTCAGGCCGTTGGCCTGATACGGCCAGGCGCTGGAGGCCACGACGCCTTCGTTTTTAAAATCACTCATCTGTACGGTGGTATCGTGCCAGTAGCGATGAATCAGGGCGTGCTGATCGCGCAGAACTTTGAGTACCGCCCGATATTGCGCTTCAGTGAGCTGATAGGGATCGGTGATGCCGAGCTGCGGCTGAGTGGCTTTGACAAACAGCGCAGCGTCGGCAATATAGATCGGCCCGTCATAGGCCTGCACCCGGCCCAGGTTGGTTTTGCCGTCCGGCAGGTTTTGTTTGACGAACACCGCGCTCCAGCTATCCGGCGGCGTCGGGAAGGTTTTCGTGTTGTACATCAGCAGGTTCGGCCCCCACTGGTACGGAGTGCCGTAAACCTTACCGTTGACGTTGAACCACGCGCCTTTTTCCACCCGCGGGTCGAGGGACTTCCAGTTGGCGATCAGCGCGGTGTTAATCGGCTGTACGCGTTTGCCCATAATCAGGCGCAACGAAGCGTCGCCGGAGGCGGTGACCAGGTCATAACCGCCTTTCGCCATCAGGCTGACCATCTCGTCGGATGTGGCGGCGGTTTTAACATTGACCTGACAGCCTGACTCTTTTTCAAACTGGCTGACCCAGTCGTAGCTTTTATCGGTCTGTCCCCGTTCGATGTATCCCGGCCAGGCGATAATATCGAGACGGCCTTCGCCTTTATCGAGAGAAGTCGGCGGCTCGGCGCCCTGCGCCGTCAGGAAAACCATACCCAGCACGCATAGGCTGCCACGGGCAATTTTATTGCTCATCGGGTCTTACTCCTGTCACAAGAAAATGAGCGGCAGCCGTGCCGTAAAAATATCTCCCTTAATAACAGTAGACGGCGCGCTATGGCCCCCCGGGGAAATTTATTCAGGTTGTGACAAGGGGCGCATTACGCAAAAAACGAGATTCACGCGATAACTTTATGGATTATAGACAAGGAGTTAGCGAGATAATACGACTATGCAAATTTCCTATGGCTCGTGCCGGTAAAATAATAACCGGCATGATACCTGAGAGCCTTCCGTGGCTTATTTTTCGGCAGCGGATAATTGCCGGATATAAACAGAACCGCAGCGTGGTGCCCTCCCTTTTAACCGCTGCCGCGCATGCCTGACGGGCGCAGTTTTAGTCAGGTCAGCATCTCGCGAATCAGTTCGCCCAGCCGTTTAACCCCCTGTTCTTCTTTTTCGCCCCAGCCCCAGGCGGTATTAAAGCGGAAAAATGCGGTCCAGCTGGCGGTGGTGGAAAACATTTTCCCCGGCGCAATGCTGATGTTATACGCCAGCGCGCGGGCGCTCAGCTCCCCCGCATCGCTCCCGGCGGGGAGCTCAAGCCAGAGAAAATAGCCGCTATCGCTATGATGAATTTTCACCTCTGCCGGAAGATGACGCAGCAGCGCCTGCCAGGCCAGCTGCTTGCGCTCGGCAAGCTGGCGGCGCAAACGCCGCAAATGGGCGTCATAGCGCTTGGTCGAGAGGTAATCCACCAGCGCCAGCTGCATTGGCGAACTGGTAGAGAGGGTGCTCATCAGCTGTAGCTGCTGAATACGTCGGGCGTGCTTACCCGCCGCCACCCAGCCGATACGGAATCCGGGGACCAGACATTTGGAGAAGGAGCTGCAGTGCAGCGTCATATCGTCGCGATCCCAGTACTTTGCCGGCAGCGGTTTCTCACGGCCAAAGTAGAGCTCGCTGTACACATCATCTTCAATCAGCATCACGTTATAGCGCGCCAGCAGCGCCACCAGCCGCGCTTTTTTCCCCGCGCTGAGGGTAAAACCGAGCGGGTTTTGCCCGTTGGTCATCAGCCAGCAGGCTTTAACCGGATAGTTCTGCAATGCCTGCTCCAGCGCGTCGAGATCAATCCCCTCTTTGACGTCGGTCGCCACCGACAGCGCCTTGAGGCGCAGCCTCTCCAGCGCCTGCAGCGCCCCGTAGAAGCAGGGGTTTTCCACCACCACCCAATCGCCGGGTTCGGTGACGGCCTGCAGGCTAAGGTTTAACGCCTCCAGCGCCCCGGCGGTAATGACGATTTCATCCGGCGAGATATTCATTCCCTGCAGCGCGTAGCGTCGGGCAATGGCGTGGCGAAGTTCATCATTCCCCGGCGGCAGATTTTCAATCACGCTCATGGCGGTAGCGGTTTTGCTCACCTGCGCCAGCGATCGGTTGAGCTGCGGCAGCGGGAACAGGCGCGGGTCGGGAAACGCGGAGGCAAAGGGCAGCATCGATGCCTGACGGCTGGCCTGCAGCACCTCGAAAATGTAGGTATTGATATCCACCGCCTCATCACGCGTTACCTGCGCAGGCGGAGCGGGCTGACGCGGTTTAGTGGGCTGCGGCGCGACATAATAGCCGGACTGCGGGCGGGCGATGATACGTCCCTGGCTCTCCAGCAGCTGATAGGCGTGGCTGACGGTCATAAAACTCATTCCGCTGCTTACCACCTGTTCGCGCAGCGAGGGCAGCCTGTCGCCGGGTAACCACACCCCAAGCGCGATCTGTTCGGTAATCTGCTGCGCCAGCCGCTGGTACTTTTTCATTAGTCGATCCGTGTTGCGATTCGTAGGGTCAATAATATATCAGATGAGAAATGATGGTGGTTTATAAAAACTGTTATGGTGTGTAGTGAAATAACACATTCCCGGAGGCGGCGCTGACGCGCCTGTCCGGGTTACCGCCCCGCAGACGGCGAGCCCGTAGCCCGGCTAAGCGCAGCGCAGGCCGGGAGAGCGCCATTCTGCGTTTTGCCAAAATGTCATAACAGACCCCAACTGTTATAGGGAAAAACAGCGTTTCTGTTCCTGCAACCCGTTATCAACGAAGCCTAGAATTGCGCTGAATCAATTTTGTTGCGGAGCTCTGCATGTTCGGTCTTGATGCATTTCACCTGGCGCGGATCCAGTTCGCTTTCACCGTGTCATTTCATATTATCTTCCCCGCCATTACCATCGGATTAGCCAGCTACCTGGCGGTACTCGAAGGCTTATGGTTAAAAACGAAAAACCCGACCTGGCGCTCGCTGTACCACTTCTGGTCGAAAATATTCGCCGTCAACTTCGGTATGGGGGTGGTCTCCGGCCTGGTGATGGCCTACCAGTTTGGCACCAACTGGAGCGGGTTCTCCGAGTTTGCCGGGAGCATTACCGGCCCGCTGCTGACCTATGAAGTCCTGACCGCCTTCTTCCTGGAAGCCGGATTCCTCGGCGTCATGCTATTCGGCTGGAACCGCGTCGGGCCGGGCCTGCACTTCTTCGCCACCTGTATGGTCGCGCTGGGGACGATTATCTCCACCTTCTGGATCCTCGCCTCCAATAGCTGGATGCAAACGCCGCAGGGGTTTGAGATCGTCAATGGCCAGGTGGTGCCGGTGGACTGGTTCGCGGTGATCTTTAACCCGTCATTCCCCTACCGCCTGCTGCATATGTCGGTGGCGGCCTTTCTCAGCAGCGCGCTGTTCGTCGGCGCCTCGGCAGCCTGGCACCTGCTGCGGGGCAACAATACGCCCGCCGTTCGCGCGATGTTCTCCATGGCGCTGTGGATGACGCTGATTGTCGCCCCCATTCAGGCCATGATTGGCGATATGCACGGGCTGAATACGCTCAAGCACCAGCCGGCGAAGATCGCGGCGATTGAAGGCCACTGGGAAAATATCCCCGGTGAGCCCACCCCGCTGCTGCTGTTCGGCTGGCCGGATATGCAGCAGGAGCGTACCCGCTATGGTCTGGAAATCCCGGTCCTCGGCAGCCTGATCCTCACCCACAGCCTGGATAAACAGGTGCCCGCGCTGAAGGAGTTCGCCGCGGAAGATCGGCCTAACGCCACCATCGTATTCTGGTCCTTCCGCCTGATGGCCGGGCTAGGGATGCTGATGATCCTGCTCGGCGCGCTGGCGCTGTGGCTGCGCTATCACGGCCGCCTGTATCGTTCCAGACCCTTTTTACGCTTTGCGCTGTGGATGGGGCCATCGGGACTTATCGCTATCCTCGCGGGCTGGGTGACCACCGAGGTGGGCCGCCAGCCGTGGGTTGTCTACGGGGTACAACGCACCGCGGATGCCGTCTCGGCGCACGGCGACCTGCATATGTCGATCAGTCTGCTGACGTTTATCGTCGTCTACGGTTCGGTATTCGGCGTCGGCTATAGCTATATGCTGCGTCTGATTCGCAAAGGGCCGCAGGAAGCGCAGCCGCCCGCGTCAGGGACGCCAGCGCGCCCCCTTTCCGCCGCTACCGATCATGCACAGCAGAAGGAGTCCTGGTAATGGGTATCGATTTATCGGTTATTTGGTTTGTGATTATCGTCTTCGCCACCCTGATGTATATCGTGATGGACGGCTTCGATCTGGGCATCGGCATTTTATTTGCTACCACGCGGGACGCTTCCGACCGCGACGTCATGGTGAACAGCGTCGCGCCGGTCTGGGATGGCAACGAGACCTGGCTGGTACTCGGCGGCGCGGGCCTGTTCGGCGCGTTTCCGCTGGCCTATGCGGTGATTATCGACGCGCTGGCGATCCCGCTCACCCTGATGCTGATCGGGCTTATTTTCCGCGGCGTCGCCTTTGAATTCCGCTTTAACGCGACGCCATCGCACCGCCCGTTCTGGGATCGCGCCTTTATGGGCGGGTCGATTCTGGCCACCTTCACCCAGGGGATGGTCGTCGGGGCGGTGATCAACGGCTTCGCGGTCAGCGGCCGCAGCTTCAGCGGCGGAATGTTTGACTGGTTGACGCCGTTTACCCTGTTCTGCGGCCTGGGGTTGTGCATTGCCTATGCGCTACTGGGGGCCAGCTGGCTGGTGATGAAGAGCGAGAATGCGCTGCACCACAATATGCGCGTCACCGCGCGCGGTTTGCTGCTGGCGCTGCTGGCGGCAATCGTCGCCATCAGTATCTGGACGCCGCTGGCGCAGCCGGCCATCGCCGAGCGCTGGTTTAGCTTGCCTAACCTGTTCTTCCTGCTGCCGGTGCCTCTGCTGGTCGCGGCGATAAGCGCCTGGCTATGGCGAGCGCTTCGCAACAGCGCCAGCCACCTGCTACCGTTCGTTCTTACGCTGGGGCTGATCTTTCTCGGCTTTAGCGGACTGGGGATCAGTATCTGGCCGCATATTATTCCGCCGGGCATTACCCTCTGGCAGGCCGCCGCGCCGCCGCAAAGTCAGGGCTTTATGCTGGTCGGCGCGCTGCTGATTCTGCCGGTGATCCTCGGCTATACCTTCTGGAGCTACTACGTTTTTCGCGGCAAAGTTCAACACGGCGAGGGGTATCACTGATGCAACGAGTATGGCTTAAGCGGACATTATGGATGGTCGCCCTATGGGGAGGCAGCGTGCTGGCGCTGGCGGCGGTGAGCATGGGATTTCGGCTGCTGATGACGGCCGCCGGATTGAAATCGTGATCGCGCGCGTATCGTTGTGAGTTCGGCCCGACGGCACGCCGTCGGGCTTTTTTTCGCCCTCCGTCAGCTGCCGCTGACAAAGGCTTTTCTCTTCTTTGATAACCGCAGAGATAAACTCAACCCATTCCGGGCATAGTAACCCCATTCGCCGATAGCATGGAAAAAGAGATGTTCAGGAGAAGCGTTTCGACGTTACTGCTGGTATGCGCCCTGTTTTCCGGGCACGTGCTGGCCCGCAAACAAGGGCACGATTTCTTCCCGGTACAGAGTCTCGAACAGCAGTTACAGCACGAGGCCGATAGCGATGAACTGCGCAGCCAGGCGGAAGAAGCCGCCTCCGACCTGCGCGAACATCACCGCTGGCAGAATGCGCGAAAACCGAAAATGCATCACTACCAGTAGCGATTTCGTTATCAGGCGCCCTTGCGTTTCGGCAGCGTTTTCATCAGCTCATCGGGGCTCACGGACGCCACGATGCTGCCCGGCAGCGGCATTTTCAGAATATGATTTTTTATCTTACCAACCACGTGCATTTCGCACGGACGGCAATCGAACTTCAGCGTCAGCACTTCATCACCGTGGATAAGCTGCATCGGCGTCGCTTTCCAGCTCTTTATCGAGCCTTTGGCCTGTTTCGGACACAGGTTGAAGGCAAAGCGCAGGCAGTGCTTGGTAATCATCACCGGCACATCGCCCTTCTCTTCGTGGGCTTCATAGGCGGCGTCGATCAGCTGTACGCCGTAACGTTGATAAAACTCGCGCGCTTTGTGGTTGTAAACGTTAGCCAGAAACGACAGATGCGTTTCCGGATAGACCGGCGGCGGAACGGAAACCGGCTTGCGGCTGCCGCGCGCCACGGCCTTCAGACGGGCATCATCGAGCATTTCAGCCGTTTCACGGCGCAGCTGGTTGAGCAGGCTGTTTGGCACAAACAGCGCGCCCGGCAGGTTAATCTCGACCTTGCGCGAATAGTAAAGGGTCTGGCCAAGCTTCGCCACGCCATCGCGCAGGTTCGCCAGCGCTTTCTCCGCCTGGGTCGCCTCGGCAAACTCGCCGTCCAGCGTGTGGGTGACGCTGACGCCCTCTTCGCTGGTCATCGTCAGGACCAGCTGCTCCTGCCAGCCGCTCAGCTCGATATCGACGGCGATGCGGCGCTCGCTGGAGGTTTTCAGCAGCGCCTGCTGCCAGTTATGATCGAGGTTGCGGTTTAACGGCTGGTGCGGACGCACTTTGTATAAATCCGCGGGCATCTCATTCGGCCATACGCGATAGCGATTTTCGCCGGTTTTCTCCACCGTGTTGGCGCGAAAGCCGACGATTTCACGTTTAATCATCACGTTCAGGCCATCGCCGTTGGTCAGCGCTTCGCTCACTTCAACGTCGAGAAAATCTTTGCCGACTTTCAGGACTTCACCCACCGGCAGGCCAATAAACTTCGGTGAATCAAAAGCCCCAATGTCGCCTTTGCGCGCATTGACAAAATAGTCGGTGCTGCCGCGATGGAAGGTCTTGTCCGTCGACGGGACAAAGAAGTGTTCGGTCCGCCCCGACGAGGCGCGGGCCAGGTCGCCGCGATCGTCAATAATGGCGTCGAGCATCTGGCGATAGTGCGCGGTGATGTTCTTCACATAGCTCATATCTTTGTAGCGGCCTTCAATCTTGAAGGAGCGCACCCCGGCATCGATCAGCGCGGCCAGGTTGGCGGTCTGATCGTTGTCCTTCATCGACAGCAGATGCTTTTCGTACGCCACCACGCGGCCCTGGTCATCTTTCAGGGTATAGGGCAGACGGCAGGCCTGCGAGCAGTCGCCGCGGTTGGCGCTGCGCCCGGTCTGGGCATGGGAAATATTGCACTGCCCGGAATAGGCCACGCACAGCGCGCCGTGGATAAAGAATTCAATGGTCGCGTCGGTATTATCGTAAATCGCTTTGATCTGCTGAAGATTCAGCTCGCGGGCAAGCACGATTTGGCTGAAGCCGACGTCAGAGAGAAACTTCGCTTTCTCGACGCTGCGGATATCGCACTGGGTGCTGGCGTGCAGCTCTATCGGCGGAATATCCAGCTCCATCACCCCCATGTCCTGGACAATCAGCGCGTCCACGCCGGTTTCATACAGGTCGGTTATCAGGCGCTGCGCCGGTTCCAGTTCATCATCATGAAGAATAGTGTTCAGGGTCACGAACACTTTCGCGCCGTAGCGATGGGCAAACGGTACCAGGTCGGCGATATCGCTCAGGCTATTGCTGGCGTTGTGGCGCGCGCCAAAGCCCGGCCCGCCGATATAGACCGCATCCGCGCCGTGTAAAATCGCTTCACGGGCGATCCCGGCATCGCGGGCGGGACTCAGTAGTTCAAGATGATGGTTTTGCAGGCGCATACGCTCGTCGTTATCCATTATAGGGGGTCGAAATGGCGGCTATTGTAGTCAGAACTGGGCACAGACCAAAACATTTTCCATCGCCGCGGCGGGAGGAATTTTCAGTTTTTAGCAAAGCATTGAAGGAAAAGATATTTCCCAGAAAAAGCGCCTGAGGATAGAGTCATCACGTATTCCGGATTTTCCTCGTCACGTTGTGATTTGCTGTCTCAGTCATTTGCCTGGCCGCGAGTTTGCTCGCGGCTTTTTTATTTCTCTTTCGGATAGTGGATCAGCGAATGGAAATGGGCGGTCTGCGCCCCGCTATTGCGATAGGCGTGCGCTAAATCGCCGGCGAAGCGCCGCCCTTCACCGGGCTGCAGCGTCAGCCACGCCCCCTGCAGGCAAAGATCCAGCACGCCGCTAATCACCACCACATGTTCGATAACCCCTTGCTCATGTGGCGTTGACTCGCTCAGCGCGCCGGGGGCAAGGGTAATGGAGAAGTGGTCGAAACGCAGCACCGGGTCCCACGGGAAGAGCGGCGTCACCACCATGGCCTGCTGCTGGGGATCAAAAGCCGTCGGTTCGACGGCGTCATCGGCAACGATAAAGGCGGAAAACGGCACGTTAAGCCCGGTGGCGATTTTCCATAACGTCGCCACCGTCGGACTCGATTCGTTGCGTTCAATCTGGCCCAGCATCGCCTTCGACACGCCGGTCTCTTCCGCCAGGCGCGACAGGCTCCAGCCGCGCAGCTGACGCTGCGTTTTTAACGTTGCCGACAGGTGTTGCGCAATATCCATTCAACCTCCCAATCATCTCTGCGGGAATTATACGCGCATTCGTCTGATTCTACAGGGGCTAACCGAGTAGGCGTTTTCACAACCCTTCTGGCTTTCATGAGATAAGCGATTTTAAAAAGCGTTTTCTGACTTCTTTATAGCCGTTGTTCTGATAAAACTTATGCGCCTGTTCTCGTCGTTCGCTGCTGGAGAGTTCAATTTGGCTACAACCGCTGGCGGCAGCGATCCGTTCGGCTTCAGCCAGTAATATTCGCCCCACTCCCATGCCCCGGCACGACTCATCAATCACCAGCGCCGAAATTAGCCCCCAGCGTCCTTTTTCATGCATCGGTTCAATCAGGTTCACCACAATCACCCCGGATAAGCGTTCTTTTACCTCGGCAATCAACGCGTAGCGGCAGGGATTATATTCCCGTAATGAGGATTGCAGGTTGTCTAAATCTACCGAATAGCCGAGCTGTTGAAAAAGCACGAGCAGGCCGGGCGCATCGACCTCCTTCGCTGTTCTGGTCGTAACCATGGTGGCTTGTTTCCCTGGTGATTGATTTGCAGAGATATCTATTGCGTTTCGCTCGGTAATGTCAAGATCGGATAGCCTCGCTTGTTCTGTCCCACCCCGCCGTCCCCAGCGCAGAACCCAAACAAAGCCGGTTGTGCGCTATAGCGCACAATGCTAAATTACATCGACCGTTATAACGCACAAGGCACAACCATGCGCTCTTTTACTCTCCCTTTCCCGACCCTGCTGGCCGGCTTCGTTGCCGTACTGGTCGGCTACGCCAGCTCCGCGGCGATCATCTGGCAGGCCGCGGCGGCAGCGGGCGCCGATGCTTCGCAAATCGCGGGCTGGATGACCGCCTTAGGCCTGGGGATGGGCGTCAGTACGCTGGCGCTCACCCTGTGGCGGAAGGTGCCCATCCTGACCGCGTGGTCGACGCCAGGCGCCGCGCTGCTGGTCACCGGCCTGCAGGGGGTCACACTCTCCCAGGCGGTTGGCGTCTTTATTTTTGCCAACGCCTTAATCGTGCTTTGCGGCGTCACCGGCATCTTTGCCAGGCTAATGAAAATCATCCCTCATTCGCTGGCGGCGGCGATGCTGGCCGGGATTTTGCTGCGCTTCGGCATGCAGGCTTTCGCCAGCCTGCAGGGAAATTTGCTGCTCTGCGGCAGTATGTTCGCCGTCTGGTTGCTGTGCAAAGTCTGGCTTCCCCGCTTCGCGGTGGTGGCCGCCCTGCTGGCAGGCGGCGCGGTAGCCGGGTTTAGCGGAGAAGTGACAACGTCACAAATAGCTTTCAGCTTCGTCGCTCCGTCCTGGATTGCGCCTGAATTTACGCCAGCGCTGTTGCTCAGCGTCGGCGTGCCGTTTTTCCTCGTCACCATGGCGTCGCAAAACGCCCCCGGATTCGCCACCCTTCAGGCCTCGGGCTACCGGGTCCCGGTTTCGCCGCTGATTGTCGCCACCGGCGGCCTGGCGCTGCTGCTGTCGCCCTTTGGCGTCTACTCGATCTGCATCGCCGCGATAACGGCTGCGATTTGCCAGAGCCCGGAAGCCCATCCGGACCCGCAAAAGCGCTGGCTCGCGGCAGCGGCGGCGGGCGTTTTTTACCTGTTGGCGGGGATATTTGGCGGCTCTATCACCTCGCTGATGTCGGCGCTGCCGATGGCGTGGATCCAGATGCTTGCCGGGCTGGCGCTGCTCGGTACCATCAGCGGCAGTCTGTTTCAGGCGTTGAATCAGGAGAGTGAGCGCGATGCGGCGGTGGTGACTTTTCTGGTCACCGCCAGCGGCGTGACGCTGGGCGGTGTCGGTTCTGCATTTTGGGGACTGGCTCTCGGCGGCGTCAGCTACGTTTTGCTCTCAACGCTGCGCCGCGCGTAGCTGCGATGGCGTCAGGCCGGTGGCGCTTTTCACCCGGTTACTAAAGTGGCTGGCCGTACTAAACCCGCAGGCCATCGCAATATCGGTTAACGACATCTGGCTGCAGTAAATCAACTCCTGCGCTTTCACCATCCGGCGCTGCATCACGTACTGATGCGGCGCCATCTTCATCGACTGGCGAAACATCCGCGCAAAATGGTATTCGCTCAGCGCCGCTTCCTGCGCCAGATCGGCGAGAGTGAGCGGCCGATCCAGATGCTCCTCAATCCATGCCAGCAGATTGCGCAAGACGTGCGGCGCCAACCCGCCGGTCACCGTCGGTAGACGCCACTGGACGTTCGAATAGTGCTGAATCAGGTGAGTGAGCAGCAGCGTGCTGGCCGAACTCAACGTCAGCTGATTCGCCTGCTGCTGCCAGTCGTTGTCGAGAAGAAACTGGCGATAGACAGCGGTGATTTTGTCATCGCTGGAGAACGTTTTTTCCTGCAGCGTGAACGAGGCCGGGCTGCGATCCCAAATCTGCTCGCCTACCCGGCGCAGGTGTTCATCGGTGCAGTAAAGATGTACAAAAGAGAGATCGCCGCGGATATCCCAGGTGCTCTCATCGCCTTTTGGCATCAAGCAGAAACGGTCCGGCCCGCCGCCGTTTTTCCAGCCGTGGGGCGTTTTTTGGTAACTTTCGTAGCCATCGGCAATATACAGACTCAGGGTATGGTGGTCGCTTTGTACCGTAATAGTATCAAGATTGTTATACCATGCCGCCAGCTGAATACCGGAGTTGAGCTTCACCGTCTCGCGCAGCACGGCATTTTTTTGACGCAATGTTTCGAAAGTCCCGTAAGCCATAGCCCTTCACACTTCTGATTCCGCAGATCTCTAGTCTATGAAGAGTCGCTGGCAGATACCAGCATTCCCCCGCCGCTGGCTAAAAATAAGCGCAAGAATTTGCAAGTCGGCAACAAGCAGATGACAGCGCCGCGCGGTGCCAGGCCGCAGAATGATCGCGACAACACTCACAGGAGAGACATTTTGAACGCATTACTCTACGGGTTGGTCGTGGTTATCTGGGGCACGACATGGATTGCTATCTTTTTACAGCAGGGGCCGGTTGCCGCGCCGGTGTCCATTTTCTGGCGTTTTGCCGTCGCCAGCGTCGCGATGCTGACCATTTTGCTGGTTACCCGCCGCCTGCGCCCGTTGGCCGCGCGCGACCATGTCTTCTGTCTGCTGCAGGGCTGCTGCGTCTTCTGTTTTAATTTCTGGTGTTTCTATACCGCCGCCGCGTATATCAATACCGGCCTTGAGTCGGTGATATTCTCTATGGCGGTGCTGTTTAACGCGATCAACAGCTTTCTCTTCTATCGCCAGCAGCCTCCTGGGCGTTTCTGGCTGGCCGCCGCGCTGGGCCTGGCGGGGATCGTGACGCTATTCTGGGATGATTTATGGGCCAGCGGCCTGAACGCCTCGCTGCTGCTGGGTATCACCCTCAGCGCGCTGGGAACCTATGGCTTTTCACTCGGCAATATGCTCAGCATCCGCCACCAGCGCCGCGGCCTGGAGACCTTGACCACCAACAGCTGGGCCATGCTTTACGGCACCCTGGTCATGGGCGCTATCGCCCTGATACGTGGTGATAATTTTGCCCCGCAGTGGACGCTGAGCTATATGGGAGCGCTACTGTATCTGGCCGTTTTTGGCTCGGTGATAGCTTTTGGCGCCTACTTCACCCTGGTGGGGCGCATCGGCGCAGGGAAAGCGGCATACAGCACCCTGCTGTTTCCGCTCGTCGCCCTGACGATTTCCACCTTTTATGAAGGCTACGTCTGGCATAGTAACGCCGTGGCCGGGCTGGCGCTGATCCTGGTGGGAAATCTGGTGATGTTTGCGCGTCCGGAGCAGTGGCTGCTACGTCGCAGGCCGGCCCAGGTTCGCTCGTAACGGCGTGGACGCTGCGTTGAGGCTGAGGGTAAGCCAATAAAAAAGGCGCTATCAACGAATAGCGCCTTTACTTGACGACGCCCCTTGCTTAGCGGTTATTCGGATCGAATTTCACCGCGTCAATCGCCATATCGTCAATCACCTGCTTCAGCGTCTCGACGGTGAGCGGCGTATTTTCGTTGGACAAGTTTTTACCTTCGCCTTTACGGACCACTTTGATGACCGGCTTTTTGGTCGCCGCATCAATCAGTTCACCTTCGAAGTACAGGTTGGTATCCATAGTACGGTGACCGGTAGCCGCCTGGGTACCGGCGATAATCATCGCGACCGGGATCACTTCGTAGAACTGCAGGCCTTCTTTGCTGGAATCCACGCCGGTGATGGCGCCGCGGAAGATCAGGCTGCGCTTACCTGCGGTGGTGGCCAGCGGTTTACGCTCGGAAATCGCCTGTTTCATCTCTTTATTGGTGTAATTCAGGATGTCGCTGAGCGCCTTCTCGCCCACCTGAGTGGTCGGTTTCGGTACCGGGTAGTAGGTGATTGGATTATAAACAACGTTGTCATAGTTGCTCGGATTGTAATCCGGAGAAATCCAGCGCAGTTCCGGTTTGCCGGACGCCGAGGTGGTTTCTTTTAAGTTAGAGTAATCTTTTAAAAATCCCGAATATTGTTCCGGCTTAGCGATTTTTGATGAGCAGCCGGCCAATGCTAACAGGCCAGCGAGCGCGGCGACTTTAAAAAATAACTGAGTTCGCATATAGGTTAATCCCTGTGAATACCATTTTTGGTAAGAGTTATAGCAAATAACAGGGGTAAGTTTTGTGGCAAAAGTGGTGCTACGTCAAGTAGCACAATAAAATAAACCCGCCGTTGCTGGCGGGTTGTCTTTAGCTGTTTATTTAATATCAACCTGATAAAAAATATGCTTGCCAAAGGGATCAATTTCATAACCGGAGACGTTTTTACGTACCGGTTCGAATATTGTTGAGTGGGCAATCATCACGGCCGGCATCTGGTCATGCATCATCTGCTGCGCCTGAAGATAGAGCGCTTCGCGTTTTTGGCGATCGGTTATCGATTTTGCTTCGGCAATAATTTTATCAAACGGCTGATAGCACCATTTTGCCGAGTTAGACCCGCCATTCGCCGACTGGCAGGTAAATAATGGGCCAAAGAAGTTATCCGGGTCACCGGTGGCGGTGGTCCAGCCCATCAGCGCCGCCTGATGTTCGCCATCCTTCACCCGCTTTAAGTATTCACCCCACTCATAGGTTGTGATTTTAGTTTGCACGCCGATTTTCGCCCAGTCGGCCTGAATCATCTCGGCCATACGTTTGGCGTTCGGATTATAGGGCCGCTGCACCGGCATTGCCCACAGATCGATGCTAATTGGCCCCGCAACGCCTGACTCCGCCAGCAGCGCTTTGGCCTTCTGCGGGTCGTATTCATAATCCTTAAGCTGGCTATTCGCGCTCCATACGCCCGGCGGCAGCAGGTTTTTCGCCGCCGTACCGGTACCGTGGAACACCGCTTCAATGATCGCCGGTTTATTAATCGCCATCGCTAAGGCCTGGCGCACCTTAACGTTGTCCAGCGGCGCTTTTTGGGTGTTAAAAGCAAGAAAGCCGGTGTTAAGGCCCGCTTTGCTCATCAGGTTGATCGCCTTGTTCTCTTTCATTCGCGGCAGATCGGCCGGATTGGGGAACGGCATCACCTGACACTCATTTTTCTCCAGTTTGGCGTAACGTACCGAGGCATCCGGCGTGATGCTAAAGATGAGACGATCAATATGCGCCTTCCCCTGCCAGTATTCCGGGAACGCGGTGAAAAGAATACGGGAATCTTTTTGATATTGAGCGAGTTTGAAAGGACCGGTGCCAATCGGATCCATATCCACGCGCTCTGGCGTACCGGCTTTTAACATCGCATCGGCATATTCCGCTGATAAAATAGAGGCGAAATACCAGGCAAGATCGGCGACAAATGGCGCTTCGGCATGGGCCAGCGTGAAACGCACCGTATATTCATCGGGCTTATCAATTGCGGTAATTAACTGGCCAAATTCCAGGCTCTCAAAATTAGAATAATTACCGCTGGAGATATTGTGATAAGGGTGTTGAGGATCCTTTTGCCGCATAAACGAAAAAATAACGTCATCGGCATTAAAATCTCGGCTGGGTTTAAAATATTTATTGCTCTGGAATTTAACGCCTTTGCGTAAATGGAAAGTATAAACTTTGCCATCTTCGCTGACTTCCCAGCTTTCGGCGAGGCTCGGCACCAGTTCCGTGGTGCCGGATTTAAAATCGACCAGCCGGTTATAAACGGGCACCGCGCTGGCGTCCACGCTGGTCCCGGAGGTGTAGAGTTGAGGGTTAAAATTTTCCGGCGACCCTTCTGAACAGTAGACCAGCGTTTTTGCGCTAATGGCCGAGCTGGCCGTCAGGGCCGCTAACGCCAGAGCAAGCGTCGTGAATCTGCGTTGCATAGGTTTTCCTTTTTAATTTGTCAGCTAATGAATAGCTTGTTGTTTTCCCTTCCATACATAACACTAAAGACTGATTGCAAACACCTGAAAACTCGAATAAAGAAGGAATCACTATGTCATCAGCCCTGGCCAGTCAATTAACCCAACGCTTCTTTCGCTACCTGGCGATCACCAGCCAAAGCGACCCGCGAGCCGCGACTTTGCCCACCACCGCCGGGCAACACGCGATGGCGCGGGCCCTTGCGGATGAGCTACGCCAGCTGGGGCTGGATGAGATTGTGATCGACGAGCACGCTACCGTCACGGCGGTGAAAAGAGGCAATGTCGCAGACGCGCCGCGGATTGGCTTTATTACCCATATCGATACCGTTGACGTCGGGCTGTCGCCGGATATTCATCCACAAATCCTGCGTTTTACTGGTGAAGACCTCTGTTTGAACAGAGAAAAAGAGATCTGGCTGCGCGTCGCTGAGCATCCCGAAATCCTCGCTTATCCCGATGAAGAGATTATTTTTAGCGACGGTACCAGCGTGCTCGGGGCGGATAACAAATCCGCCGTGACGGTAGTGATGACGGTACTGGAGAACCTGACGCCAGAGCACCGCCACGGCGATATCGTGGTGGCGTTTGTGCCGGATGAGGAAGTGGGCCTGCGCGGTGCGAAAGCGCTGGATCTCTCGCGTTTTGCCGTCGATTTTGCCTGGACCATCGACTGCTGCGAGCTCGGGGAGATCGTCTATGAGAACTTTAACGCCGCCGCCGCGGAAATTCGCTTTACCGGCGTGACCGCCCACCCGATGTCGTCAAAAGGGGTGCTGGTGAATCCGCTGCTGATGGCCACCGATTACATGAGCCATTTCGATCGCCAGCAAACGCCGGAGCATACCGCCGGACGTGAGGGCTACGTGTGGTTTAACGGCATCCAGGGCGATCAGAACAGCACCCTGCTGCAGGCCAGCATTCGCGATTTCGACCTTGAAAGCTTTACTCGCCGTAAGCAGCAGATTGGCGAGGTGGCGCAGAAAATCGCCGCGCAGTATCCCACGGGCAATGTGGAATACCAGGTGAGCGATATTTACAGCAATATCAGCAACGCCGTTGGCGAAGACCGCCGCGCGATTGACCTGCTATTTGAAGCGATGGAAAGCTTGGGCATCACGCCAAAACCGACGCCGATGCGCGGCGGCACCGACGGCGCGGCCCTGTCGGCAAAAGGCATATTAACGCCCAATTTCTTTACCGGCGCGCACAACTTCCACTCAAAATTTGAGTTTCTGCCGCTGCGCGCCTTTGAGGCCTCTTATCAGACCGCGCTACAGCTCTGCCTGTTAGCGGCGCGTTAAGCCGGCTTGCGCGCCAGCATCGTGGCGAAACGCAGCTTAATCCGCTTACCGCTGGCGTCGGTGCGGTGGAGTTCACCGACGTCTTCGTTATATTTGAGCAACGCCCAGCCTGCATAATAGTTGCGCAGTTCTTCCGGTTTAAACGCGAACGGGAAACCAACGGTGCACGGAAAATCGTCGGTATCCATAGCCGCAACAATCAGATTGTAGCCGCCGGGACGGGTGCAGCGCTGCATGTTGGCAATCAGACCCGGTATAGTCTTCGCTTCCAGGAACATCATCACCACGGTCGAAAGAATAAAGTCATACTCGCCGTCAAAGCTGAGGGCGTTAAGGTCCTTAATCGCCGTCCGCAGATTCTCCAGCCCTTCCGCCTGACGAATACGTTCAAGATTGCTGATGCTGGCCGGATTTTTATCCCACGCGGTAACGTCAAACCCGTTGGCCGCCAGGTAGAGGCTATTGCGCCCGTTGCCGCAGCCCAGATCCAGCGCCTTGCCCGGCGCGATCAGCGTGGCGGCGTGCAGCACCTCGGAGTGGGTGCGGGTCATTCCGTATTTGTCGGTGAAGTAATTTTCGTCGCGAAGAGTCATGGTTAATCCTTGTTTTTTAATAACGTGTCGCGTTCGACGCGAATCAGCAGTTTACCGCGCATCAGCAGCAGGAAGGTACGAATCAGCAGCAGCCCAACGATCAGATTGGTAAAGAGAAACAGCGGGAGCGCGAGGATGTGGAAAAAGCCGTCCGGATGCTGATGACCGAGATGCAGGCCGGTGGTCGCCAGCGCGGAAACGCCGAACGAGAAGCTCCAGAACGAGGCGTTAAACGGCTGGCGCAGGTACCACGGCATCAGACGCAGCATAAACAGCAGCTGGAGCAGACCATAGCCGAACAGCAGCTTAGCAAAGGTATCCGCCTCGCCGCCGTTCACGCTCAGCCAGGCGCTGCACGCCACCAGCGCCGGAGCCAGCTGAATGCCGAGCGAGGTGCGTATGGCCATCGGCAGTTCGCCGTCGCTGCGCAGGCGTTGCAGAATCACCGGTTCAAGGCTAAGCCAGGAGAATAAGCCGGCGCCGAGAAACACCAGCCCGGCGTCGGTAAAGCCCAGCGCGCCGCAGGCCATAGCGCTGATAAAGTTGTTTGCCACCGTCGGCAGATAGAGGCCCGGGGTGGTCGCCTCGCTGGGATGGCTCCCCCGCCATAGCCCGGCGCTCTGCCAGGCCGCGTAGCTCAGTTGCAATACTACGCCAATGCTGAATAACACCAGAGACAGCGGACGCAGCCAGGGTACGAAACCGATAGCGACCAGCATCGTGGTGGCCGGAAACAGGCTGACAAAACTGCTGGCGACCGGATGGCGCATCTCCTGTAGTACGCTGTGCGGGAAACGGACTGCCCGGCCGATAAACGCCAGCGCCAGCAGCACCCAGACAACCGTCGCCGCGACCACCAGACCGTCGCCGACGATCCGGCTCACCGGCCAGATCGTGCTGGCGTAGCGCCAGGCGAAGCCCATGCCGATAAGACCCAGAACCATACCAAAATAGCCCGCCGGAAGATTCAGCACCCGGCTCGCGCCCTGCTTTTTATTCATTTTGTTTAAACTTTCAATTTATCTTAAGTTGCATTCTAAAAGAACCTTCAAAAACGCGCTACGGCGTTTTTTGCTATGTTTATGTTAACCATATGTAATGAGTAAGGCCGATGCGCAAATATTCCCTCAGCGAACAGGTTCGCCCGTTTCACTACCAGACAGACGGCATTAAACATAGCGTTAATCTGCGGCAAATTGTCGCCTTGCGAGATTTCGCCGATGTGAAAACCGGCGACGAAGGCGGCTGGATCGATGATGAGGCCGCCCTGAGCCACGACGGCGAGTGCTGGATTTATGACGCCAATAGCGCCGTTTTTGCCGGTGCGAAAATCGAGGGCAACGCGCGCTTAACCGGCGAGTGCATTATCAGCATGGGGGCGATCGTTAGCGATAATGCCCGACTGGATAGCGTACACGTTAGCCACTGTGCGCGATTAAGTGACAACGTCACCGCTTCGCATTCGCAGATTCGCGGTTATTGTCACCTGGCCGACAATGCGCGCATCCTCCCCCATTGTCATATTATCGCCGCCCGAGGCCTGACCGCCGACAATGATAAAATCCTGCGCATTTATCAGCGGGCGACGGTCAGCGCATCGCGAATCGTTCACCAGGCGCAAATTTACGGCGACGCCTTTGTCGAACACGCGTTTGTTGAGCATCGGGCGGAAATCTTCGACCAGGCGCGGCTGGAAGGCAACGATGAGAACGACGTCTGGGTCTGCGATAACGCCAGGGTATACGGGAACGCGAAGATTATCGCCGGTCGTGAAGAGGACGCCATCCCCACCCTGCGCTACAGTTCACAGGTGGCTGAGCACGCGGTGGTCGAAGGAAATTGCCTGCTGAAGCATCGGGTGATGGTCGGCGGGCATGCGCACCTGCGCGGCGGGCCGATCCTGCTTGACGATAGCGTGTTAATTGAAGGCCATGCGGTCATTTGCGGCGATGTGGTGATTGAACATCAGGTGACGATCGGCGATCGGGCGCGAATTGAGGCCAGCGCGGGCGACGCCATTTATATCCGCGGGGAGAAAGTGATAAACGGCGACGAGCATTTTACCCGCACGCCCATCGTCGGCTTTCTTTAACGCGTGGTTTATTATGCGCTCTGGTTCCCGGGGGCGGCGCTCAACGCGCCTTGCCCGGGCTGCATGTCCGGACGGCCTGTAGCCCGGGTAAGGCGTCAGCCGCGACCCGGGAACTGCTCAGAGCGACAATCAATAATGCGCCCGTAGATATTCTGGTCATCATACGAACCGTTCAGATACTCGGCCTGCTTCAGACACCCTTCGAGGGTGAAACCGTTACGCAGGGCGACCTGATTGCTTCTCTGGTTTGCTACCCGACATTTAATGACGAAGCGTCGGACCGTCCCGCTGCGGGCAAAAGAGTCCATCAGCGCCTGTAGCGCCTGAGAGAGCAGCCCCTGCCCCTGATGGCTCTCATCAATCCAGTAGCCGATGTAGGCGGTCTTATTGATCGGCTCAATCTGGTTAAACGACAGCACGCCGACGATCTCTTCCTGCAGAAAGAGCAAAAACATTTTGGCGTAGCCGCGCTGGTGCAGCATCACGTTGCCCTGCACGTGGCGGCGGGTTTCGTCTTCGTGACTCACGTCAGCGGGCCAGCTCAGCGATTGCTGGAGCCAGCGCTGGTTTTTCATCACCAATTGGTGCAGTTCCGTCACGTAGCGCTCATCCACCGCGCGCAGAGAGAGCGATGCGGTGACGGGAATGCGTTCGATCGAAGCGGTATTTTCGGCAGACATGGCGCACTCTGATTAATCGTCTGATAAAAAGAGAAACGCCCGCAGAGTCACCTCGGCGGGCGGAGTGACGGGCTATTACTTCATGACCCGGTCATCGACATAGTTGCGTTTATCCGGCGCTGGCGGGAAGTACTGATACAGCCAGGTTTCGCTGATCGCCTCCCCCTGACAGCGCAGGAACATGCGCATCTCGACGGGATCGGTCGAATCAGAGGTCGGGTACCAGTCAAACTGGATACGATAGCCATCAAACGGTTCCACGTAGAGAATCTCTATCTGCTTAGCTTCGCCGCTCGACAGGGTAATCACCGGCTCGATGCCTCTTGGCGCAGCGGCCTTCAGGTCTCCGCCGACAAAATCAATGGCAAAACGACGGGTCCATTTATCCGGGTAATGCTCACCCGGCGCCCAGCCTTCAGGGAAACCGCCCATGCCGGTACGCGTCGCCAGCACCCGCGCCAGCGGCGAACGGACCGGCGGCTGCGCGCTCCAGTAGAGACGATAGCGGAAGTCCAGTTCATCCCCGGCCTTCACCGGTTTCTCCGGCTGCCAGAAGCACACGATATTGTCCAGCGTTTCGCCGGTCGTCGGGATCTCCATCAGGTTGACGGCCCCTTTGCCCCACTGGTTGCGCGGCTCCACCCACAGGCTTGGGCGTTTGTTATACCAGCCCATAATGTCCTGATAGTGGGAGAAGTCACGGTCCAGCTGCAGCAGGCCAAAACCACGCGGATTTTTATCCTGGAAAGCGTTGAACTGCAGCTTCTGCGGGTTGTTCAGCGGACGGCACACCCATTCGCCGTTGCCCAGCCACATCGACAGGCGGTCGGAGTCGTGGATCTGCGGATGGATAGTGTCGCACATCCGCCGTTCGTTATTGCCGCAGCTGAACATACTGGTCATCGGCGCGATGCCCAGCTGTTTGATGTCTTTACGCGCGTAGATGTGGTTTTCCACATCCATAATCACCTGCGTCTCCTGACAGTTCACGACGAACTTATAGGCGCCGGTGACGCTTGGGCTGTCGAGCAGCGCATAGACGGTAAATACCGTCGCCCCCGGTTTAACGGTCTCAAACCAGAAAGAGGTGAAGTCAGGGAACTCTTCCGGCGTATCGGTAAAGGTATCGATCGCCAGGCCGCGGGCTGACAGTCCGTATTGATACGTGCTGTCCACCGCGCGGAAATAGCTCGCGCCGAGGAAGGCGACGATATCGCGACGCGCCAGCTCCGGCGCTTTAAATACGCGGAATCCGGCAAAGCCGAGATCGCTCTGGCCTTCCAGCTGTTTGGTGTCGACGCCGGCGTCATTATATTTAAACAGCTCAGGGCGGAAGTGAATTTCCCGCGCCTGCTGGGTTTGTGAATCCAGGGAGAACATCCGCACGCGGCGGCGGAACCCCATCCCCACGTGGAAGAACTGAATGTCCAGCTTGCGCTCTTCAATATTATTCCACAGCGAATGCGCAGCGTCGTACTGAATGCTGTTGTAGGCCTGGGGGGTCAGGTTTGCCAGGGTTGGCGGCAGATCGCGCGGCGCGCCGCCCCAGGGCTGACGCGCAAGATCGTGGGCCATCGACTGGAGTACGGAGTAGTCAAAGCGACGGGTCTGACCGTCGGCAATTCCTGAGTCCTCGGCGAATGCGGCTTTCGAGAATAGAGAGGCGACTCCTGACGTTCCGCATACGGCGGCAACAGCCATGGAGGATTTGAGAAAACGTCTGCGGTTCATGCCTGAGAGAGCATCCTTCTTCATATGTGAATTGAGACGCGACGTAACAAACCCATGCGTCGTGAATGTCGCTCACTCTAGACAAAAACGATTGATAATCCAATTGTTGACGGCAGAAATGCGTGAAAAAAATATGTCCACCGGACCAGACCGAATTGCCGATATCCACAGGGCGGCGATGATTCCGCCAGGCGGCGACGCTTCATACGAAATACAGCGCCAGCGAAACCTGAAGGGAAGCGGCCAGACGAACGCTGACCGCGAGAGCGACTATTTTTGCTGCAGAAGGTTAAAACTGGTCATCAGGTTGCGATAGTCCGGGATATGGTTAGAGAACAGCGTCCCTAGCCCTTCAACATCATTCCGCCAGTCGCGGTGTAGTTCGCAGGCAACGCCAAACCACGACATCAGCTGCACCCCAGCCTGCGACATACGATCCCAGGCGGCATCGCGGGTAATGGGGTTGAAGGTACCGGAAGCGTCGGTCACGACAAAGACATCAAAGCCCTCTTCGATGGCCGACAGCGCCGGAAATGCCACGCAGACTTCCGTCACCACCCCGGCGATGATCAGCTGCTTCTTGCCCGTCGCTTTCACCGCCTTCACAAAATCGTCGTTATCCCAGGCGTTAATATTGCCCGGCCGCGCGATATAGGGCGCATCCGGAAACTGCGCTTTTAACTCCGGCACCAGCGGACCGTTCGGACCGTTCTCGAAGCTGGTGGTTAAGATGGTCGGCAGAGCGAAGTACTTCGCCAGGTCGCCAAGGGCAAGGACGTTGTTCTTGAATTTATCGGGATCGATATCGCGCACGAGAGAGAGCAATCCGGTCTGGTGATCGACCAGCAGCACGGCGGCATCATTTTTATCCAGACGAACATACGGTTTGGCCATGATTTCATCCTCATTTCAGCAGCACATTTTCCGTCAGAACCCCGGTTCCGCGGATGTAGGGTTAACAGCACCGATCATAGTGTAACCACTGGCTGAGGATTAGCCGCCGAAAGTGGGACGCATCGTCCCACTGACAGAACGCGCAGCGGCTCAGGGCATCTTCCAGGCAACGTTAGTCCAGGGTCACATGATGCTTCATCACCCGACGAAACAGCGCCAGCCGCGCGCGCATAAAGCGGTTTTCCACCTTAAAACCAGCGCGTTTATGCAGGCCAATACGCAACAAACGATCCCGACCGCGTACGCTGGCGGGCCAGCGCACCGGCCCCTGGAGATCGTGGCAGCCGTTACCGGCCATGCGGGCGAAGTTAGCCCAATAGTCGGCGACCTGGCCGGCAAAGGTCCGGTCGCGATCGTTAGCATACTGGCGTACCGGCTCGGCAAGATCGAGGTTGTCAAAAACGTATGCCACTTCATTCCCGTGCCATGCGCCGTGCGGATAGGTCTGATGTTCCGCCTCGGCAACGTAGTCAAACCAGTAGCGCCAGCACGGTTGTCCTACCCGCTGCTGCGCCTGCATCACCACGTAGCCCAGAGTGGTGAACGCCATATCGCGGCAGACTTCGCGCCCCAGCGCTTCATCGCCTTTGACGCCGGGATACAGCAGTTTAATCAGTCCGAGACCCAAGCGGCGTTCGCGGCGAAGCTTCTGGATCTGTCCGGCGATATCGACGCCAAACACCGCCATAACGCTGGCCTCATCGCTGTTTGAACCTATCATCACCGGCAGCGGATGCTGACGCCCGCTAAAAAAAGTTTCCAGCATCGGCTGGGGCAGCACGGTATCGCCAACGATCGGCGCCGGGCCGATGGTCAGCGGCGCGGTTAGCGACCAGAACGCCTCTGCCGGAATCGCCCGCAGCTGTTCGGCGCTGGCCTGCGGTAGAGCGAAGTGCTCAGCGATAAGCTGCCCTTTGGCCAGCGCCTTTTCCCGCGGCAGATCCGGCAAGGTATAGCCGCTCTGGATAATCGCTTTATGGAACAGTCCCCGGGATTTCGGCGAAACCATGAGCGACAGCACGCTGCGCGCCCCGGCGGACTCGCCGAACAGGGTGACGTTGGCCGCATCGCCGCCGAAAGCGTGAATGTTCTCCTGAACCCATTGCAGGGCGGCAATTTGGTCAAGCAGCGCGAAATTATAGATGCGCTCGCCCTCCTCTTCCTCCAGCGCCGGATGGGCAAAAAAGCCCAGGTGCCCCAGCCGGTAGTTGACGGTCACCACGACGACGTCACGGGAGGCTAAGGCTTTGCCGTCATACGGCGGTAAACTTCCCGCGCCGATGGTATAGCCGCCGCCGTGCAGCCAGACCATCACCGGCAGCGGCTGCGCGCGCGAAGCGGGCGACCAGACGTTAAGGTAAAGGCAATCCTCGGAGAAGCTGCCGGGATCGCCGCCGCCGAGTTCACGACAGTATTCAATATCCTGCCAGCTGGAGGCCGAGAAAGTCTCCGCCCGGCGTACGCCCTGCCAGCGGGCGGCAGGCTGCGGCGCGCGCCAGCGGAGATCGCCGACGGGCGGCGCGGCATAGGGAATACCGCGCCAGATATGAATGTTCTCTTCCGAGGTGCCGGATAGAGTGCCCTGCCGGGTTTTCACCAGCGGGGTAGACGGATTCTGCATGGCCTGCTTCCTTTAACGACTCATGCCAGCAGAGTACTGATTTTACAGCAGACCGCAACGTCGTTTACTGCGCTCTTCCGCCTGCTGATAAAGGGCAAACTCATCGTAAACCGCACAGCCCAGCGCCTCCTCAAAGGCCTCGCGGCTGGCGTTGCCGTGGCTGCGGGCCTGTATCTCGTTACCCAGGTTAGACTGAAAAATCCCGGCGGCGCTGACCGGTAAAAAGTCTTCATAAATAATCGGTTGTGCGATAACCCAGCCGCGCTCAATCAACGGCTGCGGATCGTCGCCCGGACGAAAGGCCTGGCGGTGCGCCTCGCCGGCGGGCGTCAGGCGGTAGCGAAAGTACGCCAGCCCCTGCTGACGCAGCAGGAATTCGCTGTCCGGGAACGGGCTAAACACCTCCTGCAGATGACGCTGATGGTTAAGATTATCTTTGCCCACCCCCGCCTCGCTAAGCAGTCGGTCGTACAGAGCGCGGCCCTTGGGCGTCAAGGCGATGCCGCGCTGCTCTATTTCGCCAAAGCGCGCCGTATGGGTGCCTCGATGCTCCCCGGCAAACATCACCGGCTCTTCAAGGGCCTTAAAGCTGGTCTGGCGCAGCAAAATCGGCACATCGCGGCGCGGCGGGCCTTCTATTAACGCTTTCGGCGCGATACCGCATTCGGGCATCAGCGCCTGAACCCGGTCGATATCCAGCGTGCGCGGCGTCAGATGATTAATGTGGCAACCGGGGAAACAAACCACATCGGCAATCAGCCGGTGCTCTTCGTGCAGCGCGTGGTAGGTTTCCTCATCGACGGTGGCATGTCGATGCCAGCGAAAGGTTTCCAGCGCCTGCTGCACAAATTCACGCGCCTCCGCGGCGGTGAACTCCCCCTTCTGTTCATGAAGCGCGATCAGTTCGCGACAGCGCGACGTGAAGATATCGCGCCGGGCAAGAATTTCCGCCGCCCGCTTGCGCAACGCCTCATCGGCGATCAGCTCAAGACGCAGGAGCGAGGTAAAAACGCGAAACGGATTGCGCGCCAGCGCCGCGTCATCGATGGGGCGAAACGCGGTGGAGTGAACCGGCACGCCAGCCTGCGACAGATCGTAATAGCTAACGGGATACATGCCCATAATGGCAAACATGCGACGCAGGGTCGCCAGTTCCTCCGCCGTACCGACGCGGATCGCGCCGTGGCGCTCAACGTTTAGCCGCGCCAGCTCATCGGCGTTGGCCAGTTGTTCGTGCAGCGTCGGGTTATTCTCCAGTATGGCCAGGTTAACGTCGGCCACCAGCTCCAGTAGCGTCCCGTACTGCGGAACTTCCTGCTGGTACATCGCCGACATCGCCTGCGAAAAGCTTTCCCGAATCTCATCAGCCGTGATGGTGTTCGCCATGATGTCTTACCTCCAGTGAATTCTCCCTGGAGTGTAGGAAAGCTCTCTGAAGACGGCGGGAAGAATTTACAAACTGTGATGCCGGTAGCTGGCCGGTTTCTTTTCACCCGCTCACTTCATAACCACCGGTTATGTTAAACACCCTTTAATTTCACTTTAAATTAACAAAGCATTTACACACACTGCAAGTGGCGACATTACAACAACATGCCTCTCTACCGATAACACGGAGTCCCCTCATGAATGATAAATGGTCACCGCGCGAGGTCCTGCATCGCGACTACAGTAGCCATCCACCCGCCTACGCGCCGGGCTATAAAACCAGCGTACTGCGCTCGCCGCGCAATGCGCTCATTTCCCTGCAGAATTCACTTTCGGAGATCACCGGCCCGGTGTTCAGCAGCGACGATCTCGGCGCGCTGGATAACGACCTGATCCTCAACTACGCCAAAGACGGCCTGCCGATTGGCGAGCGGATTATCGTGCACGGCTACGTTCGCGATGGGTTTGGCCGGCCGATGAAAAATACGCTGGTCGAAGTCTGGCAGGCTAACGCGGGCGGCCGCTACCGGCATAAGAAAGATCAATATCTGGCGCCTATCGACCCGAACTTTGGCGGCTGCGGACGCGTGCTGACCGACGAGAACGGCTACTATTGTTTCCGCACCATCAAGCCCGGCCCCTACCCGTGGCGCAACCAGGTCAGCGACTGGCGTCCGGCGCATATTCACTTTTCGCTTTCCGGCGACGCCTGGGCGCAGCGTCTGATCACCCAGATGTATTTCGAGGGCGATCCGCTGATTAAACAGTGCCCTATTGTCAAAACCATCAATAACGATGATGCCATCAGAACGCTGATCGCCGAGCTGGATACCCATGCCGCCGTCCCGCTGGACTCTCTGGCCTACCGTTTTGATCTCGTGCTGCGCGGTCATCGCGCAACGCTGTTTGAAAACCGCACGCAGGGGGCCGCCCGATGAGAGATTTTTTACCTGAAACCGCTTCGCAAACCGCCGGTCCTTATGTGCATATCGGCCTGGCGCCGGACGCCGCGGGCTTTCATATCTTTGAGAGAAACTTTGGCCCGACGCTGACGACGGCCGACACCGAGGGCGAACGCATTACTATTGAAGGCAGAGTCATCGACGGCTCGGGCACCCCGGTGCGCGATGTGCTGCTGGAAATCTGGCAGGCCAACGCCGCCGGGCGCTATAACCATCCCGACGACCGACAGCAGGGTAAGAAGCTGGATACGGCGTTTCGCGGCTGGGGACGCAGTTGCTCGGACTTCACCAGCGGCGTCTGGCGCTTCGAAACCATTAAACCCGGGGCCGTTGTGGGCCGCGATGGTCGCACCATGGCGCCGCACGTCAATTTATGGGTGGTCGCCCGCGGGATTAATATTGGCCTCAACACGCGGATGTACTTCTCCGACGAACAGGATGCCAACCAGGCCGACCCGGTGCTGAATCTGATTGAGTGGGAAGTGCGCCGCCAGACCCTCATCGCCCAGCGCGAGGTGCGCGGGACGGAGATCGTCTATCGCTTCGATATTCATCTGCAGGGCGAAAACGAAACCGTCTTCTTCGATATCTGAGTTTTCACTTCCTTTTTCCGCCCCTGTTGGCCGGGGGCGGTACTTTACGGCAATGCCAATAAAATCAACTTGTAAAATAATAATATAAAATGTTAATAATATTTTGCTATGAAGTTAACAATTTTAAACACCCTTACTTGTCACCGGTACACCTCTGTTTTTAACATTGATTATGCAAAAAAATGGTCTTTTCAGTCAGCGCATTCGCTTGCGCCATCTACATACCTTCGTGGCCGTCGCTCAACAGGGAACTCTTGGGCGCGCGGCTGAAACCCTCAATCTGAGCCAACCGGCCTTATCCAAAACGCTGAACGAACTGGAGCAGCTCACCGGCACGCGGCTGTTTGAGCGTGGGCGGCTGGGCGCGCAGCTGACGCTGGTCGGCGAACAGTTTCTCACCCATGCGGTTAAAGTGCTCGACGCGCTCAATACCGCGGGTCAGGCGCTCAATCGTAAAGAAGGCCTCAACAGCGATATCGTACGCATCGGAGCGCTCCCCACCGCCGCGCTGGGGATCCTGCCCTCGGTGATCGGCCAATTCCATCAGCAGCAAAAAGATATCACCCTTCAGGTCGCCACCATGAATAACACCATGCTGCTGGCGGGGCTAAAATCGGGAGAAATCGATATCGGCATCGGGCGGATGTCCGATCCGGAGTTGATGAGCGGGTTGAACTATGAACTGCTATTTCTCGAATCCCTGAAGCTGGTGGTTCGTCCGGGTCACCCGCTGCTGCAGGAAACCGTCACGCTGAGTCGGGTCATGGAGTGGCCGGTAGTGGTTTCGCCTAAAGGCACGCTGCCGCGACAGAACGCCGAAACCCTGCTGCAAAGCCAGGGCTGCAAAATTCCCACTGGCTGCATCGAGACGCTGTCGGCTTCCCTGTCGCGCCAGCTCACCGTCGACTACGACTACGTATGGTTTGTCCCCTCCGGCGCGGTTAAAGACGACCTGCGTCGTGGGATGCTGGCCGCGTTACCGGTGCCCACCCAGGGCGCGGGTGAACCAATAGGGATCCTCACGCGGGTGGACGCCACGCTCACTGCGGGTACGCAAACCCTGCTCAGCGCCATTCGTAAATCCATGCCCGTCTGAACACGATCTCCCCGGCTTCGCCCGTCGGGGAGAGATAATCCGCCCGTTTTCCCTGCTGCTGCCCGGTATTATTCATCACAATAATCAATTAGTGCGAAATCATTCATTAACAATTGCGTAAATTTCTTTAACAGATCTATCATATCCGCGATTTCACCAAATGGTTCACATGAAATCAATAACAGTAAAAATACCGCTTTTATGAAGGCTACTATCACTTCATTCAAAAGAGTTCACTTGAAAAATTGATTCATCTGGTTCACGCCTGTTCAGGGGTGGTTAAGGAGAAAAAATGGCAACTGACAACGCGCCGCGAGGGTTCCCCCGGATCCTGCAGTGGCTTCTCGCCGGGCTGATGCTGATCATCGGTCTGGCTATCGGTATTCTTGGTGCGAAGCTCGCCTCCGTCGGCGGGACGTTCTATTTTGCGCTGATGGGCCTGGTGATGGTTATCGCCGCGGTGCTCATCTTCCGCAGCCGCCGCGGCGGCATCATGCTGTACGCCGTTGCGTTTGTCGCATCGATCGTCTGGGCGATTAGCGACGCGGGCTGGACCTACTGGCCGCTATTTTCCCGCCTGTTCGCGCTCGGGGTCCTGGCCTTCCTTTGCGCGCTGGTCTGGCCGTTCCTTTCCCGCCAGCCGGCGAAAAAAGGGCCGGCGTTTGGCCTGGCTGCGGTGATCGCCGTGGCACTGCTGGTCAGTTTCGCCTGGATGTTCAAATCCCAGCCGCTGGTCAGCGCCAGCGAAGCGGTGCCGGTCAAACCGGTCGCCGCGGACGAGCAGCAGAAAAACTGGGCGCACTGGGGCAACACCACCCACGGCGACCGTTTCGCCGCCCTCGACCAGATTAACAAACAGAACGTCGACCAGCTGCAGGTCGCCTGGATCGCCCATACCGGCGATATTCCGCAGAGCAATGGCTCCGGCGCGGAAGATCAGAACACCCCGCTGCAGATTGGCGATACGCTTTACGTCTGTACGCCCTACAGTAAAGTGCTGGCGCTGGATGTCGATAGCGGCAAAGAGAAGTGGCGCTACGATTCAAAAGCCACCGCCCCCAACTGGCAGCGCTGCCGTGGTTTAGGCTATTACGAAGATAGCCAGGCTCAGGTTTCCCCGGCCGCCGACGCGCAGCCGGCCGCCTGCTCCCGTCGCCTGTTCCTGCCTACCACCGACGCCCGTCTGATCGCTATTGATGCCGACAACGGCAAACTGTGCGACGCCTTTGGCGACCACGGTATCGTTGATCTGAGCATTGGCATGGGCGAGATCAAAGCGGGTTACTACCAGCAAACCTCCACGCCGCTGGTGGCGGGTAATGTCGTGGTCGTTGGCGGTCGCGTGGCGGATAACTTCTCCACCGGCGAGCCTCCGGGCGTCGTTCGCGCCTATGACGTCCACACCGGGAAACTGGCGTGGGCATGGGATCCGGGCAACCCGGCGCTGACCGGCGAACCGCCGGCAGGCCAGACCTATACGCGCGGCACGCCGAACGTCTGGTCGGCCATGTCCTACGACGCGAAGCTGAATCTGATTTATCTGCCGACCGGTAACGCGACGCCGGACTTCTTTGGCGGCGAACGTACCGCACTTGACGATAAATACAGTTCATCCATCGTGGCCGTTGACGCCACGACCGGCCAGGTCCGCTGGCATTATCAGACCACCCATCACGATCTGTGGGACTTCGACCTGCCTTCCCAGCCGCTGCTGTACGATCTGCCTGACGGTAAAGGCGGCACCACGCCGGTGCTGGTGCAAACCAGTAAGCAGGGCATGATCTTTATGCTTAACCGCGCCACCGGTGAACCGGTCGCTAAAGTCGAAGAACGTCCGGTACCGGCCGGCAACGTTAAAGGCGAGCGTTACTCGCCTACCCAGCCTTACTCCGTCGGTATGCCGATGATTGGCAACGAGACGCTGACCGAGTCGGATATGTGGGGCGCGACGCCTGTCGACCTGCTGCTGTGCCGCATCCAGTTTAAAGAGATGCGCCACCAGGGCGTCTTCACCCCGCCGGGCGAGGATCGTTCGCTGCAGTATCCCGGCTCGCTGGGCGGGATGAACTGGGGCAGCGTGTCGGTTGACCCGAATAACAGCCTGATATTCGTCAACGATATGCGCCTTGGCCTCGCCAACTATATGGTGCCGCGCGCCAAAGTGGCGAAGGACGCCAGCGGTATCGAAATGGGGATCGTGCCGATGGAAGGCACGCCGTTCGGCGCCATGCGCGAGCGTTTCCTGTCGCCGCTGGGCATTCCATGCCAGAAACCACCGTTCGGCACTCTGTCAGCGGTTGATTTGAAAACCGGCAAACTGGTGTGGCAGGTTCCGGTAGGCACCGTTGAGGACACCGGCCCGCTGGGGATCCGCATGCATATGCCAATCCCTATCGGCATGCCGACGCTGGGCGCGTCGTTATCAACCCAGTCCGGTCTGCTGTTCTTTGCGGGCACGCAGGACTTCTACCTGCGCGCGTTTGATACCGCCAACGGGAAAGAGATCTGGAAATCGCGTCTGCCGGTCGGCAGCCAGTCCGGGCCGATGACCTACGTATCGCCGAAAACCGGTAAACAGTACATCATCATCAACGCGGGCGGCGCTCGCCAGTCGCCGGATCGCGGCGATTACATCATCGCCTACGCGCTCCCGGAGCAGAAGTAACCCTCAGGGCCCCAATCGGGGCCCTTTTTGCTGGCAAAGTACGTAGCCAGGGCATTGCCCGATAGCGCGATATAAAAATCGTCTTCGCATCTCCCCCCAGCAAGCCATTCTTATTCCGTCATGTTATTATTGCGAATGGTTATCAATAATAAATACTGAACAAGGATAATGGATGAAGCGTTCAACCTGCCGCCTGCTCGCAGGCGCCATCATGTCGATAGCGGCCACCTCAGCTCAGGCGTTACAAGCCCCGGAAGTGGACCTGCGCGATCCGGCGATTTGGGAGGAGAAAGCGGCGTCTCCGCTCACCGCTCACCCGCAGCCCTGCGAGGTGTTCAGCGGCCCGCACTGCGCGGTCTGGGATGATGAGAAGTCGGATATTCAGCGCGAACGAGAGCGGCGGGAACAGCGGCGCTGGCAGAATGGTTATGAAAACCTGCGGCGGGAATAATCCCGCTTAAACGATAACCCGGGCACGCCCGGGTTATTTATTACCTGAAAATCAATTCTCGCCGAAATGAATAACGGTACGAATGGATTTACCTTCGTGCATCAGGTCAAAGGCTTCGTTGATGCGGTCCAGCGGCATGCGGTGGGTAATAAACGGGTCGAGGCGAATTTTGCCCGCCATCGCCTCTTCTACCATTCCCGGCAGCTGCGTGCGCCCTTTCACGCCGCCGAACGCGGAGCCGCGCCAGACGCGCCCGGTCACCAGTTGGAATGGACGGGTTTTAATCTCCTGACCCGCGCCAGCGACGCCGATAATCACGCTTTCGCCCCAGCCTTTGTGGCAGCACTCCAGCGCGGCGCGCATCACGTTGACGTTACCGATACACTCGAAGCTGAAGTCGACGCCGCCGTCGGTGAGTTCAACAATCACATCCTGAACCGGCTTATCGTAATCATTCGGGTTGATAAAGTCGGTGGCACCCATCTCTCTCGCGAGGGTGAATTTTTCCGGGTTGGTATCCACCGCCAGAATGCGCCCGGCTTTCGCCTGTACCGCCCCCTGGATCACCGCCAGGCCGATCCCGCCGAGGCCGAAGACGGCGACGGTATCGCCCTCTTTTACTTTCGCCGTATTGTGCACCGCGCCGATGCCGGTCGTGACGCCGCAGCCCAGCAGGCAAACTTTGTCCAGCGGCGCCTGCGGGTTCACTTTCGCCAGCGAAATTTCAGCCACCACGGTGTATTCGCTGAAGGTGCTGGTGCCCATATAGTGATAAATCGGTTCGCCGTTGTAGGAGAAACGCGTGGTGCCGTCCGGCATCAGGCCCTTACCCTGGGTGGCGCGGACCGCCTGGCAGAGGTTGGTTTTGCCTGATTTACAGAACTTACATTCGCGGCATTCAGCGGTATACAAAGGAATAACGTGGTCGCCCGGCTGCAGGCTGGTCACGCCTTCCCCGACTTCGACGACAATCCCGCCGCCTTCATGGCCCAGCACCGCCGGGAAAACGCCTTCCGGATCGTCGCCTGAGAGGGTAAAGGCATCGGTGTGGCATACGCCGGTATGGGTGATCTTGACCAGCACTTCGCCTTTTTTCGGCGGCGCGACGTCAATCTCAACGATTGAAAGCGGCTGGCCCGGGCCAAACGCGACGGCTGCACGTGATTTCATATCTCTCTTCCTCGTGGTGATTTTATTTTAAATAGGATCGTAGCAGATGCCCGACTTCCGCCATTCTGGCGGCGCGCTGATCGGGCGTCGTTTCGCCGCTAACCAGTTCATCCTGCAGGTGAATTTCCACCATCTCCCCCATCAGGCCGTTAGCGGCGCCGCGTATTGAGGCGATTTGCTGCAGAATGGTCATACAGGGTTCGCCGGATTCCAGCGCCCGCTCGAGCGCTTCAACCTGGCCACGAATGCGCCTTACCCGGCTGAGGGCTCGCTTTTTATCTTCAGGTGAATGTGGCATGGTGACGCCCTCCATATCATATAGGGGGGTATACTATATTTATTATTGCCGTGAGGCAAATGCGTTCGCCGCTTTAACCGTAGCATAGCGGCGAGAATTTGCGCTTAGCTGAAGTTGAGGATCCCGAAGAAAGAGACAAAAAAACCCGCCGAAGCGGGTTTATCGAGGTTTAACGCCTGCGCGGCATCATCCGCAGCAGCGTGTTATCTTTCCACAAATAGTGGTGCATCAGCGCCGCCAGCGCGTGCAGGCCGATAATAAAGTAGCCGGTATTGGCCAGCAGCTCATGCCACGCTTTCAGGGTATCCACCAGCTCAAAGTCGCTTTCCGCCGCGTGCGGCATGGTCAGGCCAAAAGCGAACCAGGGGTTGCCGCGGTAGTACATCATGACCATGCCGATGGCCGGCAGCGCGATAAACAGCAGATAGATAACCAGATGCCCAAGATGCGCGAAGCCGGTCATCATCGGCGACGGTTTAGGCACAATCGGCGGCGTCGGGGATTTGAGGCGCACCAACAGACGCACCGCCATCAGAACAAAAATTGAAATCCCGCAGGAGACGTGGATCATATTAATCACGGGCCGCGCGCTGCGGGGGAAAAAGCCCCGTAGCTCCATCGCCGCGTAAGCGCCAATCACTAAAAAAAAGACCAGCCAGTGGATGCCTATTTGCAGACCAGAGTATTTATCGCGCATGAGAAACCCTTAATAAAACGGTGATATCGCCAACATAAACACCTTTTATTAAAAATTCATTAACTTTTACGTACTTATAAAAAAACAATTGTCGGTTTCGCGCAGATAAAGCAAAAGCAGCGGGTTACCTGCGGCGCGGCAATACGAGGAACCTATACCTCAACCTTGACGCTGTATATAATCACAGTACAATACGGTCTGCTATTACCATTAATGGGATAAAAAATGTTCGTAGAGCTGATTTATGACAAGAGAAATTTCGAAGGATTAGCCGGCGCTAAAGAGATCATTCTGACGGAATTGACGAAGCGAGTGCATCGCATTTTTCCCGATGCCGACGTTCGCGTTAAACCGATGATGACGCTGGCCTCCATCAATACCGACGCCAGCAAGCACGAGAAAGAGCAGATCAGCCGCGCCGTGCAGGAAATGTTCGAAGAAGCTGACATGTGGATGCAGGAAGATTAACGGGCGACATTCGAGGAAATAATGAATACCTTCACCATCATGGCTATCCCCTTCTTCGCCGCAGCGATCGTTATGCTGACGCTGGGGGCAACCAGGAAAAGTCGTGCCTGCGCTATCGTGGGCGGCGTTTTGCTGGCCGCGACCGTGGTAAACGCGGTGACGGGCATGGCGCTACAGGGCGGGTAACAGAATGAGTTTTGTTTGGTACATGGCGCTGATATGCGTTGCGATCGCGTATCTCATGATGCGCTTCCTTCCTGTTTAACCCCGGGTTTGCGCATACCCGGGCTTCAAATAGCGTTCTTTTTACCGGCGGGATCATAACCCCTTACGCACCAGCGTCGCCGCCTGTTTAAAAATCTCATCCTCGACGCCGTCCCCTTTCTGTCTTCCCAACCTCACCAGTTCTTCGACAATACTTTCCCGGTTAATCGGCTTCTGCTCAGAAACCAGACCAATGACCGCCGCGCCGATGGCAAGACCAATCAGCCCCGTTTGTTCGTCTTTGTTCTTCATCGTTCCGCTCCGTTATGCCCGAAAAAAGTTTAGCAGCCGCATCCGCGACTGCAACCCGAGCATCCGCAGGCTTTGGCGCCAGCGAAAACGGCTTCAGAGGACATGCGGATGCCGGGTCAGACAAAGCCAGCCTCCGGCTCGTTAGCCTGTTGCGGGACGCTAAAAAGTGTGAAGTTGATCAAAAACAACGAAATGACGCTCTGAGAGGCGTATTTGTATTACCGCCGCGCCGGGACAGCCCGGAGCGTGACGACACGATGATGAAAAGGAGAAAAAACCATGATCACATACGATCGTAACCGCAATCCTATTACCAACGGCAGCCAGGTGATGATTAATGGGACGGGCAAAACCGGTAAAATTATCGCTATCCATTCTACGGGTTTGACCCCAGCCCAGCTGCGTCGTAATAAGACTGTTGAAGTTGAAGGGGCTGAAGGGAAGTTCGAACCGGTTGAACTGATCCGCCTTGGCCTCCACTAAGGAGGCGACAGCCGCTGCGGCATCGCCCAAACGCCGACTATCGGCTGGCGACGCCCGGCGGTTCTACTACCGACGTTCCGCGCCATGGCTGCTCTTCGCCTGATACATGCGCCGGTCCGCCACCGCGACGATCTCATTGAGGCTATGATGCGCAGCGGGATCGTATTCAACGCAGCCCCATGAGAACGCCAGCTGCCACGGATTGCCCGCCTGCTGATTGTACTCCGCGACGTTCTTGCTAAGCTGCTCCATCGCCAGGCCCGCGGCCTGCTGCGAGGTATTGGCAAGCAGGATGATAAATTCGTCGCCGCCCTGCCTGGCAATTAAATCCGACTCTCTGAAGGTGGCCTTCATCAAATCGGCAATCGCCCTCAGGGCTTTATCTCCCTGTTCATGACCCCAGGTATCGTTAATCAGCTTAAAGCGATCGAGATCGATAAAGATGAGGCTCGCTGGTTCATTCCGCCGTCTGGCGGTCAGCAGCGCGTACTCCGCTAACGACATAAAGCCCCGGCGGTTGAACAGCCCCGTCAGCTCGTCGGCGGTCGCCGCGTCCAGCACCTTGAATTCATCTTCAACGATGGCGGCCAGGTCGCTTAAGATTTGTATTTCATGAACGGAGAAAGCGCGCGGCTTGTGATCCATCAGACAGAACGCGCCTACCGTCGCGCCGTCAGGCAGTTGCACCGGGTAGCCGGCATAAAAGCGGATAAAAGGCGCTTCGGTGACCAGCGGGTTATCGTGAAAGCGCAGGTCCTGCTGCAGGTCGTTGACGATTAAAGGGTCGGTCTGCAGGATAGTATGCGCGCAGAATGTGATATCCCTCGGCAGGGTATCCACTTCCAGTCCGGCGCAGGATTTTACGTGCAGGGTATTTTCCCCCACGAGGCTAATCGAAGCCACCGGTAGATCGTAGAGCGTACGCGCAAGCCTGGTCAGGCGATCGAAACGCTCTTCTTTTCCGCTGTTTAATAATCCGGATGTCCGCAGCGATTGCAGACGGCGCAGTTCATCTGGATGAAGTCCGGCTAATTTCAATTTTTCTCTCTTACGTTATCAGGATAGATGACGCAGCGCTTACCAATGAAACGCGCATCAGGCTGTTAACAGACGATTCACATGTGTTATCTGATGAGTTAAGCATATATCGCTGGCTCGTCAAACGAGACTTCAGGCGCGCTCCGCCGCGGCCCACTCCCTCAGCTTCGCTTTCAGCCACTGGCTCGCGCCGCGCTGCCCGCTCCGCTTATGTGAATAGATTTTCACCTCGAATGGCGGAACCTCAAACGGTAGTTCAAAAACCTTCAACTTCGCCGCGCCGAGCATTTTTTCCGCTGCCGAGCGCGGTATCGCCATAAGCAGTTCACTTTGCGCAATAATGAAGGGCGCGCTCAGCATAGAGGGCGTTTTGATGGTGATATGCCGCGCAAACCCCATTTTCGCGAGCTGTACGTCGAGAACCCCCTGGCTTTCATTCCACGGGGTAACCACCAGATGCTGGGCTGCCAGGTAATCCGCCAGCGTTAGCCGGGACCGGCCGGCGTGGCTTATCGCAACATAATCATCTTTCAGCCAGCAGATCTCATCCAGCTCCGGATGCTCTGCTTCATTCAGGGCGCTAAACCCCAGCGCTAAATCCACCTCGCCGGCCAGCAGTTCCGTCAGCGCCGGGCTGTGCGGCAGATAGCGCAGCTCGAAACGCAGGCCGGGCGCCTGTTGCTGTAGCCTGGGCATCAGCGTCGGGAAAACGCACTGCGCGGTGAAATCCGTGATCGCTATCTGTAAGCAGTCGGTACTGGCTGAGGCGACAAACTTCGGCTGCGGGGTCAGCTCCTGATCTAAAAACGTTAACGCCGAGGCAATAGAAGGCGCGAGCTGGGTGGCGAACACGCTGGGGCACATACGATGCCCTTCGCGATAGAAAAGCGGGTCATTGAGCGCGGCGCGCAGCCTGGACAGCGCGTGGCTTAACGCCGAGGTGCTCATCGCCAGCTCTTCCGCCGCCAGGCGCACAGAACGATAGCGGTAGACCGCCTCGAATACCGGCAGCAGGTTCAAATCAAGACGGCGAAGGGCTGGATGCATAATATTCATCATTACGTGATTTCATTGCACTTAATTCTTCTAACCTTAACGTTTATGCTTTGCGGTATCAAACTTACGATGGCACAACAGGTAATCCAATGAATATGACCATTCGTCAGGCCAGCCCGGCGGACGCAAAAGCAATTTATGACATGATTTACGAGCTGGCGGTGTATGAAAAGGCGCCGGAACAGGTGGTCACCACGGTTGAGGAAATCCAGGCATCGCTTTTCGCCAGCGACAGCAAAACGGAAGCGTTAATCTGCGAGATTGACAATAAGATCTCCGGCTACGCGGTGTTCTTTACCAGCTATTCCACCTGGCTCGGCCGCAACGGCATCTATATGGAAGATCTCTACATCACCCCCGAGTTTCGCGGCCGCGGCGCAGGAAAAGCGCTCCTGAAAACCATCGCTCAGCTGGCGGTAAAAAGAGAGTGCGGTCGCCTGGAGTGGAGCGTGCTCGACTGGAACCAGCCGGCCATTGATTTTTATCTGAGCATTGGCGCCGTTGCGCAAAGTGAGTGGGTTCGCTATCGCCTTGACGGCGCTGCGCTTACCGCTTTTGCTGAACTGGGCAGGGCCGCCGACTAGTCCGCCATCAGGCGGGTCCTTCTCTGGCCCGCCTTTTCACTCCGTTGCCAATATGCCCCTGGCGTATAAAGCTGAAACAAAAAATTATTACCCCTTAACGCCCCGCCCGCAACCCGCCGAATTTATTCACTTTTCCGTTCGCGTTTTTATCAGCATTTAACGGCGCCAAATAAATCGCTGGTTGCCCTATCCCGACGGCTGGACTAAGCCTGGAGAAGTTTTCACCTGACCTGGAGATTCTTCATGAGCAAACTTGGGATTAATGGATTTGGGCGTATTGGACGTTTAGTACTGCGCCGGTTACTGGAGGTCGACAGCCCTTTAGAGGTCGTGGCGATTAACGACCTGACATCACCTAAAGTGCTGGCCTACCTGTTAAAGCATGATTCAAACTACGGTCCTTTCCCATGGAGCGTGGATTTTACGGAAGATGCGCTGATCGTTGATGGCAAAAAAATTACCGTTTATGCGGAAAAAGAGGCTCAGCATATTCCGTGGAAAGCGGTAGGCGCCGAGCTGATTGTCGAGTGTACGGGTTTTTATACCTCCGCGGAGAAAGCGCAAGCGCATCTTACCGCCGGGGCTAAAAAAGTGCTGATCTCCGCGCCCGCTGGCGACATGAAAACCATTGTCTATAACGTTAACGACGACACGCTGGACGCCAACGATACGATTATTTCCGTGGCCTCGTGCACCACCAACTGCCTGGCGCCGATGGCGAAAGTGCTCCATGACGCCTTTGGTATAAAGGTGGGGACCATGACCACTATTCACGCCTATACCGGTACGCAATCGCTGGTTGACGGCCCGCGCGGCAAGGATTTGCGCGCTTCCCGCGCCGCGGCGGAAAATATCATTCCGCATACTACCGGGGCGGCGAAAGCCATTGGGCTGGTTATTCCCGAGCTTAGCGGCAAGCTGAAGGGTCACGCCCAGCGCGTACCGACCAAAACCGGGTCGGTGACTGAGCTGGTGTCAGTGCTGGAGAAAAAGGTCTCCGCCGAAGAAGTCAATCAGGCGATGAAAAACGCGGCGGTGAACAACGAATCATTCGGTTATACCGAAGAGGAGATCGTTTCGTCGGACGTTATCGGCAGCCATTTCGGTTCCATTTATGATGCCACGCAGCTGGAGATTGCTGAGGTTGGCGATCTGCAGCTAGTGAAAACCGTGGCCTGGTACGATAACGAGTATGGCTTCGTTACCCAGCTTATCCGGGTGCTGGATAAATTCGCGAAGTAAGGCGCAGACTACTCGGCACGCATAGCCCGGGTAAGGCGTCAGCCGCGACCCGGGGGGCAGTCTGCGGGCTGGGTAGCCGGACAGATACACAGCAACGCCTCCGGGAAATTCTGCTACTCCGCGCTCTGCTCCCGGGGGCGGCGCAAAGCGCCTTGCCCGGGCTACAGGTACGTGCGGCCTGCGTTTGGGTAGCCCGGGTAAGGCGTCAGCCGCGACCCGGGGGGCAGTCTGCGGGCTGGGTAGCCGGACAGATACACAGCAACGCCTCCGGGAAATTCTGCTACTCCGCGCTCTGCTCCCGGGGGCGGCGCGGAGCGCCTTGCCCGGGCTACAGGTACGTGCGGCCTGCGTTTGGGTAGCCCGGGTAAGGCGTCAGCCACGACCCGGGGGACAGCCTGCGGGCTGGGTAGCCCGGACAGATGCGCAGCATCGCCTCCGGGAAACGCGCCGCTCCTCTGCTAAATCAGGCCTGCAGATAGACCACCTGAGTTTGCAGATACTCATTCAGGCCGTGACGTCCGTCGGCGCCGCCGATGCCCGATTTACGCCATCCGGCATGGAAACCCTGCATCGCTTCGAAGTTTTCGCGGTTAATATAGGTTTCGCCAAACTTCAGCCCCTTAATCGCCTTCATCGCGACGTTCAGGTCGCGGGTATAGATTGACGACGTCAGCCCATAATCGCTGTCGTTGGCCATCGCCAGCGCCTCTTCAAGGGTATCAAACGCCACCACCGGTAGCACCGGACCGAATGTCTCTTCATGCACGATATCCATCTCCTGGCGCACGTCCAGCAGCAGCGTCGGCGGATAAAAATAGCCCCTGCCCGTCACCGCTTTCCCGCCAAGGGCGACGCGCGCGCCCTGGGCGACCGCTTTTGCCACCTTCTGCTCAACGCGCGCCAGCGCGGCGGCGTTAATCAACGGCCCCATCGCGAAATCGTCCCGTGCCGCCGGATCGCCAAACTGTACCGCCTTCAGCGCTTCGCCAAGGCGATTAACGAAGCGATCGTAAATGCCCTTTTGCACGTACACGCGCTCGACGCAGTTGCACACCTGCCCGCTATTAATGACCCGAGAATCCACCACCGCCTTAACCGCCAGCTCCAGATCCGCATCGTCCATCACGATAGCGGGCGCTTTCCCGCCCAGCTCCAGACACACTTTAGTGATGTTTTTCGCCGCCGCGGCCATAATCTTCTCGCCCGCGGCAACGCTGCCGGTCATGCTGACCATCGCCACTTTCGGATTGCCTGCCAGCTCCTGGCCTACGGTTTCTCCGCGGCCCAGCACCAGGTTAAAGACCCCTTTCGGCAGACCGATATCATGGACGATTTGCGCAAAAGCGATGGCGTTATTCGGCGTAAATTCACTCGGTTTAATGACGATGGTATTGCCGGTAATCAGCGCCGGCGCCAGCTTACGGGCAATCAGGAAGAACGGAAAATTCCACGGCAGGATGCCGGTCGTCACACCCAGCGCGCGCTTAAATACCAGAATGTTCTCCCCCGGGCGGTCGCTCTGCACAATTTCACCTTCATAACGGCGCGCCCACTCGGCCATATAATCAAGATAATCGGCGGTAAAAGAGACCTCCACCGCCGCCAGCTGCTGGATTTTTCCGCCCTCAGCGACGATCAGCGCGGCGATCTCTTCCGCACGTTCGCGGATACCGGCGGCGATTTTGCGCAGCCATCCCGCGCGCTCAATCGCTGGCAGGGCCTCCCAGCCCGGCTGCGCGCGCTCGGCGGCGAGAATCGCGCGCCGCGCATCCTCCGCGCTGCCGTCGGGGATCCGCGAAAGCAGCGCTTCCGTTGCCGGGTTGATCACATCAATCCACGCATCACCGCGGCCGGGTTCAAACTGGCCGTCAATATACATAGGGTGTTGAACGGGTGCTGTCATGGTCTGCTCCTCAGGATTATTGTTTTTAACAGGTGAACTAGATGTTAAAAATTATCGTCCGTCAGGCAAAGAGACAGCATGAGGGCTTGTTTTTGTGAGATATTTCATAAAAAGAGACGAAACTAACGCGCAAAAAATCACAATTCAATAACACGAGCTGCCCGTTTGCGATACCGCCAACGCAAACGGGCAAATTTCCCGACGCGACGACCAGGCCATGCGTCCAGAGAAGGGAGAAACGCGGAGCGGCAGCGATGAAAAGCGCTTTATGGTTACCTAAGCCAGCTGCCGCGCGCTTAGCGCATCGGAGAGCAGGCGGTCGTCGCGCAGCGTCTGCCACGCCTGAGCAATGTGCGGCGGAATATCCACATGGGCGATAAAACCCTTGCCCAACGGGCCGTAACCCTGCGGGTTATCCGCCAGCCGCGGCGGCTCGCCGAGGATCAGCGCCAGATAGCGCCCCACCGGCCACAGCCCACTATCTTCCCCGCAAAACGTGACACCGTCACGCCCGTTGCACAATACTGGCGCGCACCCCGGCGTGCTGTACCACGTCGGCGCTCGCGGGGCGTCTTGCCAGACGCGGGCAAACGTCGCCATCGTTCTGCGCTGCATGGTCGGATCCTGAATCACCACGCCCGTACGATGGGCAATGCCCCTCTCCTCAAGCATTTGCCGGGTAAAGTGCGCGTTCTCTCCGCAGTTGGTGGAGCGATCCTCCACCACGATGTGTTCGCGCGGAATAGCCCAGAACTGATGGGCGATGTCGGCCAGGATATGCGCTTCGGCGCGATCCCTTACCGCAATGGCGCGGTAGCGCGGGTCGTTCAACACCGACTGGTATAAAAACGAAGTGGAGTGACCGATACCGCCGCTGATCAGCAGCGGAACCGCGTGCCGCGCCGCCAGCTGGCAGGCGAAATCGATGGTCGGGATCACCGCGTTGCCAGCCAGCACCACCACCTCTATGTGCGGGTCACGGGGCAAATCATCCTGCGCCAGCCAGGCGCCCAGCTGGTTCGCCGCGGCCAGTACCGCCTCGGGTAGCGATGGAAAATGTTCTGACATGTTCTCTCCTGTTAACACTCTCAGCCGTAGATTAGCGGCCACCATCTTAGACGCTGGCGCGAACTTTGGGTAATAAAGCGCAAATAGCGCACCCACGCCTCTTAAGCAACAAAGTCAACACATCTGAATAGCGTTTTATTCACTTTTTGAAGAGGGTCAAGAATCTAATAAATAGGGAGAAAGGGTTACAACTACGGCTTTAATGCACAAAAATGCATATTCATCCATGAAGAGCCTTGTTTTGCGTTTTTTTATTCATAAAAAGCTGAATCCCAGCCGCAACAACAGCATATTCTGCATTTTTGCCAAATACCGTCCCATTAAATTGGTGATAACATTCTCGTTACAGAGTTTATAGCTGTACCTTTCCACGGTTAACAAAATAATTATCACTGCGAAACAGGACTCTTATGGAAAAGTTATCTTACGCTTCTGAAAGTAGTACATCTCCATGGACCACCTACCTGCGTCAAATCGATCGCGTCGCGCCCTACCTCGGCGATCTCGCTTTCTGGATTGAAACCCTGCGCCATCCGAAACGCGCGCTCATCGTTGATATCCCGGTGCAAATGGACGATGGTACTATCCGCCACTTCGAAGGCTATCGCGTTCAGCACAACCTCTCGCGCGGACCGGGTAAAGGCGGCGTGCGCTACCATCCTGATGTTGATCTGAATGAAGTGATGGCGCTTTCAGCCTGGATGACCATCAAGTGTGCGGCAGTTAATATTCCCTACGGCGGCGCCAAAGGCGGCATCCGCGTCGACCCGTTCTCATTGTCGGAAGGTGAACTGGAGCGTTTGACCCGCCGCTATACCAGCGAGATCGGCATTATTATCGGGCCGCAAAAAGATATTCCGGCGCCGGACGTCGGCACCAACGGCAAAGTGATGGCCTGGATGATGGATACCTACTCCATGAACCACGGCACTACCATCACCGGCGTGGTCACCGGCAAGCCGATTCACCTCGGCGGTTCGCTGGGCCGTGAAAAAGCCACCGGCCGCGGCGTATTCGTCACCGGTCGCGAAGTGGCTCGCCGCAGCGGTATCGAAATCGAGGGTGCCAAAGTCGCGCTACAGGGTTTTGGTAACGTGGGTAGCGAAGCGGCCCGCCTGTTTGCAGGCGTCGGCGCGCGGATTGTGGTGATTCAGGACCACACCGCCACCCTGTATAACGAGGGCGGTATTGATATGGCCGCGCTGACCGCATGGCAGGCCGAGAACAAGCAAATCGCCGGTTTCCCTGGCGCCCGCGAAATTGCCAAAGAAGCGTTCTGGACGACGCCGATGGATATTCTGATCCCGGCGGCGCTGGAAGGCCAGATTACGCGCGAGCGCGCCGAAACCCTCAGCTGCAAACTGGTGCTCGAAGGCGCTAACGGCCCGACCTATCCGGAAGCGGACGACGTGCTGGCCGAGCGCGGCATCGTGGTGGTGCCTGACGTTATCTGTAACGCCGGCGGCGTCACCGTGAGCTACTTCGAATGGGTGCAGGATATGGCCAGCTTCTTCTGGAGCGAAGAAGAGATCAACGCCAAAATGGACCGCATCATGACCGATGCGATCGTTCACGTTTACGAAAAAGCCGTGGAAAAAGCGTGCTCTTTACGCACCGCCGCCTATATCGTGGCCTGTGAGCGGATCCTGATGGCGCGTAAAGATCGCGGTATATATCCGGGATAATCCCCCCTTCTCAGCCCGGTGAATGCCGGGCTTGAGACCAGGCTCCTCCTTTCCCTTCCCAAGGCTTCTTCCACAATAAACGCACATACCGTTAACCTGTTTTTATCAAACGGGCTTGAATTCTCGTTTTTGCCAGGCAAAAATCATTAGAGTTCTAACGATATTGCAGATTGACCTATGGATAGCCGACAGCTTAACTTTTCCCATCTTTTGTATCTCACCGCCCACCATTGGCGGCTGGCGGTCAACCGCCGGCTTAAGGGCCTCGGCATGAGCCAGGCCAGTTGGGTCGCCGTTTCCGCCATCGCGCGCCACGAACAGCCGCTATCGCAAAGCGAGCTGGCCCAGGAGCTGGGCGTCGAAAGCGCAACTCTCGTGCCGCTGCTCAACCGTCTGGTCGATGTTGGCCTGGTCGAGCGGATTAAAACCGAGCGCGATAAACGCAAACGGCTGCTGATCGCCACCGCTAAAGGCCTTGAGGTGTATCAGCAGGTGAAAACGGTGGCCGATGATTTACGTGAGGAGATCCTCACCGCCATCACCCCCGAGGAACAGCGGCAGACGCAGCGGGTCCTGGAGAAGCTGCTGCGCGAGGTCGAGAAAAAATAATGCCTCGCCGTAAAGACAATCCCTATGTGCCCCACGACTGGGCCCCGCACGAAAAACCGGCGATCCTCGGTTCGCCGTCCACCCCGATCCACAGTACGCCAAAACGGATTGCCTACGGGATCGTCGGGCTGCTGGTCTGCCTGACCGGCGCGCTGGGCAACGCGGTGGTGACCGCCAATCTACAGCTGTTGCAGGGGACCTTTGCTGCCTGGTCGACGGAGATTGCCTGGCTCCCGGCGGTCTACGTAATGACCAACGTCTCCATCAACCTGCTGCTGGTGAAGTTCCGCCAGCAGTTCGGCCTGCGCGCTTTTACCGAAGGTTTTCTCGTCCTCTACGTGCTGGTGACCTTCTTCCACCTGTTCGTCAACGACCTCAGTTCCGCGCTGATGGTGCGCGCCGCCCACGGCATGGTGGCCGCGGCGCTAAGTTCGCTGGGGATTTATTATCAAGTGCAGGCCTGGCCCGCCCGCCATCGGCTCAAAGCGCTGACCATCGGCATCACCGGTTCATCGCTGGCGATCCCGCTGGCGCGCCTGTTTTCAACCGAGCTGCTGCAAATTGACGAGTGGCGCGGGCTGTACTTCTTTGAACTGGGGCTGGCGCTGGTGTCGCTGGCCTGCGTAATCGCCCTCAAGCTGCCGCCAAGCGATCGGAAAAAGGTGTTTGAGAAAAAAGACTTCATCACCTTCTTCCTGCTGGCGCCGGGGATGGCGCTGGTCACCGCGGTACTGTCGCTGGGACGGCTGGACTGGTGGTTCGAAGCGCCGTGGATCGGCTGGGCGCTGGCGGGGGCGGTGGTGCTGATTGTCTCCGCGATTGCCTTTGAGCATAACCGCAGCAACCCGCTGCTCAATATCAAATGGCTCTCCAGCGGCAGTATTCTGCGCCTCGGGCTGATTATGCTGCTGATCCGTATCGTGCTGGCGGAGCAGAATACCGGCGTCATCGGCTGGCTGCAGTACGTCGGCCTGCAGAATGAACAGATGACCAACCTGGCGTGGTCGATTTTCGCCGGGATCCTTTGCGGCATCGTCGCCAGCTGCCTGACGCTCAACCCGCAGCGTCTCTACTGGCCTACCGCCACGGCGCTGGCGTTAATTATGGTTGGATCGCTGCTCGACAGCCAGTCGACGATCCTCACCCGCCCGGAGCAGCTGATGTTCAGCCAGTTTCTGCTGGGCTTCGGCAGCGCCTTCTTCCTCGCCCCGGCGATGCTGGCGGGGATTGGCGGGGTCATTGCCGACCAGCGCAACCTGGTGAGCTTCTCGGTGCTGTTCGGCATGAGCCAGAATATCGGCGGCCTGCTGGGCTCCGCCATTCTCGGTACTTTCCAGACCTGGCGGGAAAAGTTTCACTCCAGCCAGCTCGCCGACCAGCTCACCACGCTCAATCCGCTGATTACCGAGCGTTTGCAGCAGTACAGCCAGATGTATCAAAGCCAGATTGGCGACAGCACCCTGCTCAACGTTCAGGCCACCACGCTGCTGCAAAACGCCGCCACGCTGCAGGCTAATATTCTGGCTTACAATGATACCTATCTGCTGACGGCGGCGATTTCAGCCGCCACGCTGGTATGGGTTTTCTGGCGCTTAATAAGATTACGTATTACCGCCCGCATCGCGCTGAAACGCGCGACGGGTAGCAAATAAAATTTACTCTGGAGTCATTATGAGTCAGCAGGATGCGGCCAAACAACAGGCCAACACCCGAAATAATATTCGCATCGTCTCGATTTTCACCGCCGCCGCCATTGGCATCGTTGGCGTACTGGTTATTCTCTACGCCTGGCAACTGCCGCCGTTTACCCGTGAAAGCCAGTTTACCGATAACGCCTACGTTCGCGGGCAAACCACGTTTATCAGCCCGCAGGTCAACGGTTATATCACCGAGGTGAAGGTTCAGGATTTTAATCAGGTTAAAGCCGGCGACGTGCTGTTCCAGATTGACGAGCGCATCTATAAGCAGCGCGTCCATCAGGCACAAGCAACGCTGGCGATGAAAGAGGCGGCGCTGAAGAACAATCAGCAGCAGCGCAGAAGCGCCGAGGCGGTTATCGCACGTAACGAAGCGGCGCTGCAGAACGCCCGCGCGCAGAATCTGAAAACCCAGGCGGATTTAAAACGCGTTCAGGAGCTGACCGCCGACGGCTCGCTATCGATTCGCGAACGCGATTCCGCCCGCGCCAGCGCGGCGCAGGGCACCGCGGATATCGAGCAGGCCAAAGCGACGCTGGAAATGTCGCGCCAGGATCTGCAATCCACCATCGTTAACCGCGATTCGCTGCTCGCCGACGTCGCCAGCGCAAAAGCGGCGCTGGAGCTGGCGCAGATCGACCTGCAAAACACCCGGATTATCGCGCCGACGGATGGACAGCTCGGGCAAATCTCCGTCCGCCTTGGCGCTTACGTCACCGCCGGGACGCATCTCACCTCGCTGGTGCCGCCGCAGCACTGGCTGATCGCGAATCTGAAAGAGACCCAGCTGGCGCAGGTGCGCGTCGGACAGCGGGTAACTTTTACCGTTGATGCGCTGAACAGCGAGAAATTCACCGGCACGGTGCAGAGCATCTCGCCGGCGACCGGCGTCGAGTTCAGCGCCATTTCCCCGGATAACGCCACCGGTAACTTTGTCAAAATCGCCCAGCGCATTCCGGTACGCATCGCCGTTGATGAGGGGCAGAAGAACGGCCAGCGTCTGCGGCCGGGGATGTCGGTGCAGGTCACCATCGATACCCGCGCGGAGAAACAGCAATGATCCGCCCGCTCGCTCTCGCCGTTATCCTTGCGCTGGCCGGCTGCCAGTCCGCCGACGTTCAGCAGGCCGCGCCCGGTCTACAGATCCCCGCCGCCTGGCGGGCGGATGTCGGACCCTCCAGCCCCGTTGAGGGCGTGTGGTGGCGCAACTTCCACGACAGTACGCTCAATCTCTACGTTGACCAGGCGCTGCGCTACAACAGCGACGTGTTGATGGCTCGCGAACGAGTCAATGAGTACCAGGCCCGGGCCTACGCCGCCGATAGCAGCCTGTTTCCCTCGCTTGACGCCGGACTGACCGGCACCCGCGCGCGGTCTCAGTCGGCCGCTACCGGCCTGCCCGTTCACAGTACGGTGTATAAAGGCGCGCTGACCGCCAGCTACGATGTCGATATCTGGGGCGCCAACCGCAGCGCCGCCAGCGCGGCGCAGGCCAGCCTGGAAGCGCAAAAAGCCGCGGCCGCCGCGGCGAACCTGACCGTCGCCTCTTCGGTGGCGGTCGGCTACATCACCCTGCTGTCGCTGGATGAACAGCTGCGGGTGACGCAGCAAACGCTAAAATCGCGCGAAGATGCATTCAATCTGGCGAAGCGCCAGTTTGAGACGGGCTATACCTCACGCCTGGAGCTGATGCAGGCGGACTCCGAACTGCGCTCCACGCGCGCGCAAATCCCGCCGTTGCGCCATCAAATCGCCCAGCAGGAAAATGCGCTCAGCCTTTTGCTCGGCGCCAATCCTGGCGCCGTTAAGCGCAACGCGTTCGCGCAGCTTTCGCCGCTATCGCTACCGTCCCAACTGCCGTCAACCCTGCTCAACCGCCGACCGGATATCGTTCAGGCCCAGCGTCAGCTGGTGGCCGCCGACGCCACCCTGGCGTCATCGCAGGCGCAGCTGCTGCCGTCCATCAACCTTACCGCCACCGGCAGCCTGCAGGATCGCACCCTGCCGGACCTACTGGATAATCCGCTACGCTTATGGAGCCTCGGCGGCAGCATTCTGGCGCCGCTGCTTAACCGCCAGGCGCTGAATGCCCAGGTCGACGTATCGATGGCCCAGCGCAATCAGGCGCTGTATAGCTATGAAAAAACGGTGCGCGGCGCGTTTAAAGAGGTCAATGACAGTCTCGATGCGATTGGCCGCTACGGCGAGCAGCTCTCGGAGCTACAGGCGCAGGAGAAGGTGGCCCAGGAGACGCTGCGCATCGCGCAAAACCGCTATCGCAACGGTTATTCATCCTATCTGGACGTACTCGACGCCCAGCGTACGCTGTTTTCCACCCAGCTCAGCGTGGTACAGGTGAAAAACAACCTGCTGCTGGCGCAAGTCGATTTGTACCGGTCGCTGGGAGGCGGCTGGTCTGATTCATCAGGGACGTAAGACGGGAAATCTGACATGCAACAACAGTGGTCGGCAGTAGATAATTATCTCGTGGAAGCGTTAATTCCCAACGATCCGCTCCTCAGCCAGGTCCTGGAGAATAACCAGCGCGCCGGTCTTCCGGCGATCGACGTCGCCGCCAATCAGGGGCAGTTCCTGGCCCTGCTGGTGCGCATGACGGGCGCCAAACGCATCCTGGAGATCGGCACGCTCGGCGGCTACAGCACTATCTGGATGGCCCGGGAGTTGCCCGCCGATGGTGAATTGCTCACCCTGGAGGCCGACGCGCATCATGCCGCCGTCGCGCGCGAGAACCTCCGTCTGGCGGGCGTGGACGATCGCGTTGCGGTGCTGGAAGGCCCGGCGCTGACCAGCCTCGAAAAACTGGGCGATCGCCCGCCGTTCGATCTCATTTTTATCGACGCGGATAAGCCGAATAACCCCAACTATCTGCGCTGGGCGTTGCGCTATTCCCGCCCGGGGACAGTGATTGTGGGCGATAACGTAGTGCGCGACGGCGAAGTGACGAACCCGGATAGCGCGGACGACCGGGTGCAGGGGGTCAGAGCGTTTATCGACATGATGGGCAGCGACCCACGGCTGACGGTCACGGCCCTGCAAACGGTGGGCAGCAAAGGCTGGGACGGGTTCACCCTCGCGTGGGTGAACGCCTGACGTGACTCGCTGACCCCGGCAGCCCGCGCCACCGGGGTCAGTGACGGCTTAGGCCGCGATCTGCTCCATCGCCTGCAGCACCCGCTTATCGGAAATCGGATACGGCGTGCCGAGCTGCTGGGCGAACAGGCTGACGCGCAGCTCTTCAATCATCCAGCGGATCTCCTGCACATCGTCATCCTGACGGCGCCGAGGCGGTAGCTTATTCAACCACTGCTGCCACCTCTGCTGGAGGCTCTCCACTTTGAGCATCTGCGCGCGATCGCGGTGCGGATCGATCGCCATTTTCTCCAGCCGCTTTTCAATCGCCTGCAGATAGCGCAGCGTATCACCCAGGCGGCGGAAGCCGTTGCCGGTGACGAAGCCGCGATACACCAGCCCGCTCATCTGCGATTTGATATCCGACAGCCCCAGCGCCATGGTCATATCCACGCGGCCTTTCAGGCGTTTATTGATGTTAAACACCGCGGTCAGGATCTGCTCAACCTGTTTGGCGATTTCCACCACCGTCTCGTTGAGTTCAGCGCGCACCTTTTCATGCAGCGCGGCAAAGCCCTCTTCGCTCCATACCGGCCCGCCCGCTTCATCGATCAGCTTATCCACGCCGCAGGAGATACAGTCATCGATCAGATCCAGCACTTTGCCGTAGGGGTTGAAATAGAGCCCCAGCTTGGCTTTATTCGGCAGCTTCTCGTGCAGGTATTTAATCGGCGACGGGATATTCAGCAGCAGCAGGCGGCGCAGGCCGCGCCACATCTCCTGCTGCTGCTCGAGCGGATTATCAAACAGCTTGATCGCCACGCTGTCGCGTTCGTCCACCAGCGCCGGCCAGGCCTTAACTTTATAGTTGCCGCGCTTCTGCTCGTAGCTCTCCGGTAGCCGGCCAAAGCTCCAGATATGCAGCCCGCTCTGCTCGATACCGTCATCGGCGACCGCGGACAGCGTCTCCTGTACCTTGCCTTTCAAGGCATCTTTCAGATCCTGCAGCGAGCGCCCTTCATGTAGCTTCTTGTTTTTGTCGTCCACCACCCGGAAAGTGATTTTCAGGTGATCGGGCACCTGCTCCCACTGCCAGGCCTCGCGGTCGATAGTCACGCCGGTCATCCGCCGCAGTTCGCGCTCCAGAGAATCCAGCAGCGGCAGTTCCAGCGGCGTCGCGCGGCCTAAAAACGCCTCCGCGTAGTTCGGCGCAGGAACGAAGTTACGCCGTACCGGCTTCGGCAGCGATTTAATCAGGGCGATAATCAGCTCACGGCGCAGCCCCGGGATCTGCCACTCAAATCCGGCTTCTTCCACCTGGTTGAGCAGCGGCAGCGGAATATGCACCGTTACGCCGTCGGCGTCGGCGCCCGGTTCAAACTGATAGGTGAGACGCAGCTTCAGGTTGCCCAGGTGCCAGAAGTTCGGATAGTCGAGCTTGCTGACCTGCTCCGCGCCTTCCTTAATCAGCATGCTCTTTTCAAAGTTGAGCAGATCCGGCGTCTCGCGGCTGGCCTGCTTCCACCATTTATCGAAGTGGCGCGCGGAGATGACGTCATGGCTGATGCGCTGGTCGTAGAACTCAAACAGCGTTTCGTCATCGACGAGAATGTCGCGGCGGCGCGATTTATGCTCCAGCTCTTCAATCTCGTTACGCAGCTTGAGGTTTTCGCGGAAGAAGGCGTGGCGAGTCTGCCAGTCGCCCTCCACCAGCGCGTGGCGGATAAACAGTTCGCGGCACAGCGCCGGGTCAATCTGGCTGTAGTTGACCTTGCGGGCCGCGACAATCGGCAGGCCGTAAACGGTCACCTTCTCCGTCGCCATCACCGCCCCCTGCCCGCGCTCCCAGTGGGGTTCGCTGTACGAGCGTTTGATCAGATGCTGCGCCACCGGCTCGACCCACTCCGGCTCAATGCGCGCGGCGATGCGCCCCCACAGGCGGCTGGTTTCCACCAGTTCGGCGACCATCGTCCATTTCGGCGGCTTTTTGAACAACCCGGAGCCGGGGAAGATGGAGAAGCGAGCGTTACGCGCGCCGGTAAACTCCTGCTTGTCGGCGTCTTTCATACCGATGTGCGACAGCAGGCCGGTCAGCAGCGCGGTGTGAATTTCGCGATACTCCGCCGGCTCGCTGTTCACCGGCAGACCGAGCTCTTTGACCACCTGACGCAGCTGAGTGTAGATATCCTGCCACTCGCGCACGCGCAGGTAGTTGAGAAAATCGACCCGGCACTGGCGGCGGAACTGGTTCGAGGAGAGCGCTTTTTGCTGCTCGCCAAGGTAGTTCCACAAATTCACAAAGGCGAGGAAGTCGGACTCTTTATCGTGGAAACGACGATGCTTCTCGTCAGAGGCCTGCTGCTTGTCCATCGGCCGCTCGCGCGGATCCTGGATAGAGAGCGCTGAGGTGATAATCATCGCCTCGCGCACGCAGCCGTGTTTTTGCGCCTCCAGTACCATCCGCGCCAGACGCGGGTCAACCGGTAGCTGGCTGAGCTGGCGGCCCATCGGCGTCAGCTTATAGGCGGTCTGCTGTTCGTCGGTGGTAATCGCCCCCAGTTCCTCCAGCAGGCGTACGCCGTCCTGAATATTGCGCTTATCCGGCGCTTCAACAAACGGGAACGCGGCAATATCGCCCAGGCCCAGCGCGGTCATTTGCAGAATAACCGACGCCAGGTTGGTGCGCAGAATTTCCGGGTCGGTAAACGCCGGGCGCGACAGGAAGTCGTCTTCCGAATAGAGACGAATACAGATCCCTTCGGAGACGCGGCCGCAGCGGCCCTTACGCTGGTTAGCCGACGCCTGGGAAACAGGCTCAATAGGCAGGCGCTGTACTTTAGTCCGGAAGCTATAGCGGCTGATACGCGCGGTACCGGGATCGATAACGTACTTGATGCCCGGCACGGTCAGCGAGGTTTCCGCGACGTTGGTGGCCAGCACGATCCGCCGCCCGCTGTGGGCCTGGAACACGCGGTTCTGCTCACTGTTGGACAACCGCGCGTACAGCGGCAGCACTTCGGTATGGCGCAGATTCAGCTTATTGAGCGCATCGGCGGTATCGCGGATTTCGCGCTCGCCGCTCATAAAAATAAGGATATCGCCGGGGCTTTCGCGCCCGAGCTCATCAACGGCGTCAAATATCGCCTGCAGCTGATCGCGCTCGGTGTCGTCGGCGTCTTCAACGATGGGTCGATAGCGCACTTCTACCGGGTAGGTGCGCCCGGACACTTCGATAATCGGCGCGTTGTTAAAGTGGCGCGAGAAGCGTTCCGGGTCGATGGTCGCCGAGGTGATAATAATTTTCAGATCCGGGCGACGGGGCAGCAGTTCCCGCAAATAGCCAAGCAGGAAGTCGATGTTGAGGCTGCGTTCGTGCGCTTCATCGATAATAATGGTGTCGTACTGCATCAGCAGCCGATCCTGCTGGATTTCCGCCAGCAGAATACCGTCGGTCATCAGCTTAACCATGGTGTTATCGCTGACGTGATCGCTAAAGCGGACTTTATAGCCGATGCAGCCGCCCGGTTCCGTTTGTAGCTCTTCGGCAATACGGTTGGCGACGGTACGCGCGGCCAGACGGCGCGGCTGCGTATGGCCGATTAACCCTTTAACGCCGCGTCCCAGCTCCATACAGATTTTCGGCAGTTGGGTGGTTTTGCCCGAGCCGGTCTCCCCCGCCACAATCACCACCTGGTGGTCGCGCACGGCGTCGAGGATCTCCTGCTTTTTCTGGCTGACCGGCAGGTTTTCCGGGTAGGTTATCGCCGGTCGAGCGGCTTCGCGCAGCAGGACTCTCCCTGCCGCCTGTTCAATTTCTTGCGCCATCTCCTGAAGGATGGCCTGCTGGGCATCAGGATTTTTAACCTTCTTCACGCCGTGCAGGCGACCGGCGAAGCGCGACTTATCGCGCAGCATCAGGCCATCAAGCCGTGTAACGAGCTGAGAGAAGGTTATTTTTTGTTGTTCTGTCATAGCGTTATCGGGCAGCGCACTGCCGGGAAAAATCTCTTTTGATGTATTGCGTTAGAGTACCACATCCGCGCAATTCGTGCCTTGTTCAAAAAAACTGAATACAGAGTTCGATTTATTGCGCTTTCTCTGCGGCATGATTGTGAATAGAGTGTCAACAAGCACCAGGGCAACGGCCCGTCAATCACATTAAAAAAGGAAACACCCATGAGCAAAGTATTAGTTCTGAAATCCAGTATTCTGGCAGGGTACTCGCAATCTGGTCAGCTGTCCGACTATTTTGTTGAACAATGGCGTGAAAAGCACGCGCAAGACGTTATCACCGTGCGCGACCTGGCTGCAAACCCAATCCCGGTACTGGACGGGGAACTGGTTGGCGCTCTGCGTCCGAGCGATGCGCCGCTGACGCCGCGTCAGCAGGAAGCGCTGGCGCTTTCCGACGAACTGATCGCTGAACTGCAGGCGAACGATGTGATTGTTATCGCGGCGCCGATGTACAACTTCAACATCCCGACCCAGCTGAAAAACTACTTCGACCTGGTGGCGCGCGCTGGCGTGACTTTCCGCTACACCGAGAAAGGGCCGGAAGGTCTGGTGAAAGGTAAACGCGCGGTCGTCGTCACCAGCCGCGGCGGTATCCATAAAGATACCCCGACTGACCTGGTAACGCCGTACCTGTCTACTTTCCTTGGCTTTATCGGCATCACCGACGTGAACTTCGTGTTCGCTGAAGGCATCGCCTACGGCCCGGAAGTTGCAGCGAAAGCGCAGACCGATGCGAAAGCCGCTATCGACAGCGTTGTTGCCGCATAAGATTTGCCTCCTCCCGCCCCGGCGGGAGGAGTGTTTCACTTTTTCTCGTAGCGCAAATACCCCACCACGCCACCGCCGCCGTCTTTTGGATGATTCACGCCGTCGTTGACCTCCACGCAGGGAAAGTCAAAAGGCGACACGCCGTCAATGCAGGCCACATTCACGCCATACTGCTGCGGGTTTGAACGCCGTTGATGAAAAGTATAGATCCCACACACTGAGCAGAAAAAGTGCACGGCTTGACCGGTATTAAAACGATACTCCGTGAGCTTATCCCGTCCGCGGATAACATCGATTCCTGAAAGCGGCGCGGAGACCGCGACCGCCCCACGCATCCGGCAATATGAACAGTTACAGCGGCGAACGGTGTTGAAGCCATCGCTAAGCTCAACGGTAAACGCCACCGCGCCGCATTGGCACTGAGCGGATAATTTCTCTGCCATGATTTTCCCCCTCAGGATGAAGATTTCGGCCGTAAATTCTCATCAAACGCCAGCCGCTTTCTGTCCGGCTCTGCTTCTTTGAGCGGTTCCACCTGATGCAGCGTCTGTTTGCAGCGCTCCACCAGCATCTGATACTCCCGCGTCCCCTGCTTCTTCCAGGCCAGCTCCTGTTCGCTTAATGTACGAATGGCTTTCGCCGGACTGCCGACAATCAGATGGTTGGCGGGCATTTCGGCGTTGGCTTTGACAAAGGCCGAAGCGCCGACGATGCTGTTTTCACCAATGCTGGCCCCGTCGATGATCACCGCGCTCATGCCCACCAGCGCGTTGCGCCCGATGGTGCAGCCGTGCAGAATCGCGCCGTGGCCGATATGCCCCTCTTCTTCCACGACCGTATCCTGGCCGGGAAAGCCGTGCATCACGCAATTATCCTGGATGTTGGCGCCATCTTTCACCACGATGCGGCCAAAATCGCCGCGCAGGCTGGCGTTAGGGCCAACGTAGACCCCTTTGCCGAGGATCACGTCGCCAATCAGCACCGCGGTGGGATGAACGTAGCTCTCATCCGGTACCACCGGCGTCATACCGTCAATTTGATAAATGGGCATAGCCTCTCCTTATACGCCTGCGAGTCCGCCAAAGCGCTGGAAATAGAGCGGTCCCGGCGCGGGAAGTTCCCCCACCGAGCTTTCGCCCTTCTCGCCGACAAACGCCAGCGCGCCGGGGGCAACGCGTTGATAAATATTGATGCACAGCTGGCGCGCGGTTTGCCCGGCCCAGTGCGCGGGGAGCAGCTCTTCGGGCAGCAGCGGGTCTTTCAGCACTACCCGGCGATAGAAGTGAATCAGTAGGAGTTGAATCTGGAAACTGCGTTCGGGCGTCAGCTCCGCGGGCTCGCAGTCGCGAAGCAGCGGCAGCAGCGGTCGAAACAGGGTGATAAATGTTTCATACATCGCGTTCTGATCGGTAAGATGCCAGCACTCTTCAACGCGAGCGCGCAGCGCCGCCCGGGAGAGCGCCAGCGGGGAATGCGCTTCGAAGCAGATGACATTTTCCGCCACGCCCGCGTCGTGCAGCAGAGATTGCACATCCGCCAGCTTTTGCGACGGTGAAGCCAGCAGGCTCGGCGCCAGCGCGCCAAATCCCTGCCATAGCAGCTGTTTTTTGACCTCCGCCAGCGTGCTCTTCTCAAGCCCTTCCGACAGTAGCAGTAGCCAGGTGCCGTCCCATTCCGGGGCGCTGGCGCGATAGATTTTATGTTCGGCGCGGCGAGTCAAGCGCAGACCTTTGTCGCTGAGACGGTAGAAGCTTCGGCGGCCAATGCGCACCACGTCAAGCCACTCTTCTTTATTCAGGCGGAACAGCGCAGTACGCACGAATCGTTCGCCGAAGCCCAGTCCTTCCAGCAGCGCCGCTACGCTGCCGAGCCAGACCTCCCCACCTCGTTGGAGCAAGGCGTCGCCGTATAAAGAAGCAATAAGCGAGGTTCCACTGATGGGCATCGTTTCCGTGGCCTGTTGAATAAAGGTATCGAGTTTACTCATCTGATTCATTCTGTTGTTATTTTTGTCCTTTTTGAATCATAGCACAGGAAATCCCGGAGGCGGTGCTGGCGCACCTGTCCGGGCTACCGGCCCGCAGACGGCGATGAACACGTAGCCCGGCTAAGCGCAGCGCAAGCCGGGAAGAGGCCGAGCTGATACATCAATCCCGGCACACTCCCCGGGCCGTGGCGTAAACGCCTTACCCGGGCTACCCCTGTCCGGGACAGGGAGTTGTGTCGTCGTGTGGCCCGGACAGGCGCAATGCACCGCCTCCGGGAGAAAACGTTATCCGTTAGCGGCAACCTTGCGCAGGTCGAACACGCGACAGGCCTTGCCCTCGGAACGCGGGATGCTACCGCAGTTGACGATGCTGATATCGGTCGAGATCCCCACCATCGACTTGATCCGATGACGCAACTGATGGCATATCTGACAGCGCTGCTCGTGGTTCAGCGCCAGACCGCTCTCTTTTAGCTCCACGCGCACCGAAAGTGAATCAAGATGGCCCCGGCGATTAACTTCCAGCTGATAGTGCGGCGCCAGATGTTCGAACTTGAGGATCTCCTCTTCCAGCTGCGACGGGAAGACGTTTACGCCGCGAATAATCAGCATATCGTCGCTGCGTCCGCTAATGCGATCCATCCGACGCATGGTACGGGCGGTGCCCGGCAGCAGACGCGTCAGGTCGCGGGTGCGATAGCGGATCACCGGCAGCGCTTCTTTGGTCAGGGTAGTGAACAGCAGCTCGCCGTGTTCGCCGTCCGTCAGCGGCGTACCGTTGTCCGGATTCACCACTTCAGGGTAGAAATGGTCTTCCCAGATCGTCGGACCGTCGGCGGTCTCCAGACACTCCATCGCCACCCCCGGCCCCATCACCTCCGACAGGCCGTAGATATCCAGCGCCGAAATCCCCAGCCGACGCTCGATTTCCGTACGCATCGCGCGGGTCCACGGCTCCGCGCCGAACACTCCCACCCGCAGGGAGCAGCCGCTGGCGTCGCCGCCCATCTGGCGCTCCAGCTCTTCAATCAGGTTCAGGCAGTAGGACGGCGTCACCATAATCATATCCGGCTTAAAATCGCGGATCAGCTGGGCCTGCTTTTCGGTCTGGCCGCCGGACATCGGTATCACCGTCGCGCCTAAACGCTCCGCGCCGTAGTGGGCGCCCAGTCCGCCGGTAAACAGGCCATAGCCGTAGGCGACATGGATTTTGTCTTTCGCCGTGCCGCCCGCCGCGCGCAGGGAGCGGGCGACAATATTGGCCCAGTTATCAATATCGTTTTGCGTATAGCCCACCACCGTCGGCTTGCCGGTAGTCCCCGAGGACGCGTGGATGCGCACCACCTGCTCCATCGGCACCGCAAAGGTATCAAAGGGGTAGTTGTCGCGCAGATCCTGCTTGGTGGTGCAGGGAAACTTGCTCAGATCGCTCAGTTCGTGGAAATCGTCAGGATGAACGCCCGCCGCGTCGAATTTACGGCGATACATCGGCACATTGTCGTAGGCGTGCTTCAGGGTCCACTTCAGACGCTGGGTTTGCAGGGCCTGCAGCTCGTCGCGCGATGCGCTTTCAATCGGGTCTAATTGCGTTATCGTTGTCATTTTGTAGGGTACTCGCAGGTAGATTCGCTCACACTCGCTCAAGGATCATGGCAATGCCCTGACCCACGCCAATACACATCGTACACAGCGCATAGCGCCCGCTGCGGCGCTGCAGCTCCAGGCTGGCGCTCAATGCCAGCCGGGCGCCGCTCATCCCCAACGGATGGCCTAAGGCGATGGCGCCGCCGTTGGGGTTAACATGCGGGGCGTCATCCGCCAGCCCCAGCTGTCTGAGCACGCCCAGCGCCTGGGCGGCGAAGGCTTCATTCAGCTCAATCAGATCCATATCGTTTATGCTCAGTCCGGCGCGCTCCAGCACTTTACGTACCGCCGGCACCGGCCCGAGTCCCATCAGCTTCGGCTCGACGCCCGCCGTCGCCATGGCCACAATACGCGCCCGCGGCGTTAGCCCCTGGGCGATGGCCTGCTGCGAGCTGGCGATAATCAGCGCCGCGGCGCCGTCGTTGACGCCGGAGGCGTTTCCCGCGGTCACCACGCCCCCTTTGCGGAACGGCGTTTTCAGCCGCGAAAGCTGTTCAAGGGTGGTCTCCGCCCGCGGATGCTCGTCCTCATACACGGTGCTCACCGCCCCCTTGCCGCCGATAATCGGTACCGGCACGATCTCCTGCGCCAGAATGCCGTCGCGCTGGGCCCGGGCCGTACGCTGCTGGCTGCGGTACGCAAAAGCGTCCTGATCGGCGCGGCTGATATTTAACAATTCAGCTACATTCTCCGCCGTTTCCGGCATGCTGTCAGTGCCAAATCGCTGCTGCATGAGCGGGTTCACAAAACGCCAGCCGATAGTGGTATCAAACAGCTCGGCCTGGCGCTGATACGCGGCGCTGGCTTTGCCCATCACAAACGGCGCGCGCGACATCGACTCGACGCCGCCGGCAATCATCAGATCCGCCTCTCCGGCTTTGATGGCGCGGGCGGCGAAGCCGATAGCATCGAGACCGGAGCCGCACAGGCGGTTAACGGTAGTGCCGGGTACGGTGTGCGGATAGCCCGCCAGCAGCGTCGCCATATGGGCCACGTTACGGTTGTCTTCGCCGGCCTGGTTGGCGCAGCCGAGAATTACATCGTCAATTGATGCCGGATCGAACTTCGGGTTACGGCTCAGCAGCTCGCGCAACGGGATAGCGGCCAGGTCGTCAGCGCGCATGCTGGCCAGCGCCCCGCCGTAGCGGCCAATCGGCGTGCGGATCCCGTCACAAATAAAGGCGTCGCGCATCAGACTTCTCCTATGATTGTGCCGCCGATGCGGTGCGATTTACCGCGAAACAGAGCGATCACTTTTTGCTGTTGGTTAACGATCTCAATGTCATAGACCCCGGTCAGTTTGCCCTGCTGCTTGACCCTCGCCGTGGCGGTCAGCAGCTCGCCGACAAAGGCCGGACGGAGAAAATCGATGCTCGCCGCCGAGGCGACCGCCGCCAGCCCCTGGCTGTTGCAGGCGTAAGCGAAGGCGGTATCGGCGAGCGAAAACAGCTGTCCGCCGTGGCAGGAGTGGTGGCCGTTGAGCATGTTCGGGGTGACCGCCATGGTCATCTGCGCGTAGCCGTCATCCATCTCGATAATCTTGATCCCCAGCGCTTGCGCACAGTTATCGTTCTCATACATCGCGCGGGCGTTGCGCCAGGCTTCATTGCTCATGATGTTTCTCCATCAGCGCCTTCTGACGTAGCAGGGAACAGGGGCGATAGCGCTCTTCACCATAGTGCCGCTGCAGGTTTTCCAGCAGCCGCAGCACCCGGCCCCAGCCAAGTGACTCTCCCCACGCCAGCGGGCCGCGCGGGTAGTTAACGCCCAGCCGCATGGCGGTATCGATATCCTCCGCGCTGGCGACCCCTTTTTGCAGCGCGTCCAGCGCTTCGTTAACCAGCATCGCCACCGTACGCCACACCAGCAGGCCGGGATAGTCGGCGATCTGCAGCACTTTTTTGCCCTGCTGTTGAAAATAGAAAGTTGCTTTATCGGTCGCCGCCTGTGAGGTGGTTTCCGCGCTGGCCAGCACCACCGTATCACCCGCGCTGTGGTCGTAGACCACTACCGGTCGGCCGTGCTGAAGGCTTAACGCCAGGGCGGTTTCACCGGTCGTTTCCAGCAGCAATATCTCGTCCAGCTCAGTGACAACGTCACGTTTTATGCGTTTTGCTGCGCGTTCTGCTGATACGGCGGCCAGCGCCCGCTCGGGTTGGGCCTCAGCAGGCCAGCGGTATACCCCCTGCCCGCTCTTTTTCCCCAACCGCCCAGCCAGCGCCAGCTCCTGCTGCAGCAGCGACGGCTGATAGCGACGGTCCTGCCAGCAGGCGTTAAACACCGAACAGGTCACCGCAAAGTTGACTTCCTGACCTATCAGGTCGGTCAACGCCAGCGGGCCCATGGGGAAACCGCCGCCGTCGCGCAGGGCGGCGTCAATCACCTCCGGCGCGGCAACCTGCTCTTCCAGCGCTCGCCACGCTTCGGCATAAAAAGGCCGCGCCACGCGGTTGACGATAAAACCGGGCGTTGAGCGGCAGCGAACCGGCTGTTTTCCCCAGTCGCTAACCCACTGACAAAGCTGTTCGACGACTTCCGTCGAGGTGGCCAGGCCGCTGACCACTTCCACCAGCTTCATCACCGGGGCCGGGTTAAAGAAGTGCAGCCCGGCGACCCGTTCCGGGTGTTTTATCCCGGCGGCGATGGCGGTGATCGATATCGACGAGGTGTTGCTAACCAGCAACGTCGACGGGGAGCAGATCGCCGCCAGCTGTTCGAACAGCGCCTTTTTGACCTCCAGACGTTCGGAGGCCGCTTCGATAACCAGCTGCGCGTCAGCCAGGTTGCTCAACTCCGCCGCGGGAACCAGACGCGCCAGCAGCGCATCGGCCTGTTCCGTCGCCAGCTTGCCGCGGCTGACGCGAGAGGCCAGCCGCTGGCGAATCCCGTCGATGGCGCGAACCACCGCCTCAGGGGCGATGTCGAAAATCAGTACCGGATGCCCGGCGGCGGCGGCCACTTCGGCAATCCCGGCGCCCATGGTGCCGCTGCCTATCACCGCAACGGTAGGTAACGTTTTGCTCATCGGCTATTTCCCGCTGAATTGAGGTGGACGCTTCGCGAGGAAGGCGCTGACGCCTTCGCGATAGTCGGCGCTGCGTCCGGCCAGGCGCTGATAATCGCGCTCAAGATCGAGCTGCTGATCCAGGGTCTGGGTTTCCGCAAGCTGAAGCGCCTTCTTAATCAGACCGAGGCCATAGGTCGGCTGGGCGGCCAGGTGCCGCGCCAGCGCCAGTCCGGTATCTTTCAGCTCGGCATCGTCCACCACCTGCCAGATCATCCCCCACTGCGCGGCCTGCTCTGCGCTCAGGCTATCGCCCAGCAGCGCCAGCCCCATCGCCCTCGCTCGACCCGCCACCCGCGGCAGAAACCAGCTGCCGCCGCAGTCAGGCACCAGGCCGAGCTTGCTGAACGCCATGACGAACTTCGCCGAACGCGCCGCCAGAACGATATCGCAGCCCAGCGCCAGCGTGGCCCCCGCTCCCGCCGCGACGCCGTTTACCGCGCAAATCACCGGTTTCGGCAGCGCCGCCAGACGGCGCACCAGCGGGTTATAGAAACGCTCAACCGACAGGCCGAGATCCGGCGCAGGACCGCTGGGGTCGACGTTGCGGTCATTTAAATCCTGCCCGGCGCAAAAGCCGCGCCCGGCGCCGGTCAGCAGTAAACAGCGCACATCGTCATCACGTTCCGCCTGCTTCAGGCACGCCGCCAGCTGCTGGTGCATCAGGTCGTTAAAACTGTTCAGGCGGTCCGGGCGATTAAGGGTAATCGTCATCACGCCCTGTTCCACTTCGCTGAGAATGAAAGCTTCCACGATTAGCGTCCTTTAAATTCCGCAGTACGTTTATGTAAAAAGGCGTCAATACCTTCGCGGCGATCTTCGGTCGCGCTCAGTAAGGTAAACAGCTGACGCTCCTGCTGAAGCCCGGCCTGCAGACTCACCTCCTGCGACAGCCGCAAGGACTGTTTAGCCGCGCGCAGCGCCAGCGGCGAGTGGCGAGCCACGGTTGCCGCCAGGCTAAGCGCGTATTCATCGGTAAGCGCTGGCGGATACACCTCGCTCACCAGCCCCGCCCGCAGCGCCTGATGGGCATCGATGCTTTCGCCGCTCAAGACCATCCGGCTGGCCAGCGCCTTACCGACGCTGCGGATCAGACGCTGGGTGCCGCCCGCGCCCGGCATCATGCCGAGGGTGATTTCCGGCAGGCCGAAGCGGGCGTTATCGCCGGCGACAATCAGATCGCAGATCAGCGCCAGCTCGCATCCGGCGCCGAGGGCATAGCCGTTAACCGAAGCGATCAGCGGTTTGCTGAAGGCGTCGATACGCGCCCACAGCCGCGGGCGAATATCATCGAGCGTGGCGGGCAGATCGTTTTCCGCCATTTCGTTCAGGTCGGCCCCTGCGGCAAAGAAGCGTTCGTTACCGCTGATGACGCAGACGCCAACCGTCGGGTCCAGCGCCGCCGCGTCGAGCACATCGGCGATCTGCATCAGCAGCGCGTTATTGAGCGCGTTGCGCGCCTGCGGGCGATTGAGCGTCAGCTGCAGTACGCGCGCGTGGCGGGCAATAAACAGTTCACTCATGCCATCCCCCGCGCGTCGAAGTCGACGATCACATCGCCGCTGGTGGGGAGCGCCTGGCAGCTCAGCACGTAGCCTGCCGCCACCTCGTCGGCTTCAAGGCTGTAGTTCGCGGCCATCGCCACCTCGCCGCGCAGCACTTTGCATTTACAGGTGGCGCAGACGCCGCCCTTGCAGGCAAACGGCAGGTCCGCCCCCTGGCGTAGCGCGGCGTCAAGAATGCTGTCGTCCTCGGCGCTCAGGGCTATGGTGCGGTCGCGGCCATCCTGACGAATCGTGACCGAGCGGCCCTCCGCCTGTACGCCGGCAGCCCGCCTGGCGCCGCTGCCCGGCGTATTGAAACGTTCCAGATGGATGGCTTTCGCCGGGACGCCCAGCTCGCGCAGGGTCATTTCCGCTTCATCCATCATCGCCGCCGGGCCGCAAATAAAGGCATGGTCAAAGCGGCTGAAGTCCAGCAGATGGCCGGCCAGTTCGCGCAGCTTGTCGCCATCGATGCGCCCCTGCAGCAGGTCGCTGTCCATCGCCTCCTGGCTGAACAGATGCACCACCTGCAGGCGCTGCGGATCGCGGTCTTTCAGGTCGGCCAGCGCCTGGCGGAACATCATGCTGTGGCTGCTGCGGTTGCCGTAAATCAGCGTGAAGCGGCTGTCGGTTTCGCAGGCGAGAGTGGCGTCAACGATCGCCATCATCGGCGTAATCCCGGAGCCGGCGGCAATCGCCAGGTAGTCGGCCCGACGCCCGGCCTGCGGCTGGTAGCCAAAGTGGCCCTGCGGCACCATCACCTCCAGCGCCATCCCCGGTTGAATGTCGCTCTGGGCATAGCGCGAGAAGCGCCCGCCGTCGATAGCTTTAACCGCCACGCTGATTTCACCCGGCGCGCGGCTGCGGCAAATGGAGTAGCAGCGCCTAAGCTCTTCGCCGCCGAGGCGGGCCTTCAGCGTCAGATGCTGGCCCGGACGAAAGGCATAGGCGTCGCGCAGCGCGTCGGGTATGGCAAAGGTGATGGTGACCGCGTCGCGGGTTTCCGGTTCCACTTTCGCCACGGTAAGCGAATGAAATGTCGTCATCGCAACCTCAAATACATTTAAAGTAATCAAAGGGTTCCCGGCAGCTGTCGCAGCGATACAGCGCTTTGCAGGCCGTGGAACCGAATTCGCTAATTAGCGAGGTGTGGCGGCTACCGCAGCGCGGGCACACCACCTCGTCTGGCATATGGGCATGGCAGGCATGATCCTGCGGCGGACTGATGCCGTACTGGCGCAGACGTTCGCGGGCCTCAGGCCCCATCCAGTCGGTGGTCCACGGCGGGTCAAGCTGCAGCACGATATGCACCGGCGCGAAGCCGTTTGCCGTCATCACCGCGCGGATCTCCCCCAGCAGATGTTCGGTGGCCGGGCAGCCGGAGTAGGTTGGCGTGAAGCCAATGACCCACCCCTCGCCGCGGCGCTCCACGCTGCGCACCATGCCGAGGTCGGTAATGGTCAGCACCGGGACTTCCGGGTCGGGAATCGCGCTTAACACGCCCCACACCGCGTGGATCTCGGGAGGAGCGATATCAACCAGACGTTGCATAATCCCCTCCTGCTACCAACGCTGACCGGGATAGGCGCGCTGTAAATACTGCATCTCCGCCAGCAGCGGCCCGAGATGCTCGCTGTGCAGCCCCTGCTTGCCGCCGTGGCGAAACGGCGCTTCCTCGGGGATCTGCAAACCGGCATCGCTCAGCGCGGCGCGGACCGTCGCCTGCCATTCAGCCTGCAACTCGCGCGGGTCGACGGCGATGCCCTGCGCGCTTAGCTCAATCTCCAGCGCATCGGCCTGGAACAGCTCGCCGGTAAAGCGCCACAGGTTCTCGACCGCGTCCTGCATTCTCTGCGCGGAAAGGGCCGTGCCGTTGCCGAGGCGTTCCAGCCAGCCGCGGCTAAAGCGCTGATGGTAGCGCACCTCTTTCAGCGCCTTGGCGGCGATGGCGGCGAGCTGCGTATCGCGACTGCTGACCAGGCGGCCATAGAGCGCCACGTGCCAGACATCGATAAAAAACTGGCGAGCAAGAGTGTCGGCAAAGTTGCCGTTTGGCTGCTCCGCCAGCAATAAATTGCAAAACTGGCGTTCGTCGCGGCCAAAGGCCAGAGTGTCTTCATCGCCGCTGCCGGCCAGTTCGGCGGCGTAGCTAAGAAAATTGCGCGCCTGCCCCAGCAGGTCGAGGCCGATATTGGCCAGCGCCAGATCGATCTCCAGCTCCGGCGCGTGGCCGCACCACTCGCCCAGACGCTGGGCCAGCACCAGGCCGTTATCGCCGAGGCGCAGGGCATAAGCTGCAACGGGGTTGTCGTTGTTCATCGCCGCCTCACATATGTTCCATGCCGTCGGGCACGGTGTAGAAGGTCGGATGGCGGTAGATTTTGCTCTCCGCCGGATCGAAAAATTCACCGCGCTCTTCAGGCTGCGAGGCGACAATTTCGCGGGCCTTCACCACCCAGATTGAGCAGCCTTCGCTGCGGCGGGTATAGGCATCGCGGGCGTTTTCCAGCGCCATCTGATCATCGGCGGCGTGCAGGCTGCCGACGTGGCGGTGCGACAGCCCCTGCTTGCTGCGAACGAACACTTCATATAACGGCCAGTCGTTTTTGCTCATCTTCCTTCTCCTTACGCGGCGTCGCGGGCCCGTTGTTTTTGCGCGTGCGCCAGCGCGGCTTCCCGCACCCACGCGCCCTCTTCCCATGCCTTGCGTTTAGCGGCCAGGCGTTCGTGGTTGCAGATCCCGCGCCCGGCGATCGTCTCGTTAAATTCCTGCCAGTCGATGGCGCCAAAGCGGTAGTGGCCGGTGGTTTCATCCAGCCGCAGATCCGGGTCCGGCACGGTCATGCCGAGGATCTCCACCTGCGGAATGGTGTTATCAACAAAGCGCTGGCGCAGTTCGTCGTTCGAGTGGAGCTTGATTTTCCACGCCATGCTGCGGGCGCTGTTTGGCGAGTTATCGTCGTTTGGACCGAACATCATCAGCGCCGGCCACCAGAAGCGGTTGATGGCGTCCTGCAGCATCTGCCGCTGCGCGTCGCTGCCCTGCGCCAGCGCCATGCAGGCTTCAAACCCCTGACGCTGGTGAAAGCTCTCCTCTTTGCAGATCTTGACCATGGCCCGGGCGTAGGGTCCGTAGGAGGTCCGGCACAGCGCCACCTGATTGACGATGGCCGCGCCGTCCACCAGCCAGCCGATCACGCCGATATCCGCCCAGCTCAGGGTCGGGTAGTTGAAAATGGAGGAGTACTTCATCTTGCCGTCGAGCATTTTCTGATACAGGTCTTCGCGGGCGCAGCCGAGGGTTTCCGCCGCGCTGTAGAGGTACAGACCATGCCCGGCTTCATCCTGCACTTTCGCCAGCAGAATCGCTTTGCGCCTAAGGGTCGGCGCGCGAGCGATCCAGTTGCCTTCCGGCAGCATGCCGACAATTTCCGAGTGCGCGTGCTGGCCTATCTGGCGGATCAGCGTTTTGCGGTAGGCTTCCGGCATCCAGTCCAGCGGTTCGATGGCCGTCTCCTGTGCAATGCGCTGCTCAAAGCGTTGTTCTTCTGTCACGTCATCACCTTTATGATTCCAACAAATTCGATTTAAATTAATTTATGAATCACTTTGTTTTATAAAAGTTACATCCAGGTTAAATAAAACCACAAAATTTGTTTGCCTTTTCTGTGACGCCCGCCGCAAAAGCTTTTGTAAAATGCATTAATAACAACTAATTAAGTAAATCGCGCAGATCGATAGCGATCGCATTGTTAATAAATTATTAAATTTGAACTTGATTTTTATGATTCATCAAAGAACTATCTATAGATATTTCACGTAACACATCTGGAGATGAACCATGCAGCAGTTAGCCAGCTACTTGTCCGGCACGTGGCAGACCGGCCGGGGCCACGCGCGCACCATCCATCATGCCATCAGCGGCGACGCGCTCTGGGAAGTCACCAGCGCGGGTCTGGATATGGCGCAGGCGCGGCGCTTCGCGATTGAGCGCGGCGGCAAAGCGCTACAGGCGATGACCTTTATTGAGCGCAGCGCGATGCTCAAAGCGGTCGCCAGACATCTGCTGGAACAGAAGGCGGCGCTGTACGCCATCTCCGCCGAAACCGGCGCCACCCGCAGCGATAGCTGGGTGGATATCGAAGGGGGCATTGGCACCCTTTTCACCTACGCCGGTCTCGGCAGCCGCGAACTGCCGGACGATACCCTGTGGCCCGAAGATGAGCTGATCCCGCTGTCAAAACAGGGAGGCTTCGCCGCCCGCCACGTTCTGACGTCGAAATCCGGCGTGGCGGTACACATCAACGCTTTTAACTTTCCCTGCTGGGGAATGCTGGAAAAACTGGCGCCAACCTGGCTTGCCGGTATGCCCGCCATCATCAAACCGGCCACCGCCACCGCGCAGCTAACGCAGGCGATGGTCAAAATGATTGTCGACAGCGGGCTGGTGCCGGAGGGCGCAATCAGCCTGATCTGCGGCGGCGCGGGCGATCTGCTCGACCATCTCGATAGCCAGGACGTTGTCACCTTTACCGGCTCGGCTCGTACCGGACAGCAGCTGCGGGTGCACCCCAACCTGGTCGCAAAGTCCATTCCCTTCACCATGGAAGCGGATTCGCTGAACTGCTGCGTGCTCGGTGACGACGTCACGCCTGAGCAGCCGGAGTTCGCGCTGTTCATTCGCGAAGTGGTACGAGAGATGACGGCGAAAGCCGGGCAAAAATGTACCGCCATCCGGCGGATTATCGTGCCACAAGCGCAGGTGAAAGCGGTGAGCGATGCGCTGATTGCGCGTCTGCAAAACGTGGTGGTCGGCGACCCGGCGCAGGAAGGCGTAAAAATGGGCGCGCTGGTGAACTACGAGCAGCGTCAGGACGTACAGGATAATGTCAACCGTCTGGTAGCCGCCGGATGCGACGTGCTGCTGGGGGGCCAGGCCGATCTCCGCGCCGCCGGGGCCTTCTTCCCGCCAACGCTGCTGTTCTGCCCGCAGCCGGATGAAACCCCGGCGGTACACGCCATTGAAGCGTTTGGTCCCGTCGCAACCTTGATGCCCTATCAGAATATTGAGCACGCCATGAGCCTGGCGCGGGCCGGTGAAGGTAGCCTGGCCGGTACCCTGGTGACCGCTAGCGGCGAACTGGCGCGGGCGTTTATTCTCGGCGCCGCCCGCACCCACGGGCGTATTCAGATACTGAACGAAGCCTCTTCCGCAGAATCGACCGGCCACGGCTCCCCGCTGCCGCAGCTGGTTCACGGCGGCCCGGGGCGCGCCGGCGGCGGCGAAGAGCTGGGCGGCCTGCGGGCGGTGAAGCACTATATGCAGCGCACCGCGATTCAGGGCAGCCCGACGATGCTCGCGGCAATTGGCCAACAGTGGGTACGCGGCGCGGAGGTGGTGGAAGACCGCATTCACCCGTTCCGTAAATATTTCGAAGAGATCCAACCGGGCGACAGCCTGCTGACTCCGCGCCGCACGCTGACCGAGGCGGATATCGTCAACTTCGCCTGCCTGAGCGGCGATCACTTCTACGCCCATATGGATAAGATTGCCGCCGCGGAGTCGATTTTCGGCGAGCGCGTGGTGCACGGCTATTTCCTGATTTCCGCCGCTGCCGGGCTGTTTGTTGACGCCGGAGTCGGTCCGGTGATCGCCAACTACGGGATGGAAAATCTGCGCTTTATCGAGCCGGTGAAGCCGGGCGATACCATCCAGGTACGCCTGACCTGCAAGCGCAAAACGGTGAAACGCCAGCGCAGCGCGGAGGAGAAAGCGACCGGCGTCGTCGAGTGGGCGGTAGAGATTTTTAACCAGCACCAGCAGGCGGTAGCGCTCTACTCCATCCTGACTCTGGTGGCCCGCCAACAGGGGGATTTTGCGGGGTAAATGTTAGAAATTCGCCCATCTTTATCGCCATCTTCATGCCTCTGCGGAGGCATTTTTTATAACTGGCAAAACTGACAAACAACCTGGCAAAAGCAGGCAAACGCCTGGGCGCAGAGCGCTGTTAGGTTAAGGATACACAAGCCGACATTCGCAGCGGCACTGCACAACACAACAATAAGGTGAGGTCTCAATGGCGATTCTTTCCCCCCGCAAGACGGCTCTGGCGTTGGCTGTCGCCCTGTTTTGCGCCTGGCAAAGCCCGGCTTTCGCCCACGGCGGCGAAGCCCATATGGTCCCGATGGATAAAACCCTGCAGGATTTTGGCGCGGACGTTCAGTGGGATGACTACGCGCAGATGTTTACCCTGATTAAAGACGGCGCTTACGTGAAGGTAAAACCGGGGGCGAAAACGGCCATCGTCAATGGAAAAACCCTGGAGCTGCAGGTGCCGGTAGTGATGAAAGACGGCAAAGCGTGGGTTTCTGATACCTTTATCAACGACGTGTTTCAGTCCGGTCTTGACCAGACTTTCCAGGTGGAAAAACGCGCTCACCCGCTGAACTCGCTGTCAGCGGCGGAAATCAGCGCAGCGGTCGCCATCGTTAAAGCCGCGGCGGATTTCAAGCCCAATACCCGATTCACCGAGATCTCCCTGCGCGAGCCGGATAAAAAAGCGGTGTGGGATTTTGCCCTCAACGGCACGCCGGTCAACGCCCCGCGCGCCGCCGACGTGATCATGCTCGACGGCAAGCACGTTATTGAGGCGGTGGTGGATTTACAGAATAAAAAGGTCCTTTCATGGACGCCGATTAAAGACGCCCACGGCATGGTACTGCTGGATGATTTCGCCAGCGTGCAGAACATCATCAACGCCAGCAGCGAGTTTGCCGAAGTGTTGAAAAAACACGGCATCGACGACCCGAGCAAGGTGATTACCACCCCGCTGACCGTCGGCTACTTCGACGGTAAAGATGGCCTCAAGCAGGACGCGCGGCTGCTCAAAGTAGTGAGCTATCTTGACGTTGGCGACGGGAACTACTGGGCGCACCCGATTGAAAACCTGGTGGCGGTGGTCGACCTCGAGCAGAAGAAGATCATCAAAATCGAAGAGGGGCCGACGATCCCGGTGCCGATGGCGGCCCGCCCCTATGACGGCCGCGACCGCGTTGCGCCAACGGTGAAACCGCTGGAGATCATTGAGCCAGAGGGCAAAAACTACACCATCACCGGCGATATGATCCACTGGCGTAACTGGGATTTCCATCTGCGGATGAACTCCCGCGTCGGGCCGATTTTGTCTACCGTGACCTGGAACGACAACGGTAAAAAGCGCCAGGTGATGTATGAAGGATCGCTCGGCGGGATGATCGTCCCCTACGGCGACCCGGACGTGGGCTGGTATTTTAAAGCCTATCTGGATTCCGGCGACTACGGCATGGGCACCCTGACCTCGCCTATCGTCCGCGGGAAAGACGCGCCGTCCAACGCGGTGCTGCTGGATGAAACCATCGCCGACTATACCGGCACGCCAACCACTATCCCGCGCGCGATCGCCATCTTCGAACGCTACGCCGGGCCGGAGTATAAGCACCTGGAGATGGGCAAACCGAACGTCAGCACCGAGCGCCGCGAGCTGGTGGTGCGCTGGATCAGCACCGTCGGCAACTACGACTACATCTTTGACTGGGTATTCCACGAAAACGGCACCATCGGCATTGATGCCGGGGCGACCGGCATCGAAGCGGTCAAAGGCGTACAGGCGAAGACCATGCACGACCCGAGCGCCAAAGAGGATACCCGCTACGGCACGCTGATCGACCATAATATTGTCGGCACCACCCACCAGCATATCTACAACTTCCGCCTCGATCTTGACGTCGACGGCGAGAACAACACGCTGGTGGCCATGGACCCGGAAGTGAAGCCGAATACCGCCGGCGGCCCGCGCACCAGCACCATGCAGATCAATCAGTACACTATTGCTAGCGAGCAGAAAGCGGCGCAGAAATTTGACCCAGGCACCATTCGTCTGCTGAGCAATACCACCAAAGAAAACCGGATGGGTAACCCAGTGTCGTATCAGATTATCCCCTACGCGGGCGGCACGCATCCGGTCGCCACCGGGGCGAAATTCGCCCCTGATGAGTGGATTTACCATCGTTTGAGCTTTATGGATAAACAGCTGTGGGTCACCCGCTACCATCCCACCGAGCGCTTCCCGGAAGGCAAGTACCCTAACCGTTCGATTCACGACACCGGCCTCGGCCAGTACGCGAAAGATGACGAGTCGCTGGACAACCATGATGACGTGGTGTGGATCACCACCGGCACCACCCACGTGGCCCGCGCCGAGGAGTGGCCGATTATGCCTACCGAGTGGGCGCATGCGCTGCTGAAGCCGTGGAACTTCTTTGACGAGACGCCGACGCTGGGCGAGAAGAAACAGTAACCACATCACGGCCTCAGCGATGGGGCCGTTTTATTTATCCGCGACCAATGCACATGCAGCGGGCAGTAGGACCGGTATAGTCTGTTTTTCAACTTCTTTTGCCATATATGTTAGAAGTCGACGATAAACTTATATGGCATAAAAGCCTGCAACGATTATCAATGAGAATGGCTTTATGTCGCTTTACGATCTCAAAACCGAAGCGCAGGCATTGCCGGAGTCCTGGCACTCCCGGATCCTGGGCCGCGTTGGGGCAACGAATCTCAAAGTCCTGCGCATGGATGCCCACTCAGTCGCTGAGGAGGTGCATGAATATGACGAGGGATTACTGGTTATTGACGGTCGTCTGGAACTGAGCGTACAGGAGAAAAAAATCTCCGTCGCGCCCGGCCAGCTTTATATAGCCAAAGCGGGCATTCCTCATACGGTGGAAGGCGGCAGCTTTGGCACCCTGGTGATTATAGATTTACCAGACAGCGGCTTCAGCGGCGTATCCCCTGCTGATTAAGTGAAATGCGCGTTTGGAGGATAAGCGAGTCATCATTTCATTTTGATTGACTAAGCCATTGCGCCCACGTTATAGCCAATGTCCGGGTATGCTCCTGTGGGGTTGAAGGTATTAGTCGCGGGATCGCCATAAACGTTGAAATCTTGCACGTGAAGCGCAGCGGCGCGAATGCGGGCCGGGCAGATAACACGCGCTATTTTTCATGATGCCCCTTTAATCACTGAGATCATCATGCTTGAACTTCGCCCTAATTGTGAATGCTGTGATAACGATCTGCCGCCAGAATCAGCGGATGCGTACATCTGTTCATTCGAATGCACCTTCTGCATTGACTGCGTGACCCAGCGGCTTCAAGGATGGTGCCCGAACTGCGGGGGCGAGCTGGTGCGCCGTCCAGTACGCCCCGAAGCTGCCCTCCTTCGCCACCCTGCCTCCAGCCAGCGCCGATATAAACAATAAGCCAGTTTGTCGCTTATCGCTGACGCTCCGGTTCGCCGCGAGCCCGCTCATCCTCGTTTACGTAGCGCGTTAAGTAGCGCCTGCGTTGCGCCGGAAGACGTCCCGGATGACGAACAAACCAGCCGAAACTCACGGTGTATGGCAGGCGTCACGGGTACCACGCACAGATTACGCAACGCCTCCGGCAGGGCTGATTCGGGTACAAGGGCGACGCCCATCCCTTCCGCAACCAGCTTACAGGCGCTAATCCAGTCACGTACCGTCACGCGGATATCAGAAAGTTGCAGACCCGCCTTTTCCATCAGGCTTTTTCCATTAACGACGCATCCGCCTGTCGCCAGAATAAAGGGCTGGTCTGCCAGCGCCTTTAGCGTTATGCCATACGTCCTGGCATGGTGTGCCAGCCGATGAGCGGCTGGCAGTACCGCTACCCATGCATCCTGCCCTAATACAACGTCTGCGCGCCCGGGGTCGGGATTCATGACCACCCCCAGCTCAACGGTATCTGCGGCCAGCCACTCCTCGACCTCCTCGTCCGAGCCTTCCAGGATGACGACCTCAATACCCGGATGCAGACGCTTAAAGTCGCGCAGCAGGCCGGGCAACAAGGTGGACGTCACTGATGGAAAGCTGGCCAGGCGAATGCGCCCGCGATTTAAACCCCGGCTCTCATCGGCCAGTTCGCGGATGGCATTCAGCTGCGAAAGCATGTTTCTTGCGTGTTCAACAACCTGCCCGCCCAGCGCGGTCACCCCGATATATCGTCGCTCACGCGTAAATACCGGAAATCCCAGTGCAGCCTCTAGCTGGGCGATGGCCTGGCTGGCGCCGGACTGAGTCATTCCTATCTCCTCTGCGGCACGCGAGATGTTGCCGGCATCCGCCACGGCCACCAGTAAGCGCCAATGTAAAAGATTCATCATGATTGTCAGTAGCTCAGCTAATAGTTAGTTTCTTTATCATTAATTTTACAGCGCATTCCGCGTCAAATACAGTGGATTCAGGACCTCCCCCGACGGCTTTTCACCTTTCACGGAGACAAAATGAAACTCTATTACGCCCCGGATACCTGTTCGTTATCGCCGCACATCGTGCTGCGCGAACTGCAATTTGAGTTTGAACTGGTTAGAGTCAACAACAGAAGCAAGATCACCGCTGATGGTCGCGACTTCCGCGCCATTAACCCTAAAGGGTATGTCGCCGCCCTTGAACTCGATGATGGGCAGATACTCACTGAGGGTCCGGCCATCGTGCAGTACCTCGCCGACCTAAAACCAGAATACGGCCTGGCGCCGCGCGCGGACAGTTGGGCTCGGGTGCGTCTGCAGGAATGGCTTAACTTTATCACCAGTGAAATACACGCTGGCTCGGCACCGTTGTTCAACCCCGCGCTGCCCGAAGAGGTCAGAGCGATTTTTCGTGAGAAGCTGTTCCGACAGTTCGATTTTCTTCAGGCGACTCTCAACGAAAAAATCTATCTGACTGGCCCCACTTTCAGCGTGGCTGATGCCTACCTCTTCACTGTGCTGGGCTGGTGTAAATTCTTCTCAATCCCACTGGATCGCTGGCCTGAGCTATTGGCGTACAGGGAAATGATCAATGCCCGTCCTGCGGTACAGGCCGCATTACTGGCCGAGGCGTCGCTTTAAGGTTGATGTGGGGATTTGGGTTCAGGCGTTACTGCGTAAAAACGTAGAGCCTTATGAACAGGCATTCATCAAAGAAGACGACGAAAAAGGGGTGGATAACACCGGGCAGATGATCAGCAACCGCTAAGGAAAGGTGGTGCTGAGGCCCGAGCGTTATGGCGGATAATTTTGTGCCACAGACGTACAAGGAGAAAACAGCCGGAGGCGGGCAGCTCCGGCTATCGACCTATCGCAGGACAAGATTGGCCTGTGGGGCGTTAAGCGCCGCGTTAAAGCTCTGCCTTGCTGGCCCTGCCAACCATTGTTCCAGCGTCATCATCATACCGAACTCCTGTTCAAGCGTCGGTATATCCGCCGAGCCTGCGACAATGCCATTGTCTACCAACGCCGTGAGCTGGCGAAGAAAAGTGTTCTGCGCTAACAGCTCGTCAGGAAAGCGGTGATAATGAACAGGATGACCGGCGGCATCTGAGAAAGCACGCTGCAAGTCTTCACCGGTCAACGCCTGGCTGGCCAGTTCCAGAGTCTGCCCCCGATAACGTTCAGGATTACAAAGAATCTGGGCATTAATGCGCCCCAGGTCTTGCAGCGCAATCATCTGCATCGCCTGATGGCGTTGCATGAAGAAGAAAAAATGGCCGCTGTTTAGTCCCATGCCGGGCAGCAGCATCATTTCCATAAAGCTTGCCGGGCGCGTGATGGTCGTGGAGAGCGGCAAGGCGCGAAGGTAATCTTCAATTGTCGATTTACTGTCAAAGTGCCCCATGCCGGTTGGGGCTTTTCCAGCCGCCCCGGACGAAGAATAGACGAGATGGCGGATACCAGCCGCCAGGGCGCTATCGGCAATGGCTTTTCCCTGCATAACCTCCTGCTCGTCGCTTATCTCGCCTGCCGGAGAACTGGTCTGAACGCTAAATACGCCCTGGATACCCGACATTGCACGGTCAATGGATGCGAGGTCGAACAAGTCGCCGATGGCGAGCGTGATTCCTTCTGTCGTCAGCGCTCTGGCCACTTCGCTATGCGGATTCCGTACGAAAGCGCGGACTTGACGTCCGGCCCGCCGTAACGCTCGGGCCACTGCGCCACCTTGCTGCCCGGTGGCGCCAAAGACGAGGAATTCTGCGGTATGTGTCATGGTGGTTCCTTAGTGTAACTATTGGCAGTCACAGTATGGAACCAGTGCTATTCTGTTCACAAGACGGCACATTTTTGGTCCTCAGTTACACAAAGATAACCATTAGGGATGTCCAGCGGAGAAAAATTATGGCGCGTGAGATTAATGGCAGACCCGTGTTCGAAACACCGGATGGACCAAAACTGACACCCTGTGCGCCGGGGAGTGTCCTGGCAAGACTGGGTGATAAATGGACAATCCTCGTTATCTCACTACTGGCACTTTCACAGGAGACGCCTATGCGCTTTAGCGCCATTCGGCGCGGCATTCCTGACATTTCGCAGCGTATGTTGACCCTGACTCTGCGTAATCTCGAAAGGGATGGCCTGGTTGCCCGGTATTATTACCCCGAGCTTCCACCACGGGTGGAATATCAACTGACTGACCGAGGCCGGTCGATGTTGGAGCCGCTGGCGGGGTTCACTGACTGGATCAGGGATACCTGGCAGGATATTGAGGCATCCCGGAAAGCCTTCGATGATTCAGAGGACAAACGGGCTGCCGCGTCCATGACCCGCTTGTAGTCGTAGGCTACCTTATGCCAGAAGAGAACCGTCAGCGAACCGAAGCAGGACATTTCGGAGGCTCGTATGGACAAATGAAATGTATAATCACATGTAAACTCAGGCGGGATTTTAACATTAAAGCAGTATCTTTCCCTGGAGAACCCTGATGTTTACTCATATGCGTATTGCTAAACCCGTCGCCAATCTCGAAAGATCATTTCTGATGTACAGCAATGGGTTAGGTCTGCATAAGATTGCTGAATTCAACGATCATGACGGTTTCAATGGAATAATGTTAGGGAGGGGAGACTTAGACTGGCACATAGAATTCACTTTTTGCCGAAACCATCCCGTTCAACCTTTACACACAGAAGAGGATTTACTCGTTCTTTATTACTTTGAAGAAAAAGAATGGGATACGGCCTGTGAAAGAATGATCGGTGCTGGCTTTAGAATGACCACGTCATTCAATCCTTACTGGGATGCGAACGGAAGGACATTTGTTGACCTCGATGGATATAGGGTGGTTATACAAAACAAGGCGTGGGTATTGCCCCAATAAATATTGCAATGCTGCCACCATCCTGCCGCAAGATAAACATTCGTTTCTCGCTCATAGCTGACCTCACGGCGCTTCAGGCAGTCCGCTTGGTGCCAGGAGCGGAAGTTAACTACGGATAAAATTCAGCGCCCCACCCCCAGAGCCGCTGCATAACGGCAATAAGCTACACTTGTTCATTATTTCCAAAACAGGAAAGCCTTCCGCTGCTTCAACGGTGTGTGTTTGATATCGCGCAGTTGGGACATTTTGATCAACAACGAGCATGGCCAGCTAACGATGAAATTGATACTTGTTCGACACGCAGAAACAGAGTGGAATTTGGAAGGAATTATTCAGGGGCACAGCGATAGCTCCTTGACCTGTCGGGGTTTGCGTGAAACATCCGTCCTACTAGCAGCGTTTAGTGCAAGTGAGTATCAAATAGAGCGTGTTTACGCTTCTCCGCTTGGGCGTGCCTGGCAAATGGGGCAAAGCCTGGCTGAACACTTTCATTGTTCACTGACGGCTGAACCGGCCCTTAAAGAGCAGGCCTTTGGTCAGTTTGAAGGTATGCCGTTAGAACTACTCAGACAAAAACATCCAAACTATGCAAATGCGTTATTCAGGCTTGATGCAGAGTATTGTCCACCTGGGGGGGAGTCACTGGCGCATGCTTCTCAGCGAGTTATGCGTTTTTTACAAAACCTGGAAGATACCTCATCACATCAACAAACAATATGTATTGTGTCTCACGGGCATGTCAGTCAGGGCACTCTGGCAATTCTTAAAGAAGGGACTGTCAATAGTTTCCCTCGCTATGCTCACCCCAATGCAAGTTATTCTGTTATCGACCTGATTAATGGAAAATGTATCGGCCTAAAGTGGGGGATTGCTACACATTTACGTCACCTGAATTAGTGGCTACCTTCCAAGCATTGAAAACCCATCCTGCCAGAGTCATCATTATTTAAGCACAATGTCCGCTCCTCGCTCATAGCGGACCTTTCGCCCAGTTAGCTTGTCCGCTTCGTGCCAGAAGCGACCATGGCGCGTCTCTAGACTGTGATACGAGACATCTCAGTATTATCAATGCAGCCCAGGCCCTGTAACGTCGTATGGACGGCTACATCAAGTGGGGTATGAGGCTCAGCGCCTAAAAAATTCACCAGCTTCGTATTGTCCAGGCGGACCGACTGGCGCCACAGGTACCGCATCTCCAAAAGTTCGCGTAAGGTTGCGTTGAAAGGCGCAGCCAGGTACATAAACCACCACGGAAATGAGCGTATTTTGGCAACGCCGCCAAAGCGCGCCGCAGTGCGTTGAATCGCGCTGACCATTTCGCTGCCGTCGGCATCCCAATGGCCTTGCATATGGAAGCGCGCAAAGGGCTCAAGTTCCTCGCGTCGTTCCAGCAGCGCAGCTATCGTTTCCGCGACATCAGGTAAATAAGCCCACTGGTGACCGGTTGCAGGCGAACCAGGATTGGTAATGACGCCAGGCAGCTTGCCGGGTTTAATCAGACCTTGAGAAAACCAGTTATTACCGGCGCGTGGGCCAAAAAAATCCCCCGCGCGGACGATTAATACCCGCCCGCCCCGCTGCGAATAGGCCTCCAGTTCTTTCTCCATTTGTACCCTGATCGCTCCCTTCTTTGTGACCGGCATCTGCTGAGCACCTTCCCGTACTAGCGGAAAAGCGTCAGGACCATAGTTGTAAACGGTACCGGGAAGCACGACTAAGGCGCCGGTTCGTTCTGCTGCGCCAATCGTGTTGCGCAGCATAGGCAGCACCAGATGCTCCCAGTTTCGGTAGCCGGGCGGATTGACGGCGTGAACGATCGCGCTACAGTCTGCTGCCGCAGCGGCGACTTGCTCCGGGTCGAGAGCGTCGCCGCCTATCCACTGGATGTCACCGCTTCGTTCACTGCCGTGAAGTCCTCGTTTTAGCGCACGTACGTCCCATTTTTTCTGAATGAGCCGGCGAGCAGTTTCACCACCAATACCGCCGGTTGCGCCAAGTATTAAGACCCTGCCTCGGGTTACCATATTGTTTGCCTCTTTGCTGATTTGACCTTGACAGCGTACGTACAGGCAGAGCTAAATGGAATTGCATATCCTTATAGGGCAGCTATACAAATTTGTATGAACACATCTATCCCATGGGAGTGGTACCGAACATTTCTGGCTGTGCTCAGGGAAGGCTCGCTTTCCGGCGCATCGCGCCGGCTTTCGATGACGCAGCCCACGGCAGGACGGCATATCGCTGCGCTGGAGTCGGCTCTTGGCCAGGTATTGTTCACGCGTTCGCAAACGGGGTTGCTGGCGACTGAAACGGCGCTGGCGCTGAGGGTGCATGCCGAAGCGATGGAGAGCACGGCGAATACGCTAGCGCGCACAGCCTCCAACTTCAGTCATAACAGCGCGTCCATTCGCGGCGTCGTCCGCGTCTCCGCGAGTGACGTTATCGGCGTTGAGGTGCTACCGCCGCTTATTGCCAGGCTCCGGGAGTCTCACCCACAAATAACGATTGAATTAGTTCTGTCGAACCGGGTTCAGGATTTACTGCACAGGGAAGCTGATATTGCTGTACGCATGACGACGCCGGTACAGGAGCAGCTTATTGCGCGTCGTGTAGGCCGGATTGAACTTGGCCTACACGCATCGACTTCCTATCTGGCACGACATGGCACGCCTGAAAATAGCCAAGAACTGCTGAAACATGCGCTGGTTGGCTTTGATCAGAATACGCCTTTCATCCGTAAGGTACTGGAAAAATACCCTCAGTTAAGCCGGGATTCATTTTCCATGCGCACCGATAGCAATGTGGCTCAGCTTAATCTTATTCGCGCCGGTGCCGGCATTGGCATATGCCAGGTGCAGTTGGCCAATGGCTATATTCCACTGCAGAGGTTACTGCCGAATTTCTTTTCTTTATATCTTGATACCTGGATCGTCATGCACGAAGACCTGCGCAATAGTCTGTGCTGCAAACTGGTTTTCGATATTCTGGCAAAGGGATTAGAGGAATATATCTGCCAGAGGCAGGAACCGTGAATCGCCATGGAGAAAAGGCCGCTAGTTCGAACTCAGTCTGCTTACGCCGCCAATGAGATTGGCACCTCAGGGGGTCGCTGATCCTCACAATTCATCGTCGGCTGCCCTATAGCGACGCCCCCTGACGTCATAGCTGATTTTTCCTATGGCGAGTTTATTCATCGGTTAAAGCGTGCGCAATCCACCTGTGTGGTGTATGGATGGCTCGTGCCGGGTTTGTCGCCATTTTCTGTTTATCCGGGAGGATGCACCTACCCCTCTCCCGCGCGCCATCAGGTTCTGCACCTCAGGAACAGCATGGGGTATTGCCACACACCAGCTTCAACTCGAACGCCAGAACGCTTAACTTCATGTGCATCTCCGCCCTGCAAACAAGTGATACCATAGAAGGTATGAACCTGCTTCAGGAATGCTCATGAAACCGACCCTTAATCAGTTGATTAACTTTTGCACTGTTGCTGAAACCGGAAACATCGGCAAAGCCGCCAGTAAACTCAATATCTCGCAGCCTCCCTTAAGCCGGCAAATAGCCCAGCTGGAAACCATCCTCGGTGCAAAGCTGTTTAACCGGGCCGCTAAAGGTGTCAGTTTAACCCTTGCCGGAGAGCAATTTCTGGTGGACTGCCGCGCGGTGCTGGCAATGCTGGAGCTGGCCTGTAATAACGTACGGGCCGTAGAATCAGGGCAGAAAGGTGTGCTGAAATTAGGTGCAACAATGTATGCCAGCTATAGCGTTGTGCCTCATGTTGCCATGCAGCACCGGGAGACCTATTCTGATGTGGAATTGCATTTTCAGGAGATGGTCCCCTCTGATTTACACGCCGCATTAGAGGATGGCAGATTAGACGCGGCAATCAGCTTCTCCGAGACGGCCACTCCGGGAATTCATTCACTGGTACTCTTGCGTGAGCCGCTAATCGCCGCCCTTCCTGCCAATCACCCCCAGATTCAAAGCGAGCATTTCAGACTTGAATCACTCTGTGATGACCCGTTCATCACTGTTCCGCGCCAGAGTGCACCGATGCTCTACGATTCCATCCTTCATCAGTGCCTCAAGGCCGGATTTAGCCCGCAAATAGGACTGGAAGCCTCCGTACAGCAGACTGTGATGAATTTTGTGGCCCGTGGCGTTGGCGTGGCGCTTATTCCCGCAAGTATGGAGAATGCCCAATTGCGTGGTGTGGTTTACCGGAGGCTGGAAAATCCGAATATGGTGGAGAATATGTTGATGTGGTCGACAAAGAACAAAAACCCGGCTTTACCGGGTTTTGTGAACCTGTGCCGCAGTATCAGGGATAAACTGGATGCAGCGCAGTCCGGACGGATTAACGATTAACTCTTACTGATGATGATTTCGATCACATTAGGTTTGCCACTCGCCAGTGCGGCCTCAACTGCCGGGGCGATATCTCCGGCACGGAGAACTTTTCTGGTTTCCAGTCCCATCGATGCACCCAGTGCCTGATAATCAACTGCCGGATTAATCAAATCCATTGCGATAAAGCGTTCTGTTTGCGCCGAAGTATAATCTGCCTGTGAACGCATGAAGTTTTTCAATACGTTATATTCCGTATTATTCATTACAATAAAGGTTACCGGCAGTTTTTCATGTGCGGCCGTCCAGAGAGCCTGAGGGGAGTACATCGCAGCGCCGTCGCCCACAAAGCACACCACAGGCGCTCTTCCCAAACCGAGTGAATAGCCCACAGCTGCAGGCATCCCCCACCCCAGACCACCGCCGCGCAAAAAGGCATACTGATCCGCACGGCGACTGTTGAGTGATTTGCGAAGCGAGCCGCTGGTTGCAATCGCTTCGTCAACAATTGCCACATCTGGTCCGATCGCCCTTGCTGCCTCAAACGCAGCCACGAGTGGCGTAATTACCGTAGCAGATTGTTGTTCATTAACCTGCCCGAGCAGACTTTCTTTGCTCAATTCAAACTCATTAACCGCGTTTTCAAAACGACGTTGATAATCACTGCGATGGTTTGCCGTGGCTTTTTCCAGTTCGGGCAGTAGCACCCTTAACGATGATTTAATATCGCCAACCACTGAGAGTTCACTACTGTAGGTGCGTCCCAGGTCGCCCGCATCGGCTGATAACTGGAACACTTTACACTGGTCCGGTACTGCCTGACCTTCTGTATAAAGAATGGTGATAAGCGACTTACCGCCAAGTGCAAAAATAGCATCGTACTGGCCTAATGCTCTGTTAATTTCCGTCGCTTTAGTGGACAGATTACCCCGCCAGAGAGGGTGTGCTGTTGGGTAGGGGATCCGGTTTGGCCATGTTGAACCGTATACGTCAGCGGCAAGCATCTCAGCAAGAGCAACAACCTCGCTGGCCGCTTCACTTTGGTAAATTTCGTCGCCGGCAATCAGTGCGACTTTACCCGGAGTAAATGCCGCCAGCTTACTTGCCAGCAAAGGTAACGAACCCGCGATTGCATTGCGGTCAATAGTGGAAGGCGCCCCGATCCCGATACAGCTCATCGCCTCCATCACATCCATCGGAAGCGACAGGAAAACGGAGCCTTTCGGTGCAGCGTCTGAATCGTGGAAAGCCCGGCGAACTAATACCGGTAGCTGGTCAACGTGGGTAACCTCCTGTGACCATTTAGCGAACGTTTTCCCCATTCCGACCAGATCACCCAACAATAACGGATCGGTTGTCGTGTGGCGTAAATCCTGCTGCCCTGCTGTCACCACAAGTGGTGTCTGTGAACATTTTGCATTCAACAGGTTTCCCATGCCGTGGCCTAAACCACCGGCGGTATGCAGATTCAGAAATCCTGGTTTTTTTGCTGCCTGCGCATAACCGTCCGCCATGGCTACTGCACTCGCTTCCTGCAGAGCTAATACGTACTGAATTGACGGTTTTCTTAACAGCGCATCCATGAAGGGCAGTTCGGTTGTTCCTGGATTACCAAACACATATTCCACCCCTTCACTTTCCAGAACTTCTAACAATACATCACCGCCACGACGTGCATTGGCGTTTTGCACTTTAGTTATTGCATTACTCATAGAATGATCACCTCTATCTGCGTATTCGTTCGCCCTGTCTGGCGGGTGATTCAATCTTAATAACAGGTATAACATCCTTTCCAATACTATAATGATGCCCAGCCATACCCTTCAAGGTATGGGAAGTCATTCGTTTTCCATTTGGTCAGTTTGAAGCATGACAGCAGCACCGTCCTGACGCGGCAATGATTGAAGAGGTAACAAACACGGCGCAATCAATAGCGCCGGACTATACAGGGCAATTTATCGCTTCGGGAAACCCTTCGAAGAAATGACTATTCCTTCAAAAATATCTAGCCTGAATATAGAGAACTCGATACCCTGTAATGCTTTGTGTTTTTTGTGAACAGGAAAAAGTATGCTTAATACGTTACCCGATTTACACAGAAGTTTTGCAGAGCACCTCAAGCTTAAATTTCAGTCTGACTCGCGGATTCACTCCCTTCTCGCCGGCGGCTCGATTATCCATGGCGGATTTGATAAATACTCCGATTTGGATTTTGTCGTTGTGGTCGATCCCCTCTACTATGACGAAATCATGGCCCAGCGTGTGGCGTTCGCCGGAACGCTGGGCCATCTCCTGCATGCTTTCAGCGGGGAACATGTCGGAGAGCCTCGCCTGCTGATATGCCTGTATGGTCCTGAACTCCTTCATGTCGATCTGAAATTTGTCACCCTGGAAATGCTCACTCAACGCGTTGAGGAGCCAGCCGTGTTATTTACCCGTGATAACCGTGCTCTGCAGCAACAACTGGCAAAATTCAGTGCTCACTGGCCTGATATGACGCCGGAGTGGTTCGAGTCCCGAGCCTGGATCTGGCTTCATTATGCGGTGGCTAAACTAGGAAGGGGCGAACTCTTTGAGGCGATTGGTATGCTGTCATTCTTCCGCGAGCAGGTACTGGGGCCAATGCTGCACCGCCGTGCAAATTTACCGCAACGTGGGGTTCGCCGCATTGAATCGCGCGGTATTGATCCTGACGGCCTGCTGACTTCCACGCTGGCAACGCACGATCGTGACTCCGTCAGCGTTGCTATCAGAATGGCCCTTGACGCTTATATCACTCTGCGAGCGGATGCTCTGCCTGAAAATATCGCAGACGATGCCGCGCAACGGGCGCTGCTGGCCATGCTGAAAGCGTATTCTGACAAAGTTTAATCCTGACTTCCGATCGCTTACATGGCCGGACAGGGGCAGCGAAAAACGCGTCTGACCGCATGGCAAAAAGCATAAATGCCCGGGAGGCATTTATGCTTTTACGATAATGACCACCATGCCGATATTCACAGGTCAGATATTCTTGCCGTCCTGAAAATACTCAGTGCATAAATAACGCGATTAAAATAATGATAGGGATTGGCACACCCAAAAAGAAAAGCAATATTGAACGCATAGGTTCCTCCCGCATAATGTGTATTAGACGTTATAAATCACGCTGACGGCCGCCATAAGTTGCGCAGAGACTGGCAACAAAAGCGCCGATTAACAGAGAAATGAATGACCACAGGGTGACGTAGCTAGTGGTTTTTCTGGCGGCGTCTGCGGTCTGCTGCGCTTTATCTTTTGCCTCTTTTAAATTGGCCTGGGCTTTATCATAAACCGCCTGTACCCGCTGTTCGGCCTCTTTCTGACTGATGCCGGTATTCTGAGAAACCAGCTGCGCCACATACGTCAGATCGTCCTGGGGAAGCGCGCCAGAATTAATGCTATTAGCAAAAATACCCGTCACCTCGGCTAATTGAGCCGGTGACTCCGCCTTTGGCGGCACAGGATGATTCATTGCCATAACGTCATTGCCTGATGAATTTGCTGGCAGCCCGCTATTATCCGCCGGAGTGGCAGCGGTAGCCCTGAACAGTGAATGGGTAAAATATTCCATCGATGACTTCGATAACAGAGAGGCTCCGTCCCCCGCGTTATTCATGGCGGTTGCCGTCGCGCCGCCGGCAACGGAACCTATCACTTTTGCGCTACCGCCGATCAGCGAACTGATGGTGGTGGTCAACAGCACAGCGGAGACCAGCAGCGCCACGGCCCACGTCAGAAAGCCATGCGCCGTGTCGCGGAAATAGATTTCATTGGTATGAGTGTCTACCCATTTAGTCCGCAGCCGCCCGGCGAGGTATCCGCCCATACCTGACGCCACTATTTGGGTAAACGTCAGCCATGCGATGGCGGCAATACCGACGGTTCCCGCCGCAAGTCCTTGATTTTCCCACGGGGAAATTGAGGTAAGGCCCAATCCGGCGCCAAGCATGAGCAGCATAAGCGCCAGCGACGCCGCGGCGGCGGCGCCTGCAAATATCGCCCCCCATGATACCGCGCTCGCGCTGTTAACCGCGGCCGCGGGTACCTGACTACTGATAGAGGTAGAGTCGTAGATATTCGTCATTTACGTTGTCCTTTGAAATAACTCATTAGCCCCGACGTCGTTTGCTATAAACGTCCACTGCAGACATTAACCCGCCAGAACTACGGTAATATCGAGCGGGATAATTATCGCTCGCCGCTTAAATAGCGGGCGATTGACCAGGGGCCAATTATCTAAATGAGTACAAATTGGTAGTGTATGAATTTAATCAACAATTTTATTTTAGTAGATGATTTTGTTTTAACCATTACTTATCGCCAAAAATATTACCACATAGCCGTAACCGACTGTAAATAACGGGGATATTGGTGAGGATAGATTTTGCCGACAATATTTTTCGCGGAGCTATATTGCCCAGTTTTTATGGAATTATCTTAATTTTATACGGGTAATTCACTGAATGATCTTGGTTATTAAAAGTGGCGTACGTTTACGATTTGCATTATCGACGATTTAATACCACGGCCTGAACCGTAATACATAGCTGGCGGCCGATCGAAGTATATCAACTGAGCAAAAGGAACGCGGGGAAGGTTTGCTTCCCTTCCCCGTTATATCGGCTTCGTATTCGTCTCGCCGTGGGCTAGCTCGCCCTTTTGCCTAATTAGCGAGCAGACAAAGCAAAGCGGTTCTCAAGCGCATGCGCTATTTCATCTTCTGTCAGCCACTGCTTCTCTACGCGGTCGGCGGTAATACTCTTAAGCATATTGCCGAGCAGAATAAAACGCCCCTCGGGCTGATGCTGTATCACCAGCAGCTTTTGTACAAAGACCGCATCGGGATGCGTGGAGTTAAGAAAATTGGCCGGAACAAAATCAATCCACTCCTGAGGTGACAGGTCAAAACCGTATTGATTGGCCCAGCTTCCCTCAACCCTCGCCTGCAGCAGATAGCTTCCGTTCGCATCACGCGTAAGCCGGAACGTATCAAAATCCTGGATGATGTCCGTATCAAGTTCGTCCAGGGCCAGCGGCGCGCGGATACCGTAGCTCCCAAAGCCAAGGTCGCAAAGCCACTGACGGCCATCAACTTCCGCGACCACCGCCATATGGGTTTTAGGCCGGCGCGCAGGATAGAACATGGGCCGCGCCGCGACAAACCGCCAGGCAATACCCAGCGCTTCCAGCGCCATCGTAAACAGCCCGTTGAGTTCATAGCAGTAGCCGCCCCGTCTCTGCCGTAAGAGCTTGTTGGCAATATCATCGGGCTCCATCGAAACGATTTTACCTGCCTGTACGTCCAGGTTCTCGAAGGGGATCGAAAAGAGCTGGTGGCGCATGAGCGCGTGCAGCGTCGCGGTATCTGCAGCCGCAGGCCCGCTATAGCCTATGCGGCGGAAGTAAAGGGAAAGGTCAAAACTGTCGCTGTGCATGTTATTTCCTTGGCTGGATTGTGTTGAACCCACTATAGATGGCGCCCCGCAACGCCTGTATAGTCAGATTTATCAAAAATCAGACTATACAGATGACGATGTCCGACCCTCTCCCGCCGATTCTCCACTACCGCCGAATAGCCGATATGCTGCGGCTGACGCTTACTTCAGGCGCTTTGCGGGCAGGCGATCGCATTATCTCCGCGCGCAAACTGGCCGAGCGCGAGCAGGTCAGCCTTCCCACGGCGCTGGAAGCCCTGCGTTATCTTGAGGCGGAGGGGCTGATCGTCGCCCGACCGCGTTCAGGCTACTTTGTCCGCCAGATAAACACCGCCAAAGACGGGCAGCGCGCAGCATCTTTATCCGGCCCGGTGCCGGTGACCATGTCCGCCATCGCCCGCTCGTTGTTCGGTAGCGCTGAAGCGCGTCTGGTGCCGCTTGGCGCCGCGCTACCCGATCCCGCCTGGCTTCCCGTCGAGGCTTTGCAGCGGGCGTTGCACACTGCCGGTCGTCGGCTTGATGCGCGCGGGCAGAGCTACAGCCTGCCCCCGGGAAGAGCGGACCTGCGCAGAAAGATTGCCGCCCGCGCGGCGCAGTGGGGCGCCCTTTTTGGCGCCGATGACCTTATCATCACCGCAGGCGCAACCCAGGCGCTACGCCTGGCGCTCCGCGCGGTATGCCAGCCGGGCGATGCGGTGGCGATTGAGCAGCCCGCCTATTTCGGCACGCTTCTGCTGCTGGAAGATCTGGGGCTGAAGGCGTTACAGATCCCCACGGACCCGATTAAAGGGTTATTACTGGCGCCGCTTAAAGAGGCCATTAAGCACCACCGTCCGGCAGCCGTTCTGGCCTCACCCACGGTGCAAAATCCGCTGGGCGCCAGCATGCCCGTCGCGCGCAAGCAGGCGCTGGTGGCCCTGCTTGCCGATCAGGGCATCCCTTTAATTGAGGACGATGTCTACGGCGATCTGGCCGGTGGCGCGCAGCGTCCGCCCGCGTGTAAAGCCTTCGACAAGGGCGGAAATGTGATTTATTGCAGTTCTCTGTCGAAAACCCTGGCGCCGGGCTGGCGAATTGGCTGGATTGCCGCCGGACGCTATTACCCGGCAGTGTTGCAGGCCCGCATGGCCGGGGAATGGGCGGGCGCGCCGCTGATAGAGGCCGCGGCGAACGAGATCCTCGCCAGCGGAGATTATGACCGGCACCTGCGGCACCTGAAGCTGCGGATTGCGGAAGGTATGCGGGCCATTATCGCCAGGGTTGACGCCTGCTTCCCACCGGGCACGCGCGTAGCGGCGCCCGAAGCCGGCTTTCTGATTTGGGTCAAACTGCCGTCCGGGATCGACGCCCTGGAAGTCCATCGTCGCGCCCTCGCCCTGGGTATTGGCGTCAGTCCGGGGCCGCTGTTTTCCCCGGGCGCAGCTGAACTGCAAAACTACCTGCGCCTGAACGGTGCGAACGAACCCACGCCCGCGCTTTTGCAGGCCGTGGAGCAGCTCGGTAGCTTATGCCATGAACTGGTCGGGGGCCGTTGACGCCGGACATTTCCGTCAAATTATCAACGCTGACAGGCGAGCATCTGGCTGGCTGTATGCTATTCATGGCGATATTTCCCCCGGGTTTTCCCGGCGCCCTGCCGCTCTCTGGCTGAGCAAGCCTCTGTTCAACGCCCTTCGCCCAGGCCAATCGGTTCTGTTGACTTATTCTGTAAAAAGATTACTTTTCAGGACATGAAGAAGATACTTATTATTGTCCCCGATGGCGGCATGCTGTTTGAATCCGCCGGTATTGCCGACATTCTGATGCAGGCCAACCGCCTGCACCCGGAAGGCGCTAAGGGCAACGGTTACCAGGTGCAGCTCGCGACAACCCAGCCGCATCAGGTGATCCATGGTCAGTCCGGTTTAAATCTGCTGGCCGATCATCGCCTGCATGAGATAGACCCCCGCGAGCCGCTTGATACCATCATGATTACCGGCAGAGGTCAAAACCCGCAGGAAGGGATCGCGGTCGTTGACTGGCTGCGGCTGGCTGCCCCCCATGCCCGCCGCATTGCGTCCATATGCGGCGGCGCGATGCTGCTGGCGCAAACCGGGTTACTGGACGGCAGACGCGCCACTACCCACTGGAAGCTGCTGGAAACCCTGCAGGCGGAATTCCCTCAGGTGCGCGTGGAAGGCGGCCCGCTCTATATTCAGGACGAGCATATCTGGACCTCCGGCGGGGTCAGTTCCGGCTTTGACCTGACGCTAGCGCTGGTTGAGGAGGACTACGGCTTCAGCCTGGCGCGCGATATCGCCCAGGACTTCGTCATGTACCTGCGCCGTCCCGGAGGCCAGCTGCAGTTTAGCCGCTACAACCTACAGCAGACCAGTACCCTGGGCCCCATAAACGATCTGCTGGCCTGGGTGCTTGAGAACCTCACCGCCGACCTCTGTGTGGAAAAACTGGCGGAAAAAGTGGCCATGAGCCCACGTAATTTCACCCGCGTATTTACCCGGGAAACCGGCGCGTCGCCGGCGCGCTACGTCGCCGAAGCCCGCCTGGCCGCGGCCCGGCAGCGTCTGGAGCAGACAGCCGAGACGCTGGATCGTATCGCCGAACAAACGGGATTTGGCAGCAGCATTAACCTGCGACGGCAGTTTGAAAAACAGCTTCACCTGACGCCGGGTGAATACCGCCAGCGTTTTCATTGCCGTAAAATGGCGTAAAGTGATCCTTTTCCGTCATTTACGCCAACCAGCGACCGGCCTACATTAACTTCAGAGACAACAACTAAGGAGTTGATCATGGTAAAGGTCGGTATTAATGGTTTTGGCCGTATCGGTCGCAACGTACTGCGTGCTGCCCAGGGTAACCCGGAGATTCAGATTGTGGCCATCAACGATCTGACCGACAGTAAAACGCTGGCCCATCTGCTGAAATACGACTCGCTGCTCGGTAAACTCGACGCCGACGTCACCGCCGGTGAGGGGCAGCTTGTGGTTGACGGAAAAACCATTACCGTCTTCAGCGAACGCGACCCAGCGAGCATCCCGTGGCGTCAGAGCGAGGTGGATATTGTCATTGAGGCCACAGGCTTCTTTACTGACCGCGACAAGGCGGCGGTACACATCCACAGCGGTGGCGCCAGGCGCGTGATTATCTCCGCTCCCGGTAAAAATGAGGATTTAACCATCGTGATGGGTGTTAACGATGGCCTCTATTCACCGGATAAGCACTACGTGGTCAGCAACGGTAGCTGCACCACCAACGGCCTGGCGCCTGCCGCGCAGGTGCTGCACCAGCATTTCGGTATTAAACATGGCCTGATGAACACCACCCACGCCTACACCAACAGCCAGGCGCTGCACGACCAGCCGGAAAAAGATCTCCGTGGCGCCCGCGCCGCCGCGCTGTCGATTGTGCCCTACTCCAGCGGTGCCGCGAAGGCGCTTGGCAAAGTTATCCCTGAGCTGGACGGCCGCTTAACCGGTTACTCGCTGCGCGTACCGGTTCCGGTGGTGTCGATTGTCGATCTGACCGTAACGCTCGAGCGGGATGTCACGGCTGAAGAGGTCAATAACGCGTTTCGTGAAGCCGCCGCGACGGGGCCGCTGAAAGGTATCCTCGGCTATAGCGATGAGCCGCTGGTCTCAAGCGACTACCGGGGCGATCCGCGTTCCTCCATTATCGATGGTCTGTCAACGCTGGTGATTGGCGGCAATATGGTCAAAATTCTGGCGTGGTACGACAATGAGTGGGGATTCTCCAATCGCCTCGTCGACCTTTCGCTGCTGATGGCAAAGCGTGAAGGCTAGCTCCTTGCCCACACGTCCCCTCTAAAATCCACGCCCGGCGTGGATTTTTTTAGCGCTATCGCCGGTCCCATTCCGAAGAGCGCCGGAGAAGGCGGAAACTTAACCCGGCGCCCGCGGCAAGGCAGAGCGACATCGCCGCCAGCGCGACGATAAAAGCCTGGGTGATATTCGCCGCGCTTTTCCCGTTGTCCAACATGCTGTAAAAAAGGCCGCCAATCACCGCGACGCTCAGCGCCGTGCTGAGCTGCAGCGCCGAGCTGGTCACGCCGGCAATCATTCCCGAAAACGCCGGCGCAACGCGGCCGGTTACCATTCTGACCAGCGTTGGCATCGCCAGCCCCTGGCCGAGACCGGTAACAAAAAGCAATAGGGCGAGCGGCAACGCGGCGGGAGAACTGCCCGTCGGCGTATTGGCAATGACCCCTGCAAGACCTGCCAGCCCTAAGGTCTCGCATCCCATCCCGATTGCGCTCAGGTAATTGCCAACCAAGCGCCTGAGATAAGGCGTCAGCAACGGTCCGATCAGAAAGCCGACGCCAAAGGGCAGAAAAATCAGGCCCGCGGTCAGGGCGTTCAAATGCAACGCGCCTTGTAGATAAATGGAAAATAAAAGAAAGAAAGCGCCGATGGAATAAAACAGCAATACGATCGCCAGTCCCTGGCCCAGTCCCGGCGCGCGCAACACGGCAGGATTAAGTAGCGGCGAACCGCCATGCTGGCTAAGCCGATCCTCATAGCGCCATAACAATCGGGCCAGCAGTGGGAAAGCAAGCAATGACAGCCACGTCCACCACGGCCACCCTGCCTCTCGGCCTTCAGTCAACGGCACAATCACCGCGCTCAGCATCACGGTTGTCAGCAGCGTGCCGACGGGGTCCAGCCGCTGTGCAGATTGCGCCCGCGTCTCTTTCAGCAGCGGCACGCCAAAGAGGATGACCAGCAGCGCCACCGGCAGGTTAACGAGAAAAATAGTCCGCCATCCCAGGCCAAACAGGTTCGCTGAGATCAGAATGCCGCCTGATACCTGGCCGATAACGGAGGCCAGGCCAAACACTGCGCCATACAGACTCAGCGCGAACGGTTTTTCCGCTTCCGGGAAAATGGCCTGCACGGAAGCCAGCGCCTGGGGGGCCATAATCGCAGCCGTGGCACCCTGTAAAATGCGTCCGATAATCATCACCCACGGTGACCAGGCTAAACCGCACAATAACGATGCAGCAGCAAAACCGATAAGCCCAAGGAAAAACATCCTGCCGCGGCCATAAATATCGCCCAGGCGGCCTCCGGTAATGAGGGTGACAGCATACACAGCCGCATAGGATGAAATGACCAGCTGTTCGGCGGAGAAAGAGGCGCCCAGCTCGCTCTGGATGGCAGGCAGCGCAACATTGACGATAAAAAAATCGAGCGGCGGCAAAAACGCGCCGACCAGCAAAATGACGAACATGGCCCAGCGGCGCGGCTCAGCTTGCGTGATGCGATGGGTCGACATAGAACACTCCATAGGGTTAGGTCGAGGAGGCAATAGTGATACCTACAAAGTTGTTTTGGAACTGACACTTTTGTATATTTGATGTTCATTTTTGAACGGTGAGACCATGAAATGGAATGGGGAGACGTCCGGGTATTTCTTGCAGTCCTTCGTCAAGGCTCCTTCGGTGAGGCAGCGCGAAGCCTTGGCGTGAGTCATCCGACGGTAGGACGCAGGATAAAAGCGCTGGAAGATGAAGCCCAGCAGGCGCTGTTCCGCCGTACAAGGGAGGGTCTGGTGCTAACGGACGCCGGCGACAGAGTTCTTAAGCTGGCTGAGGCGATGGAAAACTCCGCGCTGGCAATGGAACGACGCCTGGCGGGGAATCATGAACGTCTTGAAGGGATATTAAGGATATCTTCAGCAGAATGGTTCGCTAACTATGTTCTGGCCCCGGTGCTTGTCGAACTGACGCGCCGCCACCCGGCCATTGTGCCGGAAGTCATTGCAAGCTACCGCTTGCTCAATTTGTCGCGCCGCGATGCCGACATCGCGTTTCGCATCGTCCCGTTTACCGAACCGGATATTGTCCAGCGCCGCCTGATGAGTATGCCCTATGCGCTGTATGGAACAGCGGAAACCGCGCAGACGGTGCAGCACGATCCGGCCGCCGTGGGGCTTATTTTGATGAATACGGCGCAATCTCACTTTTCTGATGTTGCCTGGCTGCTTGACGGCTTCCCCCTGTCGCGGCGGGTGTTCACCAGTACCAGTCGGGCCGTTCAGGCGCAGATGTGTCAGCGGGGAATGGGGATGGCCGTGCTACCGCAGCCTCTTGGCGATGCCCTCTCCGGATTGCAGCGCATTGGCACGCCGACGCCACCGCCATCCAAAGATATATGGGTCGGGTATCACTCTGATCTCCGACATATGGATCGCCTGCGGGCAATGCTGGATATCGTCGATGCCATGCTTGCCGATCCTGTTGCGGCCGGCACCTGAACAGCACCACGTTCGGTTCGCATCATCCCCCTCTCCCCTCTTCATTGTTTACCGCCTTGGCCGGGACAGGAAGGAGGCGACGCCAACCTCCAGTTCAGGTCGGAAACGCTTTTTTAAGTCGCAGGCATAGCGCAGATTGCTTCAAAAAAATTACCGTATTTGGTATATTGTTTGTTTATTGCTTACTCACCTCTGCGGTGCCAAAAAGAACAAGATTCACCGCTACCCAGGATAAGAAAATGTTAGATTACCGCTTCCCGACAGCTTTGCAGATGGTTCTCAGCGTAGCAATGGCGGAGCAGTTGGGTGAACGCTCAACGAGTGCGATTCTGGCCTACGGTCTGGAAGCGAACCCGAGCTTTATCCGCAAACTCATGGTTCCTCTCACCCGTGACGGCATCATCGTCTCTACCCTTGGCCGCAACGGCTCTATTCATCTTGGCCGCCCGGCGGAAGAGATCACCCTGCGCGATATCTACGTCTCCGTCATCGAAGATAAAAAGCTGTGGGCGTCGCGTCCTGACGTCCCTGCCCGCTGCGTGGTCAGCGCGAACGCATGCTGGTACTTCAAATCTATCGCCGATGAAGCGGAGCAGGCTTCACTACAGGTACTGGCGCGCCACACCGTGGCAAGCGCGCTGGAAGAAGTGAAAAAAGCCGATACCAGCGGGTGCGATCCGGTGCCTGAACTTATCGCCAAGTATAAAGAAGCTCATTAATTTTCCTTCAGCGCAAAAAAAACCGCCTTCACTGTGAAGGCGGTTTTTTGTTATCTGCCGCTCCCTACGCTGGCGAAACGTCCTTTACCGCTTTGCCGCGTGTGACGAATTTACGCAGCGTCACATAGAACACCGGGGTCAGGAACAGACCAAACAGCGTCACGCCCAGCATCCCCGAGAACACCGTGATCCCGGTGACGCCGCGGACCTCCGCGCCCGCGCCGTGGCCGAGGATCAGCGGGATGGTCCCGGCGATAAAGGCGATGGAGGTCATCACGATCGGGCGTAAACGCAGACGGCACGCTTCCAGCGCCGCTTCCATGATCCCTTTCCCCTGTATTTCCAGCTCGCGGGCAAACTCGACGATCAGAATCGCGTTTTTACAGGCCAGCCCCATCAGCACCACCAGCCCCACCTGCACGAACACGTTGTTATCGCCGCCGGTCAGCCAGACGCCAAACAGCGCGGAGAGCATCGTCATCGGTACGATAAGGATCACCGCCAGCGGCAGCGTCCAGCTTTCATACAGCGCCGCCAGCACCAGGAATGCCAGCAGTACCGCCACCGGGAAGACGATCAGCGCCGTATTGCCCTGGGTGGCCTGCTGGAAGCTCAGGTCCGTCCATTCAATATTCATCCCGTTCGGCAGTATCTGTTTAGACATCTCGTCAAGCTGCGTCATCGCCTGCGAGGAAGAAAGTACGCGAGGGTCGGCGTCGCCGATCAGATCCGCCGCCGGATAACCATTGTAGCGAATCACCGGGTCCGGTCCGTAGGTGGTGCTGATATTCACCATACTACCGATCGGCACCATTTCGCCCTGATTATTGCGGGTGCGCAAATTGGCAATATCTTCCACGCTTTCGCGGAACGGCCCGTCGGCCTGCGCCATCACGCGCCAGGTACGCCCGAACTGGTTAAAGTCATTGACATAAGAGGAGCCCAGATAGGTTTGCAGCGTACCGAACAGATCGGTCAGCGACACGCCCTGCGCTTTCGCCTTATCCCTGTCGACCTGCACATCCAGCTGCGGAACGTTAGCCTGGTAGGTTGAGATCGGGAAATGCATCCCCGGCGTCTGCATAATCGTACCGGACATCGCGTTCACCGCGCTTTGCAGCGCGCCGTAGCCAAGGCCAGCGCGGTCCTGAATATACAGCGAATAGCCGGAACCCTGACCCAGTCCTAAAATCGGCGGCGGCAAAATCGAGAAGCCAAAGCCCTGCTGGATTTGCGCGATTTTGGCGTTAATCTCGGCGTTAATTTCCGCCGCCGAATGATGACGCTGGTCGAACGGCTTCAGGCCAAAGAAGACCGTCCCGGTATTCGGCGTGTTGGTGAACTGCAGCGCGTTGAGCCCCGGGAACGCGACCGCATAGTCCACGCCTTCGGTATTCATCCCGATTTCGCTCATTTTGCGGATCACCGCATCGGTGCGCGCCAGCGAAGAACCTTCCGGCATTTTCACGCCGCCGATTAAGTACAGCTTATCCTGGGTCGGAATAAACCCGCCGGGGACGATTTTAAACATGACGCCCGCGGCGCAGAGCAGCAGCAGATACACCGCAAACACCGCTCCGCGTCGTCCAAGCGTTTTGCCCACCAACCCCTGATAGCCGTTCGAGCTGCGGTGGAAAAAGCGGTTAAACGGACGGAAAATCCAGCCGAACAGACGATCGATAAGCCGGGTCGGGAAGTCCTTCGGCGCGCCGTGCGGCTTCAACAGCAGCGCGGCCAGCGCCGGAGAGAGCGTCAGCGAGTTGATGGCCGAAATCACCGTGGAAATCGCGATCGTTACCGCAAACTGTTTGTAGAACTGACCGGTCACGCCCGAGAGAAACGCCATCGGCACGAACACCGCGCACAGCACCAGCGCAATGGCGATGATCGGCCCGGACACTTCACGCATCGCCTGATGCGCCGCGGCAAGCGGAGCCAGCCCCTCCTCGATATTTCGCTCGACGTTTTCCACCACGACGATGGCGTCATCCACCACGATGCCGATAGCCAGTACCAGCCCGAACAGGCTCAGGGTGTTCAACGAGAAGCCCAGCAGATAAAGAATGCTGAAGGTCCCCACCACCGAGACCGGCACCGCGATCAGCGGAATAATCGACGCGCGCCAGGTTTGCAGGAACAGGATCACCACCAGCACCACCAGCACCACCGCTTCCAGCAGCGTTTGCACGACCGCGCGAATGGAGTCGCGAACAAACACCGTCGGATCGTAAGGCGCCGCCCATTGCATATCCTGCGGGAAACGCTTCGACAGCTCGTCCATTTTGGCGCGCACCGCGTTCGAGAGATCGATCGCGTTCGCCCCCGGCGACTGGAAGATACCAATCCCGACCGCGTCTTTGTTGTTCAACTGGGAACGCAGCGCATAGCTGCCGGAGCCCATTTCGATACGCGCCACATCGCGCAGGCGCACCAGCGAGCCGTCCTGCGCGGTTTTGAGAATAATATTGCCAAACTCTTCTTCGGTGTGCAGGCGCCCCTGGGCGTTAATGGAGATCAGGAAATCGCTCTCTTTCGGCAGCGGCTCGGCGCCAAGCTGCCCGGCGGAAACCTGGACGTTTTGCTCCTGCATCGCCGTCACCACATCCGAGGCGGTCAGCCCGCGCGCCGCCACTTTATTGGGATCGAGCCAGACGCGCATCGCGTATTCGCCCGAGCCAAAAATCTGAATTTGGCCGACGCCGGGCAGGCGCGCCAGCTCATCTTTCACTTTTAGCGTGGCGTAGTTACGCATATACAGAGAGTCGTATTTACCGCCGGGCGAAAACAGATGCACCACCAGCGTCAGCGTCGGCGACTGCTTCTGGGTGGTAATCCCTAAACGCCGCACATCTTCCGGCAGACGCGCTTCGGCCTGCGATACCCGGTTTTGCACCTGGACCTGCGCCTGATCCGGGTCGGTACCCGGACGGAAGGTGACGGTAGTTACCAGCACGCCGTCGGAGCCAGCGACGGATTTCATGTACATCATGTTTTCAACGCCGTTGATCGCCTCTTCCAGCGGCGTCGCCACGGTCTCAGCGATCACTTTCGGGTTGGCGCCAGGATACTCCGCGCGCACCTGCACGCTGGGCGGCACGACGTCAGGATATTCGCTGACCGGCAGCAGCGGGATGGCGATTAATCCGGTGATAAAAATCAGAATCGACAGCACCGCGGCGAAAATCGGCCTGTCGATAAAAAAGCGGGAAAAGTCCATGGGTCGGATTCTCAGATAAGGGATCAGTTAAGGGCGGTGCTGGCGGTCATGGCCACGGTTTTCGCGTTAACCGGCATCCCCGGCATAAACACTTTTTGTAAACCATCGACGATGACTTTATCGCCAGGTTTCAGCCCCTGCTGCACGATACGCAGACCGTCCGCCAGACGCCCCGGCGTAATATCGCGACGCTGCGCTTTACCCTCTTTATCAACGACATAAACATATTTACGATCCTGATCGGTCAACACCGCTTTGTCATCGATAAGCGTGGCGTTGAACTCGGCACTGCCCGGCAGGCGGACGCGGGCAAAAAGCCCCGGCGTGAACTGACGCTGGGCGTTATCCAGCAGCGCGCGCATCCGGATCGTACCGGTGCTCGGCGTTAACTGATTATCCAGAAAATCCACTTTACCCTGATGGGGGTAGCCCTCTTCGCCAACAAGGCCAATCTCCACCGGGAGCGCCAGGTGATTGCTCGACGCGCCCTGCCCGCTGCGGGCGAGATTTTGATAGTGAAGGTAGGTCGACTCGTCCACGTCAAAGTAGACGTAAACCGTCTTCTGCGATACCAGCGTGGTCAGTACGCTGGCGCTGTCGCCGGCGGTGACCAGGTTACCGCTGGTGATCAACGCGCGGCTGGCGCGGCCGTCGATAGGCGCGGTCACTTTGGTGAAATCCAGGTTAAGCTGCGCGGCGTCGACCGCCGCCTGCGCGGCGCGGATGTCGGCCTGCGCCTGGGTGGCCGCCGCACGGCGCTGCTCCCACTCTTCGCGGGAAACCAGGTTGGTATTGACTAATTTATCGGTACGGTTAGCCTCGCTTCGCGCCAGGCTGGCCTGGGTTTTGGCTCTCGCCAGCGTCGCCTGCGCCTGTTCCAGCGCGGCGCGATAGGTTCTGTCATCGATAGTGAACAGCACCTCGCCCTTTTTCACCTCCTGACCGTCGGTGTAATTCACTTTATCAATGTAGCCGGAGACGCGGGGACGGAGCTGAACGCTTTCCACCGCTTCAATCCGACCGTTAAAGCTATCCCACTGACTGATGGATTTAACGACCACGTCAGCGGCGCTGACCGCGGGCGCTTGCGGCGCGGCGTTTTGCGCGACTCCCTCATCGCATCCGACGAGGAGCGCGGAGAGTAACATCACGCCCGGCACAGTCAGATGAAAGTTACCCCAGGTTTTTTGCAGGCTCATTATTTTTATTCCGGTATTGGTAGCCGCCGGGCAAGACGCAGCGGAAGACGCCGCACCACTTCCTTTGTCCGGGCTGGCTTAAGGCCATTTGTGACGTTCATCGCCACAAAACTGTAACAATTGCGAATACACTATCGCGGCGATTGTAGGAAGGCGCTAAATTTAGTGCAAGAATAATTGTTGCACTTTATGTGCTATTCCTGGCACTGGAAAAAGGCGCGTTTTCACCGGGGATTTAAATGCAACAATAAAACTTGCAATTAATTCAAAAACGGGCCACCTTTAAATGCAACAGATAAAGATGCTCTTTAAGACGCTGCGTGGAGGAGACAAGATGAACACTGGCGCATTCATTCACGATTTACTCGGCTGGATCGACAACAATCTTGATAGCCGTCTGGACATTGACACCGTCTCCAGGCGAGCCGGCTATTCCAAATGGCACCTGCAGCGGATATTCAAAGAGCATACCGGCTATCCTCTCGCCGAGTATATTCGCGCGCAAAAGCTGCAAAAATCGGTTGAGCGTTTAGCCCAAAGCGACGAACCGATTTTGAACGTGGCGATTGCCCTGGGCTTTGACTCCCAGCAGTCCTTCAACCGCAGCTTCAAGCGTCAGTTTGGCCAGGCGCCCGGCGCATGGCGTCGCAGCATCGGCTGCGCGCAAACGCAGGGGTTACGCCAGCAATCAGCGCCCTTATCGGAAAAAGGTTTACGCTCGCAGCGTTAACCCCGTTGCAGTCCCTACCCCGAACATTTTGGCTGGCGGCTTACTGCCAGCTTTGCCTCACGCCTTATCAAAGATGGGCGTCACTGCGGGCTCTGCCGCTCTTCGACCGGCAAAGTAGTGCGCGGGCGTGCTGCCCATCGTTTTTCTGAACATAGTGATAAACGCGTTGACCGACTCATAGCCCAGATTAGCCGCCACGTTTTGCACCGATACCCCGCTTGCCAGCTCCCGAAGGGCAATAATCAAATGCAGCTGCTGACGCCATCGCCCGAAGGTCAGCCCGGTTTCACGCAGCATCAGGCGGGCTAATGAGCGCTCGCTGAGCGCCAGCCGTTTTGCCCAAACTTTAAAGGTGCTGCGATCCTCCGGGTGGCTGACCAGCGCATCCGCCATGGCGCGGATCTTAGGGTGCGCCGAAACCGGCAGGCTTAATTTCTGCTGCGGCATGGCGGCAAGTTCATCGAGCGTCACTCTGATCAATCGGCCGACGTGGCTCTCCGCCGGGTAATCAACCTCCTCATTCGTTAAGCGGTCGACGAGCTCTTTAATCAGCGGCGAAATCGCCAGGGTGCAGCATTTCTCCGGCAGCGCGGCGGCGCCGGGTTCAATAAACAAATAGTTGAGATGCGCATTCCAGGTCGCTTTGGCGCTATGCGGGATCCCGCCGGGGATCCACACCGCGCAGTCTGGCGGCACTATCCAGATATCATTTTCCGCGCGACAAATCACCGCCCCGTACAGGGCCACGATCAGCTGGCCTTTGCGGTGAGTATGAACCGGCACTTCTGCCGCGTAATCAACGAAATCGATATGCCGCGCGACGGCCGGGCTCGGCGTACTATCGGGATCAAACAGGGTATGGGCGAGTCTGGATGGCATCTCATTGGCAACATTTAGGTATTTTTTGACAGAATAGGGTATTTAAGGACGTACGCAAAGCGGGAATAATTCCCGCCATGAATAAATTAACTTCCCTTCACAGCCATTTTTTGCACGCGATAAGCCGTTGGCCAGGCCGCATGGCCACACCCGCGCTGCTAAGCGACGCCCATGCCCTGCTCTATTCGGTCAGGAGTTTTGCCGCCGCGATGCTCGCCTATTACCTCGCCCTGGCGATTGGCCTTGAACGCCCCTCGTGGGCCATCATTACCGTCTATATCGTGTCGCAAACCTCGGTGGGCGCCTCCCTGAGCAGGAGCCTCTATCGCCTGGCGGGTACCGTGGCCGGCGCCGGGGCCACGGTGTTGATTGTGCCCACGTTTGTGAATACGCCGATTTTATGCAGCGTGATGCTGACAGGCTGGATCACCTTCTGCCTCTATTTGTCCCTGCTTGAACGCACGCCTCGTGCCTATGCTTTTGTGCTGGCCGGTTACACCGCAAGCCTGATTGGTTTTCCCGCCGTCGCCGACCCAGGCACGGTGTTTAGCATCGCCATCATCCGGGTACAGGAGATCGCGATCGGTATCGTCTGCGCCGCGCTGATTCACCGCTACATTCTGCCTACCCGGATATCAGGGTTGTTCAACAGCAAATTAGCGCAGACGCTTGGCACCGCGCGGCAGCGGATTGCCGACACGCTGGCAGGCAAGTCCGACGCGCAGTCAGAACCGCTGCATCTGGCGCTGGCGCTGCAGTTCCTGCAGGGCATCAGCCACCTCATCCCGTATGATTTCGCTCTTTCGGTACCGGTCCGCCAGGCCAGGAAAGCGCTCCATGACCGGCTGGCGCGGTTAGTCATTGTCAATGTTGAATTACGCGATCGTTTGCAGGCGATCGCGCTGATGCCCGCTGATACGCGGACGTTGCTGGATGATGTTCAGGCCTGGCTGACCTGCGACGATAGCGGAAAATGCAACAGCGCAGCCGATGCGCTACAGCAACGCGGCGAGCGGTTAGCGCAGCGGTACGCCGCGCAGGCGCTGACCTTTGAAGATGCGCTGCAGGTGAATTTCTTACGCTACCTCGCTGAGTCGATTGCCCTCCTGCAGCAGTGTGAGCGGCTTTCGGAGGCCATCCATCACGCCAGACCCGCAACAATGCAGGCGGAAGACCGTGCGGCGAAAGGGTACGTTTTCCATCGCGATCCCCTCAGTGCCGCCCGAACGGCGCTGGGCGCGTTTGTCATCATCCTGAGCGGCTGTCTGGCATGGATTTATTCCGCCTGGCCGGATGGTGGCACGGCGGTGTCGATTCTGGGGGTTTGCTGCACGCTGTTTGGCAGTTTCGACACCCCGGCTCCGCATATTGTGAAATACATTATCGGCTCTTTCTGGGGCGTCGTAATAAGCCTGCTCTATAGCTTCGCCCTGCTTCCTCCGCTCAGCGACTTCCCCGTACTGGCGGCGGTGCTTGCCCCGGCCTATCTGCTTGCCGGATCGCTACAGGCGCGGCCCCCCACCACCTTTATGGCGATGGGGATCACCCTGACGCTACCTGTGCTCTGCGAGCTGGGCGCGCGCTACAGCGGCGACTTTGCCGAGGCGGCCAACACCGCGATCGCCCTGTTTTTGGCGACCGGCTTTGCGGTTATCGGCATGAGTCTGCTGCAAACCGTGCAGGCGGACGCGGCGATAAACCGTCTGCTGAAACTGTGCCAACGCGATATTCGCCGCAGCGTGAACGACGCGTTTAGAGGCGATGAAACGCGCTGGACCAATCTGATGATCGACCGGGCCGCCTTGCTGCTGCCGCGCTTGCCGCGCAGCGGGCGGTCATCCGCGCGGGCGCTTGAACACCTGCTGCGCTTTCTGCGCCTTGGCCTCTGCGTAATGCGCCTGCGCCGCTGCGAAACGCCCGCCGGCAGCGATATCCACGAGGTGCTTTATCCTCTTACCCGCACAACGGAGACCGAAGCCTTACGCGAGCGCATTGCCGCCATGACGGAGCGCTGCTTGCCCGCGACGGATGAACATTCACGCCAGTTTGTCGACAGGCTGGTCGATCTGCACTGCGCGTTACGGGCGCAGAACGAGGAACCGACGCATGATCAATGACATCAATATCGGAGGGGTTTTTATCCCCGGACTGCTGCTGACCGCGCTCATTGCCCTGGTCTGTACGCTGTTACTCGTGCCGCTTTTCTCTGTCAGCAGGCTGTACCGCCGCCTGCCCTTACGCCCGCTGCTTGATGTCTCAACCTATATCGTGACCTTTTTCCTGCTGTTGCAGGGCCTGACCACACTGGGGTTATTCGCATGAAATCTTTACTCTCTTTGCTCGGCCGTTACGCGCTGACGTTAATCGCAGTGGCGGTGGCGGCTTTCGTGGCGTTTATTTTCTGGAAACAGTATGCGCAGACGCCCTGGACGCGCGATGGCCGCGTTCGGGCAGATGTGGTGCAGATTGCGCCGGACGTTTCCGGGCCGGTAACCAGCGTAGCGGTGCGGGATAATCAGTGGGTTAACCGTGGCGATGTACTTTACGCCATCGACCCGCGCTGGCTAAAGCTGGCGGTGCTCAGCGCGCAGGCCGACGTCGAGGCAAAGCGTCATGAGATGGTGATGCGCCAGGATGCGGCCAGGCGACGCGCCCTTATCAAAGGGGTCATTTCCAGCGAGGACATCCAGCAAACAGGCAGCGCAGCGCGCGTCGCGGCGGCCAATTACCAGGGGGCGCTGGCGGCGCTGGAACTGGCGCAGCTGAATTTATCCCATGCGACGGTGCGCGCACCGGTTGCCGGCTACGTCACGCATCTTCGGCTTCGCCCCGGCGATTACGCCACGGCGGGAGAGACAAAAGTCGCCGTGGTCGATGCGCACAGTTTCTGGGTGGTGGGCTATTTTGAAGAGACCAAGCTGCGTCATATTCGCATCGGCAGCGCCGCGCGCATTTCGCTGATGGGGTTTGACCCGCTCATTACCGGGCATGTGGAGAGTATCGGCCGGGGGATCGACGATAACAATGACGAGACGGGCGGGCTGGGACTGCCGGATGTCAATCCCACCTTCAGCTGGGTGCGGCTTGCGCAGCGTGTCCCCGTCCGTATCCAGCTAGATAAGATACCAGAGGGGATTGAGCTAGTGGCAGGGTTATCCGCCAGCGTTTCCATTGTGCCTGAAAGCCCTGACGGCGGACATAGCGGAGGATCGGGCTACGTGGATCAGGCTATCCACCCATGATGCGTTCGGACAGCGCGGCGGAGGCTGCCTTCACTTCTTCAGTCACTTCCACGGGCAGCCGGGCAACGCAGATAGCCATAGTGCAAGATGAACTACCCAGGTGCCGACAGTCAGCGCTCTGCACCACTACGTGCCGGATCTTCATCGTAAGATACTTCTGGCCACGCTCTGGAACACCGGCGCCCGGATTAACGGAGCGCAGGCGCTGTTTCACGGGCGCCGCCCTGTCCTTTTGTTCAGCTGACCACGCTGAAACACCACACGGAAAAAGCAGGCACAACGGAGGGGAAATCACCGACCGGAACGTCCGCACCTGACTGAATGAAACTGTTGCTGCAGCCGCCGCTGAGCCTGCAGAGACAGAAGTCGATCAGCTCGACGGAGATCTATACGAAAGTGTTTCCATTCGATGTCACTGCACACCAAAAAGTGCAGTTCGCGGTGCCGGAATCGGATGTGGTATGCCCTGAGCATTTCGCAGCACCGAGACATATCAGCAATAAAGACTTCTACTTCAGCCATGCTGATGTTCTCCTTATTCCGGAAGTGATTTTTAGCTGTGAAAGAGATAAAAATCGCTGATGCTATATGAAACATTTTAATAATGACGAAATCGGATGTTATTCGTAATGACCTTTAATTTGAGATGAGATATAACGTGTTTCGAAGAAAATTAACATTTTAATAACGTAATTAAGGTTAAGCAAATGAAGCAGGTTGGCATTGTAGGTTGGCGAGGAATGGTCGGTTCTGTTTTGCTACAGCGAATGATCGAAGAGAACGACTTCGACAATATATCAGCGCATTTTTTCAGCACCTCCAGTGCGGGAGCCGCCGGCCCTGTCATTGATGGCGTCAGCTACACACTTAAAGATGCTAATTCCGTGAGTGCGCTGGCCGAAATGGACATCATCATAACCTGCCAGGGTGGGGATTATACCAAAGCAATATACCCTGATTTGCTTAACCATGGCTGGGGAGGCTACTGGATTGACGCGGCCTCAGCGCTGCGGATGGATGAGAAAGCCTGCATTATTCTCGACCCCGTCAACCGCAACAATATCGATCGTGCAATTAAAGAAGGTATTAAACTTTTTGTCGGCGGCAACTGTTCCATTACGCTGAGTCTTATGGGGCTGGCTGGGTTGATAAAGGCTGACTTGATCGAATGGATGAGTGTGATGACCTACCAGTCCGCATCGGGTGCTGGTGCACAGTATGTACGGGAACTCATTGCGCAAAGTGCTTACATAAGCCGCCATTTATCTCCGGATGAGCTGGCATCCTCAGGTTCAGTGCTCCCGTTAGTTAATAAGGTCAGTGAATTGATTAACAGCGCTGATATGCCGACCCAGAACTTCGGTGCACCTTTGATGGGCAGCATCATTCCCTGGATTGACAGCGATTTAGGGGATGGCAACAGCCGTGAAGAATGGAAAGGTGAGGCTGAAACCAACAAAATTTTAGGCCTGTCTCCCGGTACGATCCCGGTAAACGGCTTATGCATACGCGTCGGCGTGATCCGCTGCCACAGCGCTGCTATAACCCTTAAGCTCAAGCGTGAAGTCAACGAAGAGGAATTTGCAGAATTAGTGATGAATTCCCACCCCTGGGTTAACTATGTGCCCAATAACAAGGAAGAGAGTGTCAGTACCCTGACACCAGCCTATATCAGCGGTTCGCTTAAGGTTGGTATTGGCCGTTACAAGAAAATGTCGCTAAACAATGAACCTATCTACTCGGTCCTGACGGTCGGCGATCAGCTATTGTGGGGAGCAGCGGAACCATTGCGCCGCATGTTGAATATTCTGTCTGGCAAAGCGTGAATCATATTATGTGGACAACACACCTCCCCCTAAACTCAACGGCATAAATACAAGCTGTATACGGAGCACTTGATGGTCACCACACATGTTTTTATCGCGGTCAGTCTTGATGGTTATATCGCCCGACAGGATGACGATATCGACTGGCTGTTGCAGCGCGATGACCCGACAGAAGATCACGGCTATGCCGCATTCATCGCGGACAAAGATTGGATCGTTATGGGTCGGGGCAGCTATGAGAAGGCGCTGACCTTTGACCAGTGGCCTTACGATCGCCCCGTGCTGGTTCTCTCCCGACAGCTAACCGCGACCGCCGTGCCCGAGGCGTTGAAGGACAAAGTGCAGTTCTCAAGCCGCACGCCAGGGGAAGTGCTTGCTGACCTGACGGTACAGAACGCGCATCGCGTCTATCTGGATGGCGGGCAGGTAATACAGTCGTTCCTGCGCGAAGGGCTGGTCGCCGATATGATTATCACTACCGTTCCTGTCCTGCTCGGTTCGGGAAAACCGCTGTTCGGTTCCCTGACCAGGGATATCGATTTGACTCTGTTATCAAGCCGTAGCTTTCCTTCGGGACTGGTGCAGTCGCACTATCGGCTGACGTCATAAACTGTATATCAACATAGCGGCGACCGCTCTCAATCTGGCAGTGACTTTAATAGAAAAACTGACACCCAGAGCGAATGTTGAAAAAATAAAAGAGGGAATGGGCTTCAATCCCCTCGGTCAGTGAGTGAAAACCGCTATCCGCAACGTGGTCTGGGCCCGCTACCGCGGCCAGACCAGCGGAAACTCATCGGCGACAAGCGGCTCTCCGTCGCGAAGCTTAAGCCCCGGAAACGGCGGCGAGGTCACGCCGCCGCGGTCGGCGAATGTCGCATCATCCCCTACCCAACGGGCGGAAAATACCCGCCGCGCGCGGGTGCTTGAATTACCCCTGGCGCCATGCAGCGTGCGGAAATGAAAAGCGACTGCATCGCCCGGTTCCAGCGCCCAGCTAACGATATCGTAATCCTCCTGATGGGCATCGATATCCGGCAGCTCTTTAAAACGCGAGTGGGAATAGAGCTTTGAACCGTTAAACCGCGTTGGGCTGAACTCATCGTCCCAGCGATGGGAACCGCGAATGCAGCGCAGCGAAATCTCCTCCGCTACCGGATCGAGCGGGATCCACAGGCTCACGTTCTGCCGCCCTTCCACGCAGTAATAGGGCTGATCGTGGTGCCATGGCGTCACCGTACTGCCGCCGGGCTGTTTCACCAGCGTGTGCTCGTGGAAAAACTTCGCCGTCTGCGACCCCATCAGCACCGCGGCGATCTCCGCCGCCGGCGACTGAAAAACGAAATCGCGAAATTCCGGGATTCGTTGCCAGTTGCAATAGTCCTGAAAAAACGGCGCCGAACCGTCTTCCGGGATTACCGTTCGCGCATGGCCATATTCGCTGGGGTTCGCCATCAGCGCGGCGACGCCGCGCGACAGGCTGTCTATCCACGGCGTGAACACGCCTTTGAGTAGCACGACGCCGTCGGTCTGCCAGCGGTCGACGGTCTGTTGATCAATAAGCGAGGAATTCGGGTTTTGCATAGTCGCCATCCTGTGTTGATAAATCAGCGAAGTGAATCGGAGGGATCGGCGCGCATCCAGGCGCAAAGGTTATCCAGCATGGCCAGACAGCGTTCCGTCTGTGGGATGCTGATATATTCGTCCGCCCTATGGCCCTGCGCCATGCTGCCCGGCCCGCAGATAAGCGTCGCGACGCCCGCCTCGTCAAACAGGCCGCCTTCGGTGCCGTAGGCGACGGTGGTGAAATCATCGCTGCCGCACCACTGCGCCAGCCAGCGGGCGAACGCTGACTGCGGGTCGCTCAGCAGACCTGGATAGTGGCTCAGCGTCTGGAAATGAATGTCGCTGCACTGCGCCACCTTGCGCATCGCCGGAAGCAGCTGCTCGCGGGCATAATCGCCCAGGGCGTCGGTGACCACCTGCGGACGGGTACCGGGTAAATAGCGAATTTCAAAGTCGAACCAGCAGGATTGCGGAACGATATTCAGCGCCTCGCCGCCGCGGATCGTCCCCACCTGCAGCGTGCCTGACGGCGGCGAGAACCGGCGGTCCAGGTGCTGCGAAAAGCTTTCGCCCAGCGCATCCAGCCGGTAAATCAGCTTCGCCGCGTAGCTAATCGCGTTAACCCCTTGCGGGGCGTAGGCCGAATGGCAGGCGTGGCCTTCCACGCGACAGCGCACCGCGAGCTTGCCTTTATGCCCATAGACTGGGCGCATATCGGTCGGCTCGCCGATAATACACAGCGCCGGTTTCTCGGCGGAGGCGCGGAGAAAATCCACCAGGCTGCGCACGCCCAGACAGCCAACTTCCTCATCATAAGAGAATGCCAGATGCAGCGGCATCCGCAGCGGCGCAGCCAGAAACGCCTCCAGCGACGCCAGCACGCAGGCGATAAATCCTTTCATATCCGCGCTGCCGCGACCGTAGTAGCGCCCGTCGCGTTCGGTAAGGGCGAACGGCGGCACCGTCCACGCCTGGCCATCCACCGGCACCACGTCAGTATGACCGGAGAGCATCACCCCGCCGGGGCCGGATGGCCCAAGGCGGGCATAGAGGTTCGCCTTGCGCCCTTCGTCGTCATAAAACAGCTGCGACGTCACGCCGCGCGCGCGCAGAAAGTCGCCGATCCAGGCAATCAGCGCCAGATTCGACTCGCGGCTGGTGGTATCAAACGCCAGCAGCTGCCCGAGGATCTCACGCAGGCGGTTACTCATCGCCCGGCACTCCGTAGGTCGGCGCTTCGCGCGGGTCCAGCGCGCGGGTGATGTACGCTTCCATCTGCGGTTCATAGGCCAGCCACAGCGCTTCCAGCGCCGCTACCGGGCGATCCTCAGCCCAGTCGACGCGTAAATCCACCACCGGCCAGGCGTAATCCTCCACCACTTTCAGCGCCGCCGAGTGCTCCGGCCCGGCTTCGCCGCCCGCATCGATGCCCGCCTGCAGAGCCGCAATCAGGCGGCTGGCCAGTTCGCCGGTGGCGGCTTCGAACGCCGTCGTCATGGCGGTAATCACCTGCGGGCTGGCCAGCATATTCCCCGCCGCCACGCAGTTCTCACCCTGCGCCACTCGCCCGATGCCGAGCGTATGTTCGCCGCTGAACACGGCGCTCTCGCCGCTGGCGTCGATGACCGCCACCTGGCGATAATCGCTAAACCGGTCTTCGCCCAGCGCCTGCGTCAGGGCCTGCTGCGGCGTGAGCCCCGCCTCAAGCCCGGCAAGGATCTGCGGTCCGAGCGCGGGCAGCGTGATGTTCTGGCTGGACACCGCGCCAACGCCCGCCAGCAGCCACGGGCAGCGGGCGCCGACCGCAATGCTGGATGAGCTAATCGCAATGCCCAGTTGACCCGACTCCGGGCACAGGGCGGAAATTGAAAGGGTCATGGTGCCTCCTGCGCATGCCAGTCGTCAGGGATCACCGCCGTGACGTCAATTTCCATCAGCCACTGCGGCTGCGCGAGGGCCGACACCACCACGCCGGTCGAAATGGGAAACACGCCTTTGAGCCATTTCCCCACTTCCTGGTACACCGGTTCGCGGTAGCGCGGGTCGATCAGATAGGTCGTCGTTTTCACGATATGCGTCAGATCGCTGCCGGCCTCTTCCAGCAGCTGTTTAACGTTCTTCATCGCCTGTTCCGCCTGGGCGCGCGGGTCGCCCAGGCCGATCAAATTACCGTCAAAATCGGTACCCACCTGGCCGCGAACGTACACGGTATTTCCCGCGCGCACCGCCTGGCACAGATCGTTATTGAGCGTCTGATTGGGATAGGTTTCTTTGGTGTTAAACATCCGAATACGGGTATGGGTTGGCATAGGTCGCGTCCTCAAATCAGGCGTTAGCAGGAAGGTTGGTAGCGTTGATACTGGCGCTGAATGGCAATCTGATCGGCAATATATTTCGCATCGTGCCAGACGCCCCAGATAAAGGTTGAGCCACGGCGGGAGAGCCAAGGCAGGCCAAGGAAATAGACGCCCGGTTCGCTGGAAACGCCGCGATGATGCTGCGGGCGCTGCTGTTCATTAAAGGCGTTAACCTTCAGCCAGCGGTAATCGGTGGTGTAGCCGGTGGCCCAGATAATGTTGCGCACGCCCGCTTTTGCCAGGTCGAGTTCGGGGAGCGGCTGGGTCAGGCAATCGGGGTCAGGCAGGAAGAAGCGCGCTTCCGGCTCTTCCGGCAGGATCAGTCCGTTGCGGGCAATGTACTCATCCGCAGCGTCGAGCAGCGCCAGATAGGAAGCGTCGCCGAGACGAATGTTGTCCGCCAGATCGTCGCGAAACACCGCCTTACCCTCGGTAAAGCCGTGCGTTTGCCCGACCAGGGTAATCCCCTGGTGCGCCAGCTGGCGAAAGTCAACGGTATGACCGCCGCGCGCGCCGCTAACCGCAATCGTCACGTGCTCTTTACCGGGCTGGTTGGCCGCCGCGTCCCACAAGCCTAATACCCCCAGCCACCAGCAAAAATCGCGCTGGCGGTAGCGGCGCGGCGGGCGATCGTGGGCGCCGACGGAGAGCCACACCGCGCGCCCCGCCCGGCGGAGTTCTTCGGCGATTTGTACGCCGGACGATCCCGCACCAACCACCAGCACGCCGCCTTCCGCAAGCTGCTGCGGGTTGAAATAGTGCGCGGAATGGATTTGCTCCACTGCGCTATCCTGCGGCGCGATGGCCGGTATCACCGGGCGCTGGAACGGCCCGGTGGCGGCGACAATACGCTGCGCCTCAATCACGCCCAGCGAGGTTTCCACGCGAAACCCCGGACGGCCGTTTAAGCGCTCTGCGCTAAAGACCTCAACGCCGGTTTTGATCGGTGCATTAAAGGTTTTGGCATACGCGGCGAAGTAGTCGGCAATCTGCTCTTTGGCGACAAAGCTGTCGGCGTCGCAGCCGGGAAAGGTCATGCCGGGAAACCGATCGTGCCAGGCCGGGCCGTTGGCCACCAGCGAATCCCAGCGGCCGCTGCGCCAGGCCTCAGCGATGCGCTTTTTTTCCAGCACCAGGTGGGGAATGCCGTGATGCGTCAGATGCTCGCTCATCGCGACGCCCGCCTGCCCCGCGCCCACCACCAGGGTATCGATCTCTGTAATCTGCTCTGTCATGTCTGTGTCCTTCAAGCACGGTTGTCCGGCTTATCCGCCGGGATTGACAGAACTCAGGTTAAGTAAGTGTGATGAAATGGTAAATTATTATAAAACGATCGTCTGAATAGAAATTTACGAGGCTGGATAACGCAGCGGGAAAATAACGCTTGCGGCCGCGTTAATTACATTACGCGTGCTGATGGGGCGTTAATTCTATGCTGCGGCAATAATCCATAAACAGCTGCGTCGGACGCGTGGGTTCATTATTGGCAAGGTGCGCCATAATTAATGTCGACGCGGGCATCTCGTCGGCAATATCCAGCTGCACCAGCTTTTCACCGTCATAGGTCATATCGCATAGCGGACGAGTCACGAGGACCGAAAAGCCTAATCCCTGCCCGACCATACAGCGCACCATTTCAATAGAGGGTGAACTGTAGGCCACTTCCGGGTGATAACCTTTCTCTTTAAATATTGAGACAAAATAGTTTTTGCTGGGAACCGCATCGAGCAAAATCATCGGCTCACGACTTAACTCTTGCAGCGTGACGCTTTTTTTCTGCGCCAGCGGATGAGAGGCAGGCAGTAAAGCATAGGGCTTGTGCGGAGCGTTCAGCAGCTCTTTATGAATGGAATGACCCAGTTCCAGATCGTAGACCAGCGCCAGATCGAAACGCCCGCGATGCAGGCCGTGCATCAGCTCATGTTGTTCGCCGTCGTAGAGCTGGAGAGTGATTTCGGGATACATTTTTTTAAATCCCGCCACCAGTTTTGGCATATACAGCGGCGCCACGGATTCAAAGCAGCCGACGGAAATCGTCCCGGATACCAGCTCTTTATCCGCCCGCGAGTTCTGCTCAAACTCGTACGACAGCCGCAGCAGCTCTTTAGCTTTATCGTAGAAGCGCCGTCCGCTTGAGGTCAGGGATACACCCTGCGCGTGGTGGCGAATAAACAGCTGCTGGTCGAAGGTGCTTTCCAGGTTTTTGATGGCAATGGAGATCGACGGTTGGGCAATATGCAGCTGGCGGGAAGCCTCGGCGATACTCTCCGTTTCCACCACCGTCACGAAATACTTAAGCTGTTTGAGGGTAAATCGGTTCATCGCGTCACCATTGATAAAATATTGTCTTATTGCGAACGGGCTTAGTTTTACAATAAGCAGCCTGCAAGCATCGTGCCATACCGTTTGCGCTGTATATCGTCGGCAAATAACCGCCGCCTCTATTTAATTACCCGCCCTCTTTTTTGCCTGATTTCGCGTTTTGCACCATAAAGCAACGCCCTGCACCTTATTTGCCCGCGGCACGCCCCAATATTGCACAAATTACCGTTGTGCCAAAAATCAGGTTTAAAAATAACGGCGATTGTTTTTAAGTTGTTTCAATGCTGTTTCTCATTAATTGCGTTAAATTCCTTGGGGTTAATATAGCTGTATAGTTTTTTTAAACTTAAAGACCAAAAATTTACTAATTGCCACCGGTCGAACAGTGCCAGCATAGTGTCAGGGCAAGATGAACGCCGGCGGCTCCCCATTTTAGAACAGGGGAATCGCCTTAATTTCCGTTAATTATGGCGAGTGAAATAGCCCATGACGTTTAACTGGAACTATATGTTAAGCCTGCTCAGCGATGTCGATTTCTGGCAGGCCACCTGGACCGTCATCAAATTAAGTTTGCTGACCTGGGCTTTCAGCATTGTGCTGGGATTTATTCTGGCGCTGGCCAAACAGTCGCCGCGCAAGCTGTTTAACGCGCCTGCCCGCCTCTATATCTGGCTGTTTCGCAGCATGCCGCTGCTGGTGCTGCTGATTTTTGTCTACAACATGCCGCAGGCGCTGCCCTCCTTCGCGCCGGTGCTGAACGACCCGTTCTGGGCCGGGCTGCTGGCGATGGTGCTGAGCGAAGCCGCCTATATTGCTGAAATTCATCGCGGCGGGCTGCTGTCGATTCCGAAAGGACAGAGCGAAGCCGCCCGCGCGCTCGGGTTGCGCTATGCCGGTACCCAGTGGCGCGTGGTGATCCCGCAGGCGCTGCGCGTCGCCCTACCGGCGCTGGCCAATGAGTATATCGCCATCGTCAAGCTCAGCTCGCTGGTGTCGGTTATCTCCCTGACCGAGATCTTAATGGTCGGCCAGCGCCTCTATTCGCAGAATTTCCTCGTCATGGAGACCATGGCGGCGGTGGCGTTTTACTACATCCTGATCGTCACGGTGTTTGATTTCCTGCTTAAGCGCCTCGAGACCTGGCTCGACGTCACGCAACGTAAAACCACGCGTCCGGTGGATGAAGAAATGCAGCAAATGGCCACGGCGCGACGTCCGGCAATGGCCCGCAGCGTTAGCGTCGCGCAGGAGCCGGCGCTGCAGGCGTCTAAGCTGCATAAAGCCTATAACAATGTCGAAGTGCTGGGCGCGGTCAGCCTGCAAATTCAGCCCGGCGAAGTCGTCTCCGTCATTGGCCCATCCGGCTCCGGTAAGACCACGCTGATCCGCCTGCTGAACGGCCTTGAGCAGATCGATAACGGTGAGATCAAAATCAACGGCCAGCCATTTATTCACCTCGACCGCCAGGGGCAGCAGAAGCCGCGTTTTATGGAGAACAGCGAGCATCGCCAGAATATCGGCATGGTCTTCCAGAGCTTCAACCTGTTTCCCCACCTGACTGTGCTCGGCAACCTGCTGCTGGCGCCTCGCTATCACCATCTCGCCAGCGAAGGCGAGCTTAAGCAGCACGCCTGCGAACTGCTGCATAAAGTCGGGATGCTGGAACACGCGTGGAAATATCCGCATCAGCTTTCCGGCGGCCAGCAGCAGCGGGTAGCGATTGCCCGCGCCCTGATGATGCGCCCACAAATTATGCTGTTCGATGAACCCACCTCGGCGCTGGATCCGGAAAAGGTTAACGAGGTTCTGCAGGTTATCGAATCGCTGGCCCATGAAGGTATCACCATGGTGATCGTCACCCATGAGATGAACTTCGCCTTTAAGGTTTCCGACCGAATTGTGTTTATGGAAAAAGGACGCGTGGTCTGCGACGACACGCCTCAGGCAATGCGCGACGGCCAGCATCCGCGCGTGGACGCCTTCCTGAAAGATGTCTCTTTGGCTTAACGCCTCCGTTCCCGAAAGGAGAAAAATATGATCGCGCAGTGGCAAATCGAACAGTTTCATCAGCAGGGTTTTCTGGTCGTTGAAGAGGTGCTCTCCGCCGAGGAGGTGGCTCTGCTGCAGACCGATTTCGACGCCTGGGTCGAAGAGAGCCGCCAGCATAGCGAGGCGTGGGGCGAAACCCTGGACGGCCGTCCGCGCTTCGACCTCGAAAGCGATCACACGCCGCATCACCCCTCGCTGCGCCGGGTGAGTTCGCCCACCGAGATTTCCGCCGCCTACCGCCGCGCCGCCCTTGATTCGCGGATGGCGGCGATTGCCGGCCAGCTCATCGGCGGCAGCGGGACCCGTTTTCATCACAGCAAAATCAACTCCAAGCTGCCGCACACCGCTACGCAGGTGAAATGGCATCAGGATTTTCTGTTCACCCCCCACAGCAACGACGACATTATCACCGCCCTGCTGATGGTTAGCGAAGTGACGCCGGAAAACGGTCCGCTCAACGTGGTCCCGGGAAGCCACCAGGGGCCGCTGTGGTCCCACTGGCAAAACGCGCGTTTTACCGGCGCCGTGGACCCGCAGGTCGAAGAAGCCCACTGCCAGCAGCCGCAGGCCTGTTTCGGCCCGGCGGGTTCGGTGTGCTTTATGCATACCCGCCTGCTTCACGCCTCCAGCCCTAATGAAACCGACCTCCCGCGCACGCTGTTTATCAGCGTCTACGCAGCGGAAGATGCCCTGCCGTTCGGCGAAAATCCGCTGCCCAGCCTTCACGCCGGGCAGATGGTTGCCGGCGAAGAGAGCGGCCTGGTGCGTAGTACCGTTAATCATTTACGTCTGCCGCAAAAACCGCGCGGCGCATCCTTTTTCGTCCAGCAGGCCGGTACCGATCGCGCCAGCATGTAATTTGCCCACTCTTTGGAGGTTCTATGAAACGTATTAATGCTTTGCGCCCTGCTGTCCTGCTCCTTTGCGCCGCCGGCGCCCTGTCGTCCTTTAGCGCCCTGGCCTTCCAGCAGCCGGGGAAAATCACCGCCGGTTCGGATATGACCTTTTTCCCGTATGAATATATGGAAAACAACAAGCCCGCCGGGTTCGATATCGAGTTTCTTGCCGGGCTGGCGAAAACCATGGGCCGCGAGGCGGTGAATATTGATACCCGGTTTCCGAATTTGATTCCGGGTCTGCAGGGCGGACGCTTCGATATCACCAACTCTTCGATGTACATCACCGCCGAGCGTTTGAAGGTTATCGATATGGTGCCCTACCTGAAAAGCGGCGAAGCGATCCTCGCGCTGAAAGGCAGCGACTATCAGCCGAAAACGCCGGAAGAGTTTTGCGGTCATAAAATTGGCTCTATGGGCGCGACCTCATGGCTGGCGCAGCTGCAAAAGCTCTCCGCCGACTACTGCGTGAAAAAGGGCCTGAAGCCGATAGCGCTTAGCGAATATACCACCGACCCGCAAACCACCCAGGCGCTGCTGTCGCGGGCGGTTGAGGCGCAAATCACCGATGCGGCGGTGGCGCGCGGCGTGATTTATAAGCTTGGCGATCGGGTGACGATCTCTTCCGAAACCTTGATTTATCCGGTGCTCAACGGCTTTGGGGTGAAAAAAGGCAATAGCGAAGTGAAAACCGCGCTGGAGGAAGGGCTGAAGAAATACAGCGCGACGCCGGAATACGCCGCGCTGCTGAAGAAATATAACTTCCAGGCGCCGACGCCGGAGGACCTGCAAACCCTGATGCCGAAGGCGGAGTAACGACATGGCCCGGTCTTATGAAGAACAGACCCGCATCGACCTGGCGGCGACCTTTCGTATCATCGCCCATCTCGGAATGCACGAGGCGGTGGCCAACCACTTTAGCGCGGCCCTCTCGGCGGACGGCAAAAAATTCCTGCTGAACCCGAAATGGAAACACTTTTCGCGCCTCCGCGCCAGCGACCTGCTGCTGCTGGACGCCGATGATGAAGCCTGCGCCCGGCGATCTGACGTCGACGCCACGGCGTGGGCGATTCACGGGCAAATCCACCAGCGCCTGCCGGGGGTGCGGGTGGTGCTGCACCTGCATCCGGTGTATACCACCAGCGTCGCTTGCCTCGAGACGCCGCATATCCCGCCGATCGATCAGAATACGGCGCGCTATTTTAATCGGCTGGCCGTCGATACGTTATACGGCGGTATGGCGGATACCACGGCGGAAGGCGCGCGTCTGGCGGCGCTGCTGGCCGATAAGCGCCGGCTGCTGATGGGCAATCACGGGGTGCTGGTGACCGCGCCGTCGATTGGCGAGGCTTTCGACGATATCTGGACCCTGGAGCGCGCCTGTCAGATTCTGGTGACCGCCTGGTCAACGGGGCAGCCGCTGAAGGTGCTCTCCGCTGCGGTAGCGGAGAAAACCGCGCAGGATTGGGAGGGGATCGCCGACTTTTCACGCCAGCATTTTGAAGAGATGAAGCAGATGATGATCGACGCCGACCCGTCATTGCTGGACTGACGGCTTACTCCCGGAGAAAAACGCCCGGTGGCGGCTGGCGCCTTACCGGGCCTGCGGGGTCGTGCAGGATTCAAGGCGCCGAGCAGCTTGTAGCCCGGTAAGGCATCAGCCGCCGCCGGGGAACAGGCGGCTAGTAACGCACGCAAACCGACTTCGTTTCGCACCAGTCGTCCAGCCAGTCGGGGCCGAAATCGCGGCCGGTACCGGACTGCTTCATGCCGCCAAACGGCAGGTTGGCATCAATCAGCGTATGGCTGTTGACCCACACCGTCCCCGCCTGCAGGCGGTCGGTGTAGCTCAGCGCCTGAGTCAAATCGCGGGTCCAGACGCTGGCGGTCAGGCCAAAATCGCTGTCGTTGGCCAGGAGCAGCGCCTCTTCGCCATCGGCCACGCGTACCAGATTCACCACCGGGCCGAACACCTCTTCCCGGCACAGGCGCAGCCCGGCGTCGGGGTTAATCACCAGCGTCGGGGCAATATAGTAGCCCTGCGCATCCGGCCCCGCGTGACCGCTTATTAGCTCAGCCTTCTGCTGACGGGCTTCATCAAGATAGGCGGCCACTTTGGCGCAGTGCGCCTGCGACACCACCGGGTTAATCTGGCTGCTCTCGAGCATTCCGGGTCCGACCTGTAGCGACTTCACCGCCTGCTCAAAGCCGCTCACTAGCGTATCGAACAGCGGCGCTTCGATATAAATTCGCGAACTGGCGGCGCACACCTGCCCTTGATTCAGGAAGCTGCCGGTCATTAAGCCCTCAATCACCCACTGCGGATCGGCATCTTTCAGCACGATAGCCGGGTTCTTGCCGCCCAGCTCCAGCGTGACCCGGGTCAGGCGATCGGCGGCCACGCGGGCAATCTGTTTACCGGTAGCGGTCGATCCGGTAAAGCTCACCTTGGCGACCAGCGGATGCGAGGTCAGCGCCGCGCCGCATCCGGCCCCGCTGCCGGTCACTACGTTAAAGACGCCGTCCGGCACGCCCGCCTCGGTTGCCAGTTCCGCCACCCGCAGCAGGGTCAGCGGGGTGGTCTCCGACGGCTTAATGACGATTGAACAGCCAGCCGCCAGCGCGGGCATCACTTTCCACATGCCGATCATCAGCGGGAAGTTCCACGGCACGATCCCGGCCACAACGCCCACCGGCTCCTTTTTGGTCCACGCCTGATAGCGCGCGCCCGGCGGGAAGGGAATCGATACGTCCAGGGTGCTGCCGCTGATTTTGGTGGTCAGCCCGGCGGTATAGCGCATCCAGTTCAGGGTGCAGCCCACTTCAAAGGCGCGGGAAATGTTAATCGATTTCCCCTGTTCAAGGGTCTCCAGCTGCGCCAGCTCCTCGCCGTGCTGCTCCACCAGATCGGCGAAGCGCAGCAGGATCCGTTCGCGATCGGCGGGGGTCCGCCCTGCCCAGCTGCGGGAAACGAAAGCGCGCCAGGCGGACATTACCGCCCGATCGACATCCGCGGCGTTAGCGTCTGCGGTGCTGGCGATAGCCTGACCGGTGGCCGGGTTCCAGACGGTTAAACGCTGTTCACTCTCTGCCGCCTGCTGCGTACCGTCGAGGTACAAACCATGCTGTCTGTCTAAAAACTGCTGCACGCTGGCGAGTAGCGCGACCTGTGATGTGGACATACCCCTTCCTTATTGTTCGCGGATAGTGGTATCAGTCTATGCCGTGGTCGCGATTCACGCTTTTTTCTCTGTGACATTCGTTTTTGCCGCTGTGACAGCCGCCGCAATTAAGTCGATGACGCGGACAGAAAATGTGCAGCAGGTAATAGTTCTTTCATATACTCCGCCTTCTGCCCTTGCCTCCAGCATCATAAATGCAACAATGCAAAAACATTATTATTACAAAGGATGCGCGATGAATACGGCAAATCGTGGGCAGAATTACCAGCATTGGTTAGCAAAAATCAATCAGGTCTGTGGGCAGTTCGCCGCCCGTCCGCTGGATGATCATTTCCACGGTGAGATCGACGCCAGCTATGCCGGCGACCTGAAAGTCAGCACGGTGACCGCCCGCGGCATCAACCTCTACCGTACCCGACAAGAGATCCAGCGCGATAATGACGCCTGGTTTTATACCGTCTTCCAGCTCGCGGGCCAGGCGACGATCGAGCAGGATGGCCGCCAGGCGATGCTGGAGAGCGGCGATATCACCCTGATTGATGCGTCTCGTCCATGCTCGATTATCTGGCAGCAAACCTCGCGCCAGGCCTCCCTGCTGCTGCCAAGATCGCTGCTGGAGCAGCAGCTGCGCGGCAGTGAAATCAGCATCGCTACGCGGCTGGCGAAAAGCCTGCCGATGGTCCAGCTCAGCCAGCGCCTGCTACATGAAAGCATGAACAGCCCTGAACTCTCGGCCAGCGAAAGCAAAGCGGCGCTGGAGGCCATCGTCTGCCTGCTGCGTCCGATGCTGCATCATCAGGAAGCCCAGCCGTCCCGGCGCGATAAGCAGTTTCAGAAAATCATGGCGTTAATAGATGAGTCGATTCAGGCGGAACATCTGCGCCCGGAGTGGCTGGCCAGCGAAACCGGCATGTCGGTGCGCAGTCTTTACCGGCTGTTTGCTGAAAAAGGGCTGGTGGTGGCGCAATATATTAAGAATCGTCGGCTCGATTTGTGCGCCCGCGCGCTGCAAAGCGCCCATGATGATGAAAAGCTCGCGGGGATTGGCTACAGCTGGGGGTTCAGCGATCATAGCCATTTCTCCACCGCCTTTAAGCAGCGTTTCGGCGTCTCGCCGGGAGAGTATCGCAAGCGCTGCCGATAGCTATTTTTTCAGCCATTTGCCGTTAAGGCCCTTCACGTACTCGCCCGGCTGCGCCCTGGCGACCAGCTTCTGCCCGGCCATTTTCGCCACCTGATCCACCGGTAGATTATTGTCATCCGCCAGTTGTTGATAGCTGTCGCTGCGGGCGGCGTTGATCTGCTTCACCAGTTCAAGGGTTTCCTTATCCTGACGCAGCGGTTCAAGATAGCCATTGAGGGTTTCGCCGACCCGCCCCTGCTGGCGAGCTTCATTGAGGGTCAGGGCCAGCGCCTGAGCGCTGAACAGCACCAGCGCCAGCGTCATGGTTATCAGTCGTATTCTCATCATCGCCTCAGAACAGATCGCTACGCGATTTGAGCAGATTCTCAACGTCTTTATCCAGCTTGATATGAATTTCATGCTCAATTTTGACATTCATATTGATGGTGATCGGCTCTTTCGATGCCGCGATTTCAATACGCGGCGTACAGCCCGCCAGCAGCGCGGTGGCCAGAAAAGCGGCGAATAGTTTGATCATTATTGTTGTTCCTTACAGGTATGACTGTCCTGACAGCGCGGCGCGGGCAGCCTGGCGTTCTGCTCCAGCCACGCCTGCAAATTGTCGCCGAAACGCAAGCTGCGCCACAGGTCAAAAATATTCTCTTCATGGGAGTAGTTTAAGTGCACCGTATTACTTTTGCCCTCTACCCGGCTGGTGCCGCTAATCGTTGCCTTCAGCGTCAGTACGCCGAGGTTATCGAGGTTGATCCGCGTCCACGATCTGGCCACCTCCATATAGCGCAGCCAGTTAATGGCCGCCCCGGCGGAGACGTTGTCGGCCACCAACGCGTCCGCGGTGTCTTTATCGAGGCGCATCGTCATCGGCCCCGGATTGCTGAACCAGCCGTCTTTGATAATCCATTTATCGTTATCCAGCCACAGCGGCAGCGCGCCGTTAAACGGGCCAGAGACGGCGAACTGCTTCACTTTAATCGCGCTCACTAATTCGCTGCTGGAGATGTTTTGCAGACGCAGCAGCGCCGGGTCATGCTGCGGCATCCTCAACTGCTGCATGGTCAGCTTGCCGCCGAGAATATCGACGCTGACGTTGCTCAACTGTAAAGGCGCGTCGTCACTCCAGGGCCAGGCGCCCTGGAGATCCGCCGTCAGATTGCGCGCGGTGAACTGGTTGACGACTTCCCCAATGCGCAACGATACCGGATGGCGAGTGCCAAGCTGCCAGGTGCCGTCGCTAAAGCGGAACGGCAGCACAAAATCGACGCCGTTGATCTGGTTATCCGGCATCCAGGCGCTGCCGCCCTTGAGCACACCGTGACCGCCCGCCTCGAAGCCCTGCCCGGCTGCGGCGGAGAATGCCACCTGCGCGTAAAGCGTTCCCTCACGCAGGTTCATCTTCCACTCCGGCGGCAACAGCGGCTGGAAAACGGTCAGCGACTGTTTTGGCCACCATGCCTCGCCGCGCAGACGTTCGCCGTCCCAGCGCCCGGTAACGCGCACGGGGCCAATTTTTTGTGCATGCAGGGAGCCGTTGAACTGGAACCAGGTCGGATCGCGGCCGTCGATATTAAATTTCAGCGTCGACGGCGGCAGTTCGCTGCCGCCGCTGAAGGTGGTTTTCCCGGCATCCAGCGATAGCGCGCCGGTCAGTTTGGGATGCTGCTCATCGCGCAGCCAGTGGATCGGTTTTTCCAGGGTCAGACGCGGCGCGCTCACCAGCATGGAACCGTACTGCAGCTTATCGAACCCGGTCGACAGGCTGTTGAGCACGATGGTGCTGTCGGCCCATTCGCCCGCGCCTTTCACATCCCAGCGCGCCTGCATTGGGGTGAAATGGCCCTCGCCCCAGTAGCGCCACTGCCAGCGGCCATGGTCGGGCATAAAGTTGTCGGCCTGGCCGTCAAGATGCAGGGTAAAATCGCCCATCTCCTGTTCATGGGCGCGTAAAATAGCCTGCAGGCGGCCATCAACGCCCTGCTCCGTCACTTTGACGCCCGCCAGCGGCCAGCGGATTTCATCGATATTCAACGAATCGATGACCCGCCCGCGCGAACGCAGCAGCGCGCCGGGGTGAAAGTTGAGCACCGGCGCGGTAAGCGGCCCGCTCAGCTGCGCGGGCAGTTTGGCGTAAAAAATCAGATCGCCGAGCTTGGCCTCGCCGGTCAGCTGTAGCGGCATGTGGCTGCTGTCCATGCTCAGCTTGCCGGGGCCGATATTCAGCACGGCGTTGCCCCTCCCGGCCTGGCCCTGAGTGAGCACGTTAAGACGCCCGCTGACCTGCATCTGCTCGGTGCCCTGCTGCCAGTTGCCCAGCGAAAGCGCGACGCGGCCGCTCAACGCGTTGCCCGCGTATTCGGTGTGCCAGCGGCCATCGCTGATGGTGATACGATCCGGAGCGATTTCCCACGGCAGGTCAAGCATCGGCTCCACCTCACCGCGCGGCGTGACCAGCAGTTGCCCGCGGTTCTCTTGCCACTCCAGTTCGGCATCGACCAGGCCGGGAGTTTGTGGAAATTCAAAGGTGCTGAACAGGTGGCCATCGACCGGCAAGCCGTCCGGCACCAGCGGCATCTGAAACTCGCCCACCAGCTTCACCGGCGCCTGGTCTTCCACCAGACGCGCGGAGAAGCCGCTGACCGTCAGCGCCTGGCCGCGCAGTCGCGCCTGGAAGGTGACCTCTTTCCCGGCATAGCCGATATCCTGCTGCTGCGGCGTGAGCGACATCACCAGCCGCCCCTGCCATTTGTCCCACGGCGACAGGCGCAGGTTGTCAATCGTCAGCCAGCTATAAGGGAGCATTGATTGCCATTCGGCGAGGGTTTTCGGCGCCCCCGGCGCGGCTTCGCTTTCCGGCAGCTTGTTCAGACAGGCGCTGTTAATATCCAGCTCGGCGATATGTAAACGCCACCGGCTGGGACGCGAAAGCGAGGCATCGGTGACGCGCGCGATTTCGCAGTCGCCGACCAGGTAGCGGAGATCCGGAATGCGCAGCGCAGAGCGCGTCAGGCGCGGGCTTTCATTGAGGGAGATTCGGGTTCCCGTAGGTAGCCAGATACCTGCCAGCGTGGGCACCCAGTGGGTGAGCGTCAATAGCAAAGCCAGCGGTAGCAGCACGAGGGCTAATAATAGCGCGATGGCGGCTTTATATTTACCCTTCATGGGCAGCTAATATCCTGATTCGAAATGAGTAAAAGCCGAGAGGCCGTTATTGTGGCACGTTCGACCTGTGAGTTAAAGTTTCCATCCCGTTTAAGCGTAGTCGTCGCCATGTGATTCTCCAGCGGGTCATTTAGCCGGGGTTTAGTTTTCTCCTGCGACACTGCTTTATACCTGCGAACGTAAACGGATGAGGCTGTGGACTTAATTATCTCGCTGATGGAATACGCTCAGGGCCGCTATTCATTGGTTTTGCTGATGGTTTTCCTGCTGACGTTCGCTAAATCCTGCGCCGTCATCTCGCTGCTGATCCCGGGCACCTCGGGGCTGCTGCTGTTCGGCGCGCTGGCATCGGCCAGCCCGGGGCATTTCCTGTTAATGTGGATGAGCGCCAGCCTCGGCGCTATCGGCGGATTCTGGCTCTCATGGCTGACGGGCCGCCGCTATCGGCGCCATCTGTATCGTATCCGCTGGCTCAATGCCGAGCGCCTCGCTCGCGGCCAGCTGTTTCTGCGCCGCCACGGCGCGTGGGCGCTCTTTTTTAGCCGCTTTCTTTCTCCGCTGCGCGCCACCGTGCCGCTGGTAACCGGCGCCAGCGGCACCTCTTTCTGGTATTTTCAGCTCGCCAACGTCAGCTCCGGGCTGCTCTGGCCGCTGATCCTGCTGGCGCCAGGGGCGTTAAGCCTCAGCTTTTGATGAAAGGTATTGTCTTTTAAAGAGATTTCTTAACACCGCGATATGCTCTAGAATTATTACTATAACCTGCTGATTAAACTAGTTTTTAACATTTGTAAGATTATTTTAATTATGCTACCGTGACGGTATTATCACTGGAGAAAAGTCTTATGAAAATCGCTGTGTATAGTACAAAACAGTACGACAAGAAGTATCTGCAGCATGTTAATGATGCATATGGCTTTGAACTGGAATTTTTTGATTTCCTGCTAACCGAAAAGACCGCCAAAACCGCCAACGGCTGCGAAGCGGTATGCATTTTCGTGAACGATGACGGTAGCCGCCCGGTACTTGAAGAACTGAAAGCCCACGGCGTGAAGTACATCGCGCTGCGCTGCGCCGGGTTCAACAACGTTGACCTCGATGCCGCCAAAGAGCTGGGCCTGCGCGTGGTGCGCGTCCCGGCCTACTCGCCGGAAGCGGTCGCCGAACACGCTATCGGCATGATGATGTCGCTGAACCGCCGCATTCACCGCGCCTATCAGCGTACCCGCGACGCTAACTTCTCTCTGGAAGGGCTGACCGGTTTCACCATGCACGGCAAAACCGCCGGCGTTATCGGCACCGGGAAAATCGGCGTCGCCGCGCTGCGCATTCTTAAAGGCTTCGGTATGCGCCTGCTGGCGTTTGATCCTTACCCAAGCGCCGCCGCGCTGGATATGGGCGTGGAGTATGTCGATCTTGAAACGCTGTACAGAGAGTCCGATGTTATCTCCCTGCACTGTCCGCTGACCGATGAAAACTACCATTTGCTGAACCATGCCGCGTTCGAGCGAATGAAAGACGGGGTGATGATCATCAATACCAGCCGTGGCGCGCTCATCGATTCGCAGGCGGCGATCGACGCCCTGAAGCACCAGAAAATTGGCGCGCTGGGGATGGACGTGTATGAGAACGAACGCGATCTTTTCTTTGAAGACAAGTCTAATGACGTGATTCAGGATGATGTGTTCCGTCGCCTCTCCGCCTGCCACAACGTCCTGTTTACCGGTCACCAGGCGTTTCTGACCGCGGAAGCGTTGATCAGCATTTCGCAAACCACCCTCGACAATCTGCGTCAGGTGGCTGCTGGCGACGCCTGCCCTAACGCGCTGGTCTGATATTCCTTTCCCTTTTGTGCTCCCCCATGGCGGGGGGCACATTCAGATAATCCTCACAGAAATCGCCTGCGATAAAGTTACAATCCCCTTCATTTATTAATACGATAAATATTTATGGAGATTAAATGAACAAGTATGCTGCGCTGCTGGCGGTGGGAATGTTGCTATCGGGCTGCGTTTATAACAGCAAGGTTTCGACCAGGGCGGAACAGCTTCAGCACCATCGGTTTGTGCTGACCAGCGTTAACGGGCAGCCGCTGAATGCCGCGGACAAGCCGCAGGAGCTGAGCTTCGGCGAAAAGATGCCTATTACGGGCAAGATGTATGTTTCAGGCAATATGTGCAACCGCTTCAGCGGCACGGGCAAAGTTTCCGACGGCGAGCTGAAGGTTGAAGAGCTGGCGATGACCCGCATGCTTTGCACGGACCCGCAGCTGAATACGCTGGACGCCACGCTGAGCAAAATGCTGCGCGAAGGCGCGCAGGTCGACCTGACGGAAACGCAGCTGACGCTGGCGACCGCCGACCAGACGCTGGTATATAAGCTCGCCGACCTGATGAATTAATAGTTACCGCAGCTTCCGCCTGCCAGCGCCTGCTCGCTGCAGCGCTTGCCGTTCGGCAAGGCGCACATGCCGATAGCGGAGCCATCAAGCTGGCGGGCTACCGATAACGAGCCGCCAACCATGGCGCAGTTTGCCTGGCCGGAGCTGCTCATCGCGGCGCGCATCCCGGGCGACACGTGCGCCGCCGTCGCCTGCTGAACAGGCTCGTCATGACTACTACACGCCGACAGTAACAGCGCAGCACATCCCACTAAAAACGCAGCTCGCATCTTCTCTCCCCCTCAGATACATCTTAAAATGAACAAGCCTAAGGATAATAGGCAGCTCAGCGCGCCGCGTCGAGAGGCGAAGTACGTATTTATGCGCTGTATTAACATTTATTAGCAAATTTTTTGGCGTCAGAAGCCTCTCAGCATAAGCACATTCATCTCTGTACGACTGAAAAGCATCATAATGAGGCAATAGTTGCCCGACAAAAAGATGTAGTGCTTTGTTGTGCATGATTATTTCCTGTGCGCTCAATCTTAGCATCTTCGACTCACTGGTGAGCATCCAAATCACTGTCATTCCTATCAGCGACAACCTTCAGAGCTGACTAACTCTAAGCGGCTGGTATTCGTCACAGTCAAACATAAAAAAGCCAGCAGGGAATGTGCTGGCAGTACTTCAAATATGAAAGTTATTGAATACCGTATTTCTTTTCAGTCACGAATTTTGGCTCTTGCCAATTGAGACCTTTTTTGACAAGCATTTTTTCGCCCCATTCGACCATTCCTTTTTGACGCATCTGTTCAAAGGTCCTCATAAACTCCCCACTTTCTATTACTGAAAACTTATAACGACTGAAAAAACGATCCATTTGAGGATAACCAAAGCCATTCTCACTCCTTGTTAAGAAGAGAATAATATCCTCGAGCGTTTGCTCTGCTACTATACGTTCAAAATCAATCACTTTACCCCCCTTAAGTCTTGTTCTTCTGCTGCTTTCAGCGCTTCTGGTGTATATAAAAGAGTTTCGCTATTACCTAATTTATAGTCCTCCAGAGTGGCTGTATGTGTATTATTCCATACCTCAGCCTCATTAGCTGGGAGAGCACTATCTTTAATTCCAAGCTGTCTGTAACGCTCCAGTTCTCTGATCTCATGCGTGTAGTATCTCTTATCGGTATCAGTAGCCTGTAGCTCACCTTTTAGGATTTTTTCTAGCCTGGCAATCATCACTTTATTAGCATCTGACTCAGCAAACCGACCTGTATGTAGTTTCACTTTATCAATGCCTGCACGGTCAATGGTTGCCGCCTTCCAGTCCAGATTCTCAACGGGGCCGCCTGCCTTTTCGGTGTTGTACGGACGATGACTGTATTCCCCTTTAGCATTGGTCTCGCCATAAGGCCCGTTCAGCATCACATAGATCGGCTCAACGCCGGTTCCTGTCGCATCAGGTTGCCAGTAGATGAAGTCCTGCAGCGGCGGTAGGTCTGCGACCGGGAACGTGGTCGTAACAATACTGTCCGCCTGCTTCACCTCCGTTCCAGTATGTACCGGGGTCACCGGTACCGGCGTACTGTTACCGGTGTGAGGCGGGGCTGCGGGCCCGACCGGCACTGGATTCACCAGGATGGTCCGCGACGGGGCGCCCGCCACGGCTGGTACAGTAATTTTATCAAGCCCTGTGGTCTTGTCACGCACGCCACTCAGTACCGGTACAGTGGCGGACACGCTGCCGGAACCGGTTTTCACCAGCATCACCGACTGTCGTTCGTTATCCTCCGTGGTAATAAATCCGCGTACCGGCAGGTCAACCATTTTCATCCCTGGTTCGATATTCACCTTACCGGCCGTAAACAGGCGGGCCTGGGCAGCCATCATATCAATATCACGTCCAGGGACTTTACTATCATTACCGCCTCCTGCGGGTGGTGAGAAAAATATTGTCGATGCCGCAGCTACCATGGGACCAGCGGTACTGGCAGTGGCGATTTCAGCCACCCCGACAGCTCCCCGCCATAGTGCGCTTGCTATCGAACCCGCCCACTCGCTGAGCGCAGTAACGACCCCCTTACCTACACCGGACAGCTGTATCCCGGACGGTGCTCTGTTAAGGACCGTTGCTACGGCTGCCGCCAGTTGAGCATTTGCATATTTCACCATTTCCGGTGTGTAAACAGGCGTGTCCTGAATTCCAACTTTGTCAAATAGGGTCTTACGAGCTTCCTCTGCTTTATGAGCCTCTTCTGCTTTACGGGCCTCGTCTGCAATCTCGTCTTTGATTTTCTTCCATGTTTTAAATGCTTCAGTCAGAGACTTAACTTCTACCTTTTCCTTTCTGAAACCCGTACGGTCGTTTCCTTTTCCTCCACCGTTAATTTCGAATATCACAATGACTTCAGTCATGATTCTTTCATTATCAACCCAGAATCCTTTGGGGATATCCCCCTGCATGACAGAGGCGTAGGCTGCAAGTGACGTCTTGTTTTCAGCCAGATTTTCTGCACTGCCATTATTGCCGCCCGGCGTGCTATCGAAATCCCCGATTTTATGTCCGGTATCAAAACTGCCAAAGGAATGAGGGCCATCAGTGCCAGTGATGGTAATAATTCCACGCAGACCAAGTGCGAAAGTTTGATCAACCGTTAAACCATCGATTCCAATAGTCAGCATACCGCTTTGCGAAAGCTCACTGGTAAAAAGGTGCGCGTTCGGATTAATCGCTTTTGCCCCTTTAATTAAATCCGCCAGTCTCTGGCGCACTTTTGGGTCGCTTTTTACGGCAGCAATCTGTTTATCTGCCGCGGATAATGGGGCCGTATTCGAGTCATGATTACCTGAATTACCGTTATTGCTCCCCCCCGGAGTCGAATTATCACTCTGTTCATTAAGATTATCGCTACTGCCACCTTTATATTCCCCGGCAATAGGCCCCGGACCATTTAGTTCAGTTGTCATAGTGTTCAGCCTTAATCGGTTTTTTCACCGAGGAGGTAACCCGAAGGCCCGTCCCGTTTTCTTCAGCGGGCAGACGGAAATTCTTCGTCACCGGCGGCGCATCATTATTATCAAACTCTTCCATGAATCAGCCCTCCCGGCCTACACGTTCTTCAAGCGCTGCAAGACGTTGCTCAAATGACTGTCTCGCTTCCTGCTCCTGAATCAACGCCTGATGTTCTTCTTTAAGCGCTTCAACAAGCAGGGCTACTACCCCGTTAATATTTAGGCTGAGGGCATCCTTCAGCACACGGCCATCGTTTAAAATCACTTCAGTCCGAGAGACGGTTTGAGGTAGAACAGCCTCCACCTCTTGCGCGATAACGCCAGCTTCGCTAACCCCCTGCTTCAGGTAGGTGTAACCACTGATGCGATTCAGTTTTTCAAACGCATTATCGATTTTTTCAACCTGGGTTTTCATGCGTGCGTCAGAACTGCTGTGCCAGGCGCCATTAGTATAGGCATGACCATCATTACGGAACTCGTACCAGCCCTGCGCGCCACCGTTGGCCACATGTAGGCCGAGAAAATGATGCTGGCCAATACGTTCCGAGTGATAGAGGTCTGCGGATAAATCTCCTGCCCCCTGAATGCATAAACCGTTCGTTATTCTGGCTGCGTTGTTATCTATCTGGCGATAACCTTTCGCGACAAACCATCCGTCTGAATTGCGTTTAACATACTGACCCGCATCAAGTTCATTGTTAGGACGGACGCGAAGCTCATTCCACTTTCCATGCCAGTCACGGTATGAAAGTAATCCGTAATCATCATGACCGGCGTTAACCCGAGCCCCCATAAGCATTCTTGTAACGACGCTGCCAGTCTTGAAATCGGTATACATAGGGGCAGAGTCATAGGTTTGACCGTTAATAAGCGCATCTGGCCCGGTCAATGTGGTAAAAACTCCCGCATTGTGAGAAACCATAGCCCCACCTGAAATATCCACGCCATTACGAAGAGCAACGCGCCCGGTTTTGAGGTTAAAGGATAATGGGCGAAGGGTATTCCATTGCCCGTCTTGCGCCTGCCCTTCAGGGGTGACGAGGGTGTGAAAATCATTCCCGTCATTGCGCAAGACGACTCCCGTTTTGCTACCTGCCAGGCGGAACGCGTTCTGCGATTTAGAAACGACTTCACCATCTGTCACCACACGTTTACGCAATGTGGTCAATGATTTCATTTCTGAAATATCGTCGTTAACGCCATTTAAAACTTGCGCATTACTTTTTTGGTCAACCATTTCTATATTCCTTATCGATGATTTAATTACTTACGGTATGAATAGCTGAATATATTTATCCAGCACTTCCACTTGGATTACTCCATTAACACCTGATTGCAATTCATTTAACTTAATTACCCGTCACGCTCATTCCAGAAAGCATTGAGAGGGTTAAATCATTAGATGTATACATATTAAATTTCTCCAGATTTCGATTACTGAAATGATTAGATTAATAAAACAGAAACTACATAGATACTCGCGTTCGCAACCAGCCATAGATAAACGATTCATTGGCATCATTTCTTTCAGCCAGCTCCAGATAATACTGCCCTTGACTACAGTTTAATGCCCGTAACAGTACAAGCTCTCCTTCGTTTCCTCTGCGAATAAGATAATGGCTCAAGGCATTTAAAGTTCTGGGCCCTATTACACCATCGATCATAAGATCCGGATAAAATGCCCCACGATGATTAAACGCATTTAACCAGCGTTGAAGCCATTTACCGGGTAGAACAGGCCCCATATTAACCCCGGCATCACACAGTTTTTCAGCGATCGCGGTAGATATTTCAGCAACATGATCGAACCGGGGCGCAATCCAGTAGTCAGCGTTGAGAATATCCAGCGCCTGCTGGCGCGTCAGTTTTTGCATATCGCCATCATAACCATGAGCCCGCGCGGTGACTTGAGTAATCCCCCAGTTTGTCGGCCCACCGCTATCATCAGCATGATTTACATAACCGCCCTCCTTTTCCAGAATGGCATTAAAAATCTCATCTTTATTCATCTATTCCTCATTTATCGATTAAATGCGCGATATTCCCTCTCACCAGGAACACGGCAATAAAGACAAAAAAATTCACGGTAACAACCAACCAGTGGGTCGAGGTATACAAGCCGAAGAGATAACGAAACGGTATGCTGGCATAAGTGATGACCAGCAAATATGCCGTATACGATATCCATGGTCGATACCTTCGGTGCCGGACGCGCCGATAAAACATCAAGCTTAGGGTAATAAAAGCGCAGAGCGTTGCGTTTACCAGCGCGGGAAGATCATTTTCCATTCGGGCGCCCACTGTTGTTGCGGGTGAGTATTTTATACAGGTCGCTGAGATCCTGATTATTCAGAAAGGTAAGTATCTTAATAATCAGCGCCGATATCAGTACGGCACCTAACGCATCTAACGGTCTATCACTATATCCTGTCCAGATAGCCAACTTTGTCCCAATTAGCCCGGCGCCCAGGACACCAACAATGAAGGACGTCATAAAATAGGCCACTAGTCTAAAACGCGTTATATTAACCGCCGTCGCCACATAAAATACCGCGCCAGCAAACGCGCCAAATACAACGCCATAATCAATACCTGTCACCAGGCCAAACATACCGGCGCCCATTAATCCACCCGCAACAATTATCGACGTACCGGAAACAGGATCGGACATATACCCTCCCTTCTTTCACTATGAATAATGATGGTAAATAACGAAGCGCAGGGTCATTTTTCCTGGCACTGAGGCGTTACCTCGCCGTTACTTTCTTTCTTCTTTGCAAACCAAGCGCATAAATTGCCCTCTGACAGAGATAGCTGCCTGGTTCTATATAATCGTGTGCAAACTCGTGCTGATAAATAACGGTCGCTCGCACAATCTGTCGTTTATATTCCTCGCGCTGCCAGAAAATATCCTGCGCAACAAATTTAATCGGCAAAGCATCCTCAATACGGCTGGGCGTGTGGTGTCCTCCCTTTGCCTGAATCTGAGCGCGGGAAGGCGTGGGCCGGTGGATGAGATCGGAACTGAGGGTTTGCGGATTTTGTAAGTGGGCTCGCTGCGCGCGGCGTCGGCCGGCGGCGGAGCCATTAAACGCGGTTTTACGGGACATTGCGGTCTCCTTTAATGAGCTTTGGCGGTATGTACCCTTAATGGCTATACCCCAAAGCACATTGCGTCATGGCGCTGGCCTTTCAGCCACGTAGATTCCGTACGGAATCGTTGTATTTCATCATCAAGATGGTGCTGTACATCAGGTTGATGAAAAAAGAATACCTTAAGGTAACTTAAAAATAAATACCCATGGGTATACTTTATGGCGAATAAATCGCAATCCATTGAAAAATGAGAGATATTTTTTAACCTGTTGCCCAGCGACACCATTAAGAGCCGGAAAGGCCGAGGGAGCGCGCTGAACAGGGTGTGGCAGGGTTATGCGGGAAAAGACGCAGGTATGCCCGGCTTACACGCGGCATACCGGGTTAAAACTTATCGGCTGAACTCAGTACGAATGGCGACCTGCGTGGCAATGCACGCCTTTAAACGAAGCGTTTAACGCTGTGGCTATAAATCACGCGACCAATGATCTTCAGATACTGTTCATGGCTTTCGCCAATCGTCCAGTCTGCATATTTACTGTTATCCGAGTGAACAAGCAGGCCATCCGCCGTGAACTGAAGGCGCTTCACCAGCACCGCGCCTTTAAAGGAAAAGACGTAAATGCCGTCGCCTTCAAAGTAGTCTTTCGAGACATCGACAAAAATGTAGTCACCGGTCTCAATGGTGCCGGACATGCTATCGCCGGATACGGTGATCACCTTGATATGCTCTGCGGGCCTGTTACCAAAAAGCCGCAGCGCGCCGGCAGAGTCATAGGTGATACTGCTGACCGTTTCATCAACCTCGCTGGAGACAATGCAGCCCGGCCCGGCGCTGGCCTGGGCATCCAGAACCTCAATGACATATGGCATCTGTGGCGAATCCTCTACCGGTTCTCGCTCAATATCAATATTCCCGGTGATACCGTCCATCCATCCGCGGGGAAGATTGAACGAAGATTCAATAAGTTCGACCATCTCGTCAGCTATCCTTTTCTTTTGCTTTTTGCCTTCGGGGTAGAGCATTCTTGAGACGTAAGAAGGCTCCCGGCCAAGGGTTCGGGCCACATCAACGGCTTTGCCGCCGCATAAATTATCGCGGATATAGAGCAAGCGCTGCCGTCTGATTTCGTATTTATCCATCGCAAAGATTCTAACGCCATTTACCATCAGGTATCTAAAATATAGCAAAACCCAATTAAATTACCTATAGGTAATAAAAAACGGTCTGCTGCGGCTCCTTCGTCGCAGCGGAACCGCAACACTGCTACTTATGGAAAAATGACGCCATTGATTTTGGTGTAGGGTGTCGTTCATACGTGGACACCTATGTAATACGTTGAATTAATTTATCTGAACTATGGATTTTGTCGCTACTGGAGATCAAAAAATCATGTTCCTCCGGGGTCTATACTTAGACAGTAATTCGCAAACCCGGTCCCCCTGCCGGTAACCATGCAGGGAGAAACGAACTTTTACGCTACCGGTGAAATCGCGCCGATAGCGGTTGCGCAGAATGCAGAATAGATAAGCGAGTGCTCAGAAGGTATCAATGGGCATAAAAACATTTTTATCAAACATTTAGCAATGTGAGTATTGATATGATCACTATCGACGGTAATGGCGCGGTTGCTTCAGTCGCGTTTCGCACCAGTGAAGTTATCGCCATCTACCCGATTACGCCCAGCTCCACCATGGCGGAGCAGGCGGACGCCTGGGCCGGCAACGGGCTGAAGAACGTCTGGGGCGATGTTCCCCGCGTCGTCGAAATGCAGTCGGAAGCCGGGGCCATTGGCGCCGTACACGGCGCGCTGCAAACCGGCGCTCTCTCGACCTCTTTTACTTCATCGCAGGGTTTACTGCTGATGATCCCGACGCTGTACAAACTCGCCGGTCAGCTGATGCCGTTTGTGCTGCACGTCGCCGCACGCACCGTGGCAACCCACGCGCTCTCTATCTTTGGCGATCACTCGGACGTCATGGCCGTGCGCCAGACCGGCTGCGCGATGCTCTGCGCCAGCAGCGTCCAGGAAGCCCAGGATTTTGCGCTGATTTCGCATATCGCTACGCTGCAAAGCCGGGTGCCATTTATACATTTCTTCGATGGTTTCCGCACCTCGCACGAAATCAACAAAATCGCCCCGCTGGCGGACGATACCCTTCTCAGCCTGCTGCCGCAGGATAAAATCGATGAACATCGCCAGCGCGCCCTGAATCCCGAACATCCGGTAATCCGCGGAACCTCAGCTAATCCGGACACCTACTTCCAGTCGCGTGAAGCGACTAACCCATGGTACGACGCGGTTTACGAACACGTTGAAACGGCGATGAACGATTTTGCCGCCGCCACCGGGCGTCAGTACAAACCGTTTGAGTTCTACGGACATCCGCAGGCCGAGCGCGTTATCGTGATTATGGGCTCCGCAATCGGCACCTGTGAGGAAGTGGTTGATGAACTGCTGAGCCGCGGAGAAAAAGTCGGCGTGCTGAAAGTTCGCCTTTACCGGCCCTTCTCCGCCGCGCACCTGCTGGACGTTCTGCCGGAAAGCGCCCGCGCCGTGGCGGTCCTCGATCGCACCAAAGAACCGGGCGCCCTGGCTGAACCGCTGTATCTCGACGTGATGACCGCGATGGCGGAAGCCTTTAACCGCGGCGAGCGGGAAACGCTGCCGCGTACCATTGGCGGCCGCTACGGTCTCTCATCAAAAGAGTTCGGACCGGAGTGCGTGCTGGCGATTTTCAACGAACTGAGCGCCGCCAAACCCAAGCCGCGCTTTACCGTTGGCATCTACGATGACGTCACCAACCTTTCCCTGCCGCTGGTAGAAAATACCCTACCGTCGGAGGCGAAGCTGGAAGCCCTGTTCTACGGCCTCGGCAGCGACGGCAGCGTCTCGGCCACCAAAAACAATATCAAGATTATCGGTAACTCGACGCCATGGTTCTCGCAGGGCTATTTCGTCTATGACTCGAAAAAAGCCGGCGGCCTGACGGTCTCTCACCTGCGCGTCAGCGAGAAGCCGATTCGTTCTTCCTATCTTATTTCGCAGGCCGATTTCGTCGGCTGCCACCAGCTACAGTTTATCGACAAGTATCAGATGGTTGAGCGCCTGAAGCCCGGCGGTATTTTCCTGCTCAATACCCCATACAGCGCCGAAGAAGTCTGGTCGCGCCTGCCGCAGGAAGTCCAGGCCACGCTGAATCAGAAAAAAGCGCGGTTTTATATCGTTAACGCGGCCAAAATCGCCCGCGAGTGCAGCCTTGGCGCGCGCATCAACACCGTTATGCAGATGGCGTTTTTCCATCTGACGCAGATCCTGCCGGGCGATAGCGCGCTGGCGGAACTGCAGGGCGCGATTGCGAAAAGCTACAGCAGTAAAGGCCAGGAACTGGTCGAACGCAACTGGCAGGCGCTGGCCCTGGCCCGCGAGTCGCTGGCGGAAGTGCCGTTACAGCAGGTCGATGCCAACAGCCCGAACCGCCCGCCGGTCGTCTCCGACGCCGCGCCGGATTTCGTCAAAACCGTGACCGCCGCCATGCTGGCCGGACTCGGCGATGCGCTGCCGGTTTCCGCCCTGCCGCCGGACGGTACCTGGCCAATGGGCACCACCCGCTGGGAAAAACGCAATATCGCTGAAGAGATCCCTATCTGGAAGGAAGAGCTTTGCACCCAGTGCAACCACTGCGTTGCCGCCTGCCCGCACTCGGCAATCCGCGCGAAAGTGGTCTCCCCGGACGCGATGGAAAGCGCCCCGTCCAGTCTGCACTCCCTGGACGTTAAATCCCGCGATATGCGCGGCCAGAAATACGTTCTGCAGGTCGCGCCGGAAGATTGCACCGGCTGTAATCTGTGCGTCGAGGTTTGTCCGGCAAAAGATCGGCAGAACCCAGAGATCAAGGCCATCAATATGATGTCGCGCCTTGAACATGTCGAAGAAGAGAAAGTGAACTATGACTACTTCCTTAATCTGCCGGAAATGGACCGCAGCAAGCTGGAACGTATCGATATCCGCACTTCGCAGCTGATCAGTCCGCTGTTCGAATACTCCGGCGCCTGCTCCGGCTGCGGCGAAACGCCGTATATCAAGCTACTGACTCAGCTCTACGGCGACCGGATGCTGATCGCCAACGCCACCGGCTGTTCATCGATTTACGGCGGCAATCTCCCTTCCACGCCGTACACCACCGATGCCAACGGCCGCGGGCCGGCGTGGGCCAACTCGCTGTTCGAGGATAATGCCGAATTTGGCCTTGGCTTCCGCCTTACCGTCGATCAGCATCGTCAGCGCGTCATGCGTCTGCTATCGCAGTTCGCCGATAAACTTCCGCCCGAACTTAACGATGCGCTGCACGCGGAGGCAACGCCTGAGGTACGCCGCCAACAGGTGGCCGAGCTGCGCAAGGTGCTGGCAAATGAAGAAGGTGCGAAGGAACTGTTAATCGACGCCGACGCGCTGGTCGAGAAATCTATCTGGCTGATCGGCGGCGACGGCTGGGCCTACGATATCGGCTTCGGCGGTCTCGACCACGTGCTGAGCCTGACCGAAAACGTCAATATTCTGGTGCTCGATACCCAGTGTTATTCCAACACCGGCGGCCAGGCATCGAAGGCTACCCCGCTGGGTGCGGTGACTAAATTTGGCGAGCACGGCAAGCGCAAGGCGCGCAAAGACCTTGGGGTCAGCATGATGATGTACGGTCATGTTTATGTGGCGCAGATTTCCCTTGGCGCGCAGCTCAACCAAACGGTAAAAGCGATTCAGGAAGCGGAAGCGTATCCGGGGCCGTCGCTGATTATTGCCTACAGTCCTTGCGAAGAACACGGTTACGATCTGGCGCTAAGCCACGATCAGATGCGCCAGCTGACCGCGACCGGGTTCTGGCCGCTGTATCGCTTTGACCCGCGTCGTGCCGATGAAGGTAAACTTCCGCTGGCGCTGGACTCCCGTCCGCCGTCAGACGCGCTGGCGGAAACGCTCCTGAACGAACAGCGCTTCCGTCGCCTGAACGCGCAGCAGCCGGAAGTTGCGGAGCAGCTATGGAAAGATGCGACCGCGGATCTACAAAAACGCTATGACTTCCTGGCGCAGCTGGCCGGTAAGGCGGAAAAACCCACCAGCGAAAGCTAATTCGCTGCCGTTTTTATCAGCGCATAAAAAAAGCCCGAATATTCATTCGGGCTTGTCGCTTTACCGCTCAATAAAAACCATTCTCAGGAACGGAGGGTAATATAAATTCTTGAATGACAATAAAAGGCATATAACGAGCGGATAATACGATACTAAAATCGATATGTATAATTTTTATTTTGTATATTTCCCACCAAATCATTCATTATAATTATCATCATTTCATCTGAATTATTTATTTTAGATTTTACTCATATCGTAACAATTGATACTTACCATATCTCTATTTGCTCCTTTAGCATGAGTTCACTTCCCAGGAGGAAGCTAAAACAAAAACCGTTAAAGGATTGTCCAAATGAAAAGAAAAGTACTGGCCCTCGTTATTCCGGCATTATTAGCTGCTGGCGCTGCTCATTCTGCTGAAATTTATAATAAAGACGGAAATAAACTGGATCTCTATGGCAAGGTAGACGGTCTGCATTATTTCTCCGATGATTCATCGAAAGATGGCGATCAATCCTACGTCCGTCTTGGCTTCAAAGGCGAAACCCAGATTAACGATCAGCTGACCGGCTACGGTCAGTGGGAATATAACGTTCAGGCGAACAATACCGAAGGCGCTGACAACCAGGCCTGGACCCGTCTGGCATTTGCTGGTCTGAAATTCGCTAACTACGGTTCATTCGACTATGGCCGTAATTACGGCGTACTGTACGACGTAGAAGGCTGGACCGATATGCTGCCAGAATTCGGCGGCGACTCCTACACCCAGGCCGATAACTTTATGACCGGCCGCGCTAACGGCGTTGCAACCTACCGTAACAATGACTTCTTCGGTCTGGTTAACGGCCTGAACTTCGCCCTGCAGTATCAGGGTAAAAATGAAAATCAGTCCGGTGATGAAAATCAAGAAGGCACCGCCAACAATAATGGTCGCAACGTCAAAAACTCTAACGGTGACGGATTTGGCCTCTCCTCCTCCTACGATCTGGGTATGGGCGTGAGCATCGCAGCGGCCTATAGTTCTTCTGACCGTACCAATGAGCAGACCCATTATTCTACAGCCGGTGGCGATAAAGCCGATGCCTGGACCGCAGGTTTGAAATATGATGCCAACAATATCTACCTGGCAACCATGTATTCAGAAACCCGTAATATGACCCCATATGGTAATAACAGCGATACTATTGCCAACAAAACGCAAAACTTTGAAGTGACGGCTCAATACCAGTTCGATTTCGGTCTGCGTCCGGCTATCTCCTACCTGCAGTCTAAGGGTAAGGATTTGGTTATGCAGGGCAATGCTGCTAACCCGGCAGGAAATACCGGTGACAAAGATCTGGTTAAATATGTCGACATTGGCGCGACTTATTACTTCAACCGTAATATGTCTACCTACGTTGATTACAAAATCAACCTGCTGGATGAAGACGATAGCTTCTATTCTAACAACGGCATCTCTACGGATGACGTCGTCGCGTTAGGTCTGGTTTACCAGTTCTAATGTCCGGGCCCGCTGGCAACGGCGGGCTTTGTCTTCCCCTCCCGGCGATCGACTGCATTCAAAGCAAAACAATATATCGATTACCTTAAAATAATCGTCCGTTAAATGATATATTGCTCCCTAGAATTGCCGTAGCCGTAAGAGGACGCCCGCCATGCACCATCACCCCGTAACATCATCCCGAATCACCTCCGTCGCCTATGATGAATCCGCCGGCATTCTTGAAATCCGCTTTCGCGATAACCAAACGCTGCAGTATATCGGTGTCCCGCCGCGCATTTTCCGCGACTTTCTGCTGGTGGTTTCTAAAGGCCGTTTTTACGATGGCGTCATTAAAGGAAAATTTACCGAACGCCGCTGCGCCTGATGACGAAAGTGTGATTGCGCGCAATGTACAATAATCGTCTGGATGACCTACACTTTAAGTGGTTACTTAAACAGGAGGTTTTATGAACAGAATGATTCTTGTGCCCATCGATATTTCTGATACAGAATTAACCGATCGCGTTATCAAGCATGTTGAAGCTGAAGCCAGAATCGATGATGCCGAGGTGCATTTCCTGACCGTCATTCCCTCCCTTCCCTATTACGCTTCGCTGGGAATGGCCTACACCGCAGAGCTGCCGGCGATGGATGACCTCAAAGCCGAATCGGAATCGCGGCTCAAAGAGATTGTGAAAAAGTTTAATATCCCCGAAGACCGTATCCATTTTCACGTTTCAGAGGGCTCGCCGAAAGATAAAATCCTTGCTATGGCGAAGTCTCTCCCCGCGGACCTGGTGATTATCTCTTCGCACCGTCCCGATATCACCACCTACCTGCTGGGCTCTAACGCCGCCGCCGTTGTCCGTCATGCGGAATGTTCGGTGCTGGTTGTGCGTTAAACCGACTCTGCCCGCCGCCGTGCGGGCTTTTTGTCTTTTCCCCCGCCGGGCTTATTTAACCTTAAATGTGCTGACATTCCCTTCGCTAATCCGTACCATACACGCCACATGCTACGCACCAGCAGAATGCCACAACCATGCTGGCAGAACGCGTGCGCTTCTGATGCCACATTATGAATTGAGCCATTATTAAATGCTGCAAAATCAAGAAATTAGCAAGAAAGAAAAATACAACCTCGACAAATTGCAGAAGCGCCTGCGCCGTAACGTCGGCGAGGCGATCGCCGATTTTAATATGATTGAAGAAGGCGACCGCATCATGGTTTGCCTCTCCGGCGGTAAAGATAGCTACACCATGCTGGAGATTTTGCGCAATTTGCAAAAAAGCGCGCCAATCTCTTTCTCACTGGTGGCGGTCAACCTCGATCAAAAACAGCCGGGCTTCCCGGAGCATATTCTGCCGGAATATCTTGAGCAGCTGGGCGTGGAATATAAGATTGTTGAAGAAAATACCTACGGCATCGTTAAAGAAAAAATTCCGGAAGGTAAAACCACCTGCTCGCTCTGCTCCCGTCTGCGCCGCGGCATTCTTTACCGCACCGCTTCTGAGCTAGGCGCAACCAAAATCGCCCTGGGCCACCACCGCGACGATATCCTGCAGACCCTGTTCCTGAACATGTTCTACGGCGGGAAGATGAAAGGTATGCCGCCGAAGCTGATGAGCGACGACGGTAAACATATCGTGATTCGTCCACTGGCCTACTGCCGGGAAAAAGATATTGAGCGCTTCTCCCAGGCGAAAGGTTTTCCGATCATTCCGTGCAACCTGTGCGGTTCGCAGCCCAACCTCCAGCGCCAGGTGATTGCCGATATGCTACGCGACTGGGATAAACGCTATCCTGGGCGCATCGAAACCATGTTTAGCGCGATGCAGAACGTGGTGCCTTCCCATCTTAGCGACGTTAACCTGTTCGATTTTAAAGGCATTCATCACGGTTCTGCGGTGATTGACGGCGGCGACCTGGCGTTCGATCGTGAAGAGATCCCAATGCAGCCGGCCGGCTGGCAGCCGGAAGAGGATGACGCGCAGCTGGATGAACTGCGCCTGAACGTGGTGGAAGTAAAATAACGTCTTGCGTCTCAGGCGCGCGCCTGAGACGCCTTTGTCGCGCTTATTTCAGCAAACGAACCCGGCAGGCCTTACCTTTAATCTTCCCGTTTTGCAGCTGCTTAAACGCTTTATGCGCTACGCCCTGGCGCACGGCTACGTAGACATGCGCCGGATGAACGGCAATCTTGCCGATGTCCGCGCCATCAAGGCCGATATCACCGGTCAACGCCCCCAACACATCGCCCGCGCGCATCTTCGCTTTTTTACCGCCATCAATGCACAGCGTGGCCATCTCTGCCTGCAGCGGCACAACAGTGCTATTCGTCGGCCCGTTCATCCAGTTGAGCTTCATTTGCAGCATTTCGGCAAGAATATTCGCGCGCTGCGCCTCTTCCGGTGCGCAGAGGCTAATCGCCAGACCGCTTTCACCGGCGCGAGCGGTACGACCAATGCGGTGCACGTGAACCTCCGGGTCCCAGGCCAGCTCATAGTTCACCACCAGCTCGAGCGACTTAATATCTAACCCGCGGGCGGCAACGTCGGTCGCCACCAGCACGCGCGAACTCCCGTTAGCAAAGCGCACCAGCGTCTGGTCGCGGTCGCGCTGTTCAAGATCGCCGTGCAGCGACAGAGCGCTCTGTCCGGCGGCGTTTAGCGAATCGCAGACAGCTTGACAATCCTTTTTGGTATTGCAGAACACCACGCAGGAAGCGGGCTGATGCTGGCTCAGCAGCTTTTGCAACAGCGTGATTTTACCGTGTTGCGAAGTTTCAAAAAACTGCTGTTCGATAGCCGGCAGCGCATCAACAGCATCAATTTCAATGGTCTGCGGGTTGTTCTGCACGCGGCCGCTAATCGCCGCGATCGCTTCCGGCCAGGTGGCGGAAAACAGCAGCGTCTGGCGCGAAGCCGGCGCAAAGCGGATCACTTCATCAATGGCGTCGCTAAACCCCATATCCAGCATGCGGTCCGCTTCGTCCATCACCAGGGTTTGTAGCGCGTTCAACGACACGGTGCCCTTTTGCAGGTGATCGAGCAAGCGCCCCGGCGTGGCGACGATAATATGCGGCGCGTGCTGTAGCGAGTCGCGCTGGGCGCCAAAAGGCTGGCCGCCGCAGAGGGTTAAAATTTTAATATTTGCCAGAAAGCGCGCCAGGCGACGCAGCTCACCGGCGACCTGATCCGCCAGTTCGCGGGTCGGACACAGCACCAGCGACTGCGTCTGGAACAGCGAGGCGTCAACGTGCTGGAGCAACCCGAGGCCGAATGCCGCCGTTTTACCGCTGCCGGTTTTTGCCTGCACGCGGACATCTTTACCCGCAAGAATCGCCGGCAAAGCCGCCGCCTGAACTGGGGTCATCGAAAGATACCCTAGTTCATTCAGATTAGTGAGCTGGGCGGCGGGCAAAACATTCAGAGTTGAAAAAGCGGTCACAATTATTTCTCGCATTACATTTAGGGGCGGACAATCTGCTGGCGCGTATCGTCGCAGATCTCCGCTCCCGATGCGACAATTTAATCGGCTCATCGTCAGGCGGTGGGTCGGGTAACGGGCGCGGGCGGGGTTTAGGATCGTGGACCGGTACGGGATCGTTAGGTTCCGGCGGAATGGGGATTGAGTTCAGCGGATGAATAGGCATATTGACTCCCGGTTATGGGCGGGTACACCAGTTAAGCGTAGAAGCTGAGAAACAGAGCGCAAAAAAAAAGCCGACTCATTAAAGTCGGCGTCGTACGAATCAATTGTGCTATGCAGTAATTCAAAAAAGGAAGTAAGACAATATGGAGCGCAACGCCCATCGCTTGACGTTGCATTCACCTGCGAGAGAGATATTGCCCTGAATGGGTAGACGGTTTATTGATTTCGCTCAAACATTGCCGGGTTTTCATCATCATCACCGCGCCAAAAGGCGATTCTTTACAACCATTTACTACGATGCAACCACCATGTAACACCCCCAATGAGAACGACTAACATTATGCAGAAAATAGAAAAACCCATATGCCAGCTATTGCCGGGAATGCCGCCGAGGTTGACGCCAAAGAGTCCGGTTAAAAAAGTGCTGGGTAGAAAAACCATGGCCATCAGCGACATCGTATAGGTTCTACGTGATAGCGACTCCTGCATAATTTGCGCGATTTCATCGCTCATAATCGCCGTGCGGGCGATGCAGCTATCAATCTCATCCAGACCTCGCCCCAGACGTTCGGCAATATCCTGCATCCGTCGCCGATGGTCGTCCGTCATCCACGGCAGACGCTCGCTGGCAAGCCTTGCATACACATCACGCTGCGGCGCCATATAGCGGCGCATGACGATAAGCTGTTTACGTAACAGCGCGAGGAAACCGCGCGGTGGGACCTGCTGATCCAATAAATCATCTTCCAGATCGATAATCCGGTCGTGAAGCTGCTCGATAAACTCGCTGGCGTGATCGGTTAGCGCATCGCAAACATCCACCAGCCAGCCGCCGCCGTCAATCGGGCCGTTGCCCTCACGCAAATCGCCGAGCACATCATCCAGCGCCAGGACTTTGCGCTGCCGGGTGGAGACAATCAAACGCTCGTCCATATAAAGACGCATCGCGACCAGCTGGTCCGGGCGCTCATCGGTACTGCCGTTAATACAGCGCAGCGTGATTAATGCCCCATCGCCAATTCTCGTCACTCGCGGGCGAGTGCTCTCGCCGGCCAGCGCATCGCGCACGTTATTGGGCAGCAGCGGCGTTGATGCCAGCCATTCCGCGCTATCAACATGGGTATAGTTGAGATGCAGCCAGCAAGGATGCTCTTTATCAATGGTGTCACTATCGACCAACGGCTTTACGCCGCCCTGCCCGTCGAACACCCATGCAAAAACGGCATCCGGCACGTTCAGTTCCGATCCCTTAATGGCGTCCACTGGACCTCCGTTAACTCATGCACATTTCCGTAGTCTAGCCTTACGCGACGGTTACGCAAGAGCTAATCAGGGCATGCTGCTGAATTCACTGGCGAAAAGCGAGGAGTCTGAAAAAAGAACCCGCCGGCGGCGGGTTGTGGATGTACTTTGCAATACTGTGTCTAACCTGCATTATTAGCCGCCGCCAGACGCTGGGCTGACGGGAGGGCAGGCTAGCAGGAGCCGTTCATTTTTTCTCTTCTGCGTATTGACGAGCGTTGTCATGCAAATGAGTACACATGCTTTTTTCCTCCATTTTAGTAAGCAAAATAAGAATAGAGCGATATTGCCGCTTTGCAAGTTTAACCGTGACCTTTAGCGCTATTCAGATAGCGCAGCAATAGCAGCAGGTCTAAATCGTTGCGTAGATGAAATTTAGACATAATCAGGCGCTTGTGTGCAAAAACCGTTTTATTGCAAAGCGAAAGTTTTCGGGCAATCGCGTTCACCGTTAACCCCTGATAGATTGCCGCCGCGATAATTCGCTGCTGTGGGGATAGTTTCCTCTGCGGGCAACGCTCGCATCGCAACACCGATTTTTCTTCCGCTGACGGTGGAGGCAGAATCCATGAGAGTTTAATTTTCGCCATAACCTGAGAGATTTTCTCATCGCGCCCAACAAAGACGATCTCTTTCAGACAGAGCGGCAAAGCGGCTCTTCCCCGTCGGTTTCGCCTGGCAACCAAACCAATCAGCAATCCCGGTTTCCGATTTAACAACTCGGGATGACATACGAATTCTGCTCCGCGGCATAAATCCAGCACGACCACATCAGCATCCTGCACGATCCGTTCATTAAGCGATGTGGCACATTGCGTAGATAATGCGTACTCCGGGAAGAGGCCCTGTAATATAAAGTGCAATCCTAAATTAAAAAACTGATTATTATTTTTAATGACGATATTCAACATCGACTTAGCCTGCTGAAGAAAGTAAATCAAGTATTATCCAGACAGCTAACGATACGCAGAGTACCGCTATCGTCGTTTTACAAAACACGATATAAATAAACATTATTTTTCGACCTGAGAACTGGCGCCCCACTAAATTTAAGCAGAAATAGCGTTCTGGCGCGGCGAATCAGCCCCGGCTAATTAAAATCGACCCGCCCCGTTGTGGATTACCCTCCCTCGCCTTGACTAAAAAAGAGATATTGCAAAAACGTTATATCATTCATATGGATATATTTATGCTCGCCGGAGCGTCGCCACTAAAGCTGGCTTACGATCAAGCATCGTAAAAACCCACGCTATTACGGCTGAATTGAATTTTCATCTAAACACACTCATTAACTCAAGTTATTTTTCGGTGTCATTTTAGACTATTCATAGCTTGCCTTGTTGCTCCTCTCAGCGGTTATTGGCTGGCAGAGGGGCGGACTCCCCTGCGGAGAAATGGGAGAGTGGCAAACCATCCCGCGAAAGCATTCAACAAAACGTCACCTTCTGTGGGGCATCACGTTCGGCGCATTTCTTTTTGCGCAAAATGCTGTATTATGCGATTTATTGCAGCATTTTGCGGGTTTAGATTATGCACAAAACGGCCAGACAGAAATATCTAATTGATATTCTTAGCGAAAAAGGCCAGGTCACGATCAGTGAGCTGGTCGATAACCTGCAAGTTTCTGCAGATACGCTGCGCCGCGATCTCAGCGACCTCGAGAAACAGGGGCTGGCCCAGAAAAACCACGGCGGCGCTATCGCGCTCAATCTCTCCAGCATGAATCGCCAGAACAGGAATACGCTGCTACCGGATATCAAGCAGCGCTTAGGTAAAATGGTGGCGGAGAAAATCCCCAGCGGATCCACGCTGTTCCTTGACGCGGGGAGTACCGTGTTGGCCGTCGCCGCTCAGATACAGGGCCCAATGACGGTTATCACCACCTCTTTGGATATCGCCCAGCACTTCAGCGCGCGTCCGGATATTCAGCTTATTTTGCTGGGGGGAAAATGGGATATGCAGCAGCGCCTGTTTGCCGGTAGCGCTACGGTTTCGCTGCTGGAACGCTATCGGGCGGATATCGCTATTCTCGGCGCCTGCGCGCTCCATGCCGATCTCGGCCTCAGCGCCAGCCAGGAAGCGGACGCCGAAGTTAAGCGCGCCATGCTGGCGGCCAGCGCGGAACATTGGCTGGTGGCCGATCATATGAAACTCAACCACTGCGAGCCCTGGCTGGTTGCCGGACTCGCCGACATCCATCAGCTCTTTCTTGACCGGCCATGGGAAGAACTGAAGGATAACGGCTCAATACAACTCACTATCGCTGATGCTTAAGAACGCGGAGATGCTTATGACTAACGGTAAGAACATTAATATTGCCCTGATTGGCTACGGCTTCGTCGGCAAAACTTTTCATGCTCCGCTGCTCCAGTCCGTCGACGGCCTGAATCTGGCGATTGTCGCCTCGCGCGATGAAGAGAAAGTGAAACGTGACCTGCCAAACGTCACCGTCATCGCATCGCCTGAAGAGGCCATCCAGCATCCGGATATCGATCTGGTGGTCATCGCCTCTCCTAACGCAACCCATGCTCCGCTTGCCCGTCTGGCCTTAAACGCCGGTAAGCACGTCGTCGTCGACAAACCCTTTACTCTTGATATGCAGGAAGCCCGCGAACTGATTGCGCTCGCGCAAGAGAAACAGCGGGTGCTGTCGGTGTTCCATAACCGCCGCTGGGACAGCGATTATCTGGCAGTGAAGCAGGTTATCGAACAGGGGCTCATCGGCAACGTGAAACATTTTGAATCCCATTTTGACCGCTTCCGCCCGGAAGTACGCGTCCGCTGGCGGGAGCAGAACGTACCGGGCAGCGGCCTGTGGTTTGATTTAGGCCCGCATCTGATCGACCAGGCGCTGCAGCTGTTCGGCCTGCCGCAGTCGGTGCAGGGAAACATCGCCACTCTGCGTGAAGGCGCGGAGATCAACGACTGGGCGCACGTGGTGCTGAACTATCCGCAGCACAAAGTGATTTTGCACTGCAGCATGCTGGTCGCGGGTGGCGTATCGCGCTTTACCGTCCATGGCGATAAAGGCAGCGCCGTCAAACAACGCGCTGACCAGCAGGAGAGCCAACTGCTGGCGGGCGTGGTTCCGGGCAGCGAAAGCTGGGGCGCGGACGACGATAGCCTGGTGGTGTTTGACGCAGACCTGCGCGCCAGTGAAATCAGCGCGCCACGAGGCGATCAGCGCCAGTACTATATTCACGTCCGCGACGCGCTGACCGGCAAAATCAACAATCCGGTATCGCCATTAGAGGCGCTCGCCGTGATGGCGGTGCTGGAAGCGGCAGCGCAATCCGCCGAGAGCGGTACAACGCAAACGCTCGCGCTGACCGCAGATGAACTGGCGGGTCTGCAATAAGCGCCGCGCAATATGTCTGAGGGGTTGTCGCCCCCTTTAATGCCAGCCTACAGTTTCACCCGCAGCAAATCGCTGAGCCGGGTGGTGTAGGCTGGCGACAGCATCTGCCGCTTCATCTCCCAGCTGCGCTCTATCCCCTGCCCGGCAAACCAGAGCCGGCCTTTTTCACGTCGGTTAACAGAATCAAGAACCGTCATCAGCCGTTCGCTATTCGCGCGCGGCCGATAGTCGTCAAACAGGCCTAACTGCGCCACCCCCTGGCTAAAGAAATCGCCCAGCATCACGCCGCACTTTTGATATCGGTATCCCTCTCGCCAGATGGCGTCCAGGCATTTTAGCGCCGCCGCGATGATATCCCGGCTATCCTGGGTCGGGATGTGGATTTCCGTGCCGGCATCATTGCCGTAATAGACTTCATTACCCGCAAACGGACTGGTCTTCACAAAAACGGAAACATAGCGGCAGAACTGATGCTCCGCGCGCAGCTTCTCGGCGGCACGGACCGCATGGCTGCATACGGCTTCGCGCATCGACTCGTATTCGCTCACCTTCTGACTGAATGAACGCGAGCAGATAATTTGCTGTTTAGTCGGCATATACTCTTCCTGCTCAAGGCAGGGCTCGCCTCTCAGCTCCCGCACGGTGCGCTCCATCACGACGCTGAAATGTTTTCGGATAAGCGAAGCGGGCGTCTCGGCCAGCTGAAGCGCCGTGTTGATCCCCATCTCATTGAGCTTTTTCGCGATGCGGCGCCCTACTCCCCAGACCTCGCCGACGACCACCTTCTCCAGCAGCTTTTTCTGCCTGACCGGTGAGGAGAGATCGACCACGCCCTCGAATTTTGGCCACCTTTTGGCCGCATAATTAGCCAGCTTAGCCAGCGTTTTCGTCGGCCCGATCCCCACCCCCACCGTCAGGCCGGTACACTGGAGTAATGTACTACGCACATGGCGACCAAATGACTCAAGCTCCTCAGAACGATGGATCCCGGTCAAATTCACGAACGCTTCATCAATAGAATATTGATAAACCGCGGGGGCCAGCTCTTCGAGAATTGTCATGACCCGACGGGACATATCGCCATATAGGGCATAGTTGCTGCTAAACACCGCCACCTGATGGCGCTCAAACTGTGATTTCACTTTGAAATAGGGTGCGCCCATTGGAATCTCCAGCCGTTTAGCCTCGTGATTCCTGGCGATGACGCAGCCATCGTTGTTGCTCAACACCACCACCGGACGCCCGCGTAAATCAGGGCGAAAGGCCGTTTCACAGCTGGCATAAAATGAATTCACATCGACCAGGGCAAACATCAGCGGAGCCTGTTGATACTGAAAGTAACGACACCAAAAATCTCCAGCGCCTCACCGTCGTTGTGCAGCACAATGGGTGGAAAATCCGGATTCATCGGCAAGAGTTGCATGATGGGGTGCGTACAGAGGCGTTTAACCGTGTACTCGCCGCCGACGGAGGCGATGATGATATCACCATGCTTCGCTTTCAGGCCGCGGTCCACCACCAGCAGTGTGCCTTCATAAATGCCGGCATCAACCATTGACGTGCCCGTCGCCATGACAAAATAGGTCGCCGCGGGATGGCTGATACAAAGCTCATTGAGATCGATCCCCTTCTCAATGTAATCCTGCGCGGGGCTGGGAAAGCCGCAGGGAACAAGGTCGCTAAACAGCGGAATCGACACGATCTTTCGCCATTCAACCGGTTGATAAAACATCATATTAGATTCACCCGTGATAATACTGTATTTATATACAGTATCAATAGTTCATCCGAGTTTTTCAAGTCGCCCGTCTGAGATTGATGCGAAGACGTTGAAGTTGCGCTGAATTTTGCATCCGGGTTTGCATAGGGCGCCTTCCCCGTACGTATTACAGATGGTTTTGTACTGCATGCTGGAAATTTCCGCTAATTGGGAGGAGGATAGAATCCGTTGATGCGTACTTTGCTCATAGCCTGTTGTGGTCCACCCGACATACTGAACCGGAGATTCATATGTATTACACGTTAGGAGACAAAACTCTCCACTTTTATCGCTATCAGTGCCGCTTTTATGTCGCTCATTGGGACGGAGGGCACGTGATGACGGAGAAGTTCAAGCCGTTTATTGCCTCAATCACCGAGAAAACCGGCATTGAGGCAAAGAACGTTGAGGCGGCGGCGCGGGACTACTTCAATAACGTCGACTGATATTGTACGCCATACCATCGCTATCAGCTTATTCGCATAGCGATGGTAACGATGGGCGATCGGCAGAAAGCGCAAAAAAGCCGTGTCACGCGATCGTAAAACAAAGCCTGTAGGATAAGCCCGGACGCCACCAGCGCTAAAACGAGGTGAAGAGATGGGAACAGTTAAAGCCAGCAATCTGGAACAGGCAAAGCAGCTTCTGCAGTCCGGCGACGCCATTAAACTCGAACTGGATTTCGAGCTCGACTCTGATGAATTTTTTAATTTTGCTATCGAGTACTGTACGAATGGAGCGAAGCTTACGCGAGCCGGCGATCGCTTCCTGATTTCACGTAAAAAAAAGTAGCCTGAGCGTTATCCCCGCCATTCACAGCATCACAGGGGCATTCGTTTTTAGCGCCTGTGATGCTCGCCAGCAGAATAAAAATATCCGCATAAATTAACCTGGAATATTGATACATCGCGCATTTTCGTTGCCGAGGGAGGAATAATGTAGCTGCGGTATCTTACCGAGGGTTAAACCGTGAAAAAACTATTAATATGCTGTTTGTTTGGCGAAACGGCAGGGATTATTGCTCGTAGAATGCAAAAAATTGCTGACGATCGGCAACTGGATTTATTAATCAGCGCCGTTGGGGTTGAAAACTTCTTTAGCGTCGCTCCGGCTTATGATGCCGTGCTGGTTGCCCCGCATATCCAGTATAAGGTCGAGCAGTTCACTCGCGCACCGCATGCACCACAAGACATTGCCGTTATTGAAAGCTTGCCCTATGCCTCATTTGATGGTGAGAAGATCCTTAACTTCGCCCTGAATACGCTGCTGTAATCTCTTTGCTGCCCGGCCAAAAGAACCCGCGACAGCACGGGTTCTTTGGAGATGAATTATCTGAACGGCGCGTCAAGAGGTACTTCGGCGTCAGGTTCATGGGTAATGCGGTTACGAAGATCGCGACGAATCATCTCAATGGCCCAGAACCAAAAAATATGCCCCAGCAATTCCGAAATATACTCATCGGCAGGAATATTCAATAAAGAAGGCGTCAGCCCCAGTAGCGGAAATGAGATCCAGTGAACGGCGATGGTGGCGACAATCCCCGCCCATGCTCCCTGCCATAATTTCACTTTCGGAAAGACTTCCGCGACGACACAATAACCAACGGCAAACACCAGCGAGAATATAATATGTGTGACCATCACCGGATTGATGATGTGTTCGGAGAAAGTATATACCGTATGCGTTGGGTCAATTCCCAGATAGTCGCGTAAGAAAAGATAAGGCGGGTTAAACTCATCTCTGCCGCCGGAGAAAGTACGCGGCGGTAATGGAACTTCAGCCCCCCATTTAACAAACGCCGACATAATTCCGGCAATCACCCCGACAAATAGCGCTACGCCATAACGACGTCGGGCGGGTGTTGTTTGTATAAAGAAATCCTTAATCGCCATAAAAATCACCATTAATTTATTACATTTATTTTCCCTGTGTCATATTTAAGGGCATTGGCGATTATCAACATTGATCGCGATCACACTTTTCTCAGGTGCCATGACGACCCATTATATACTGTCATTATGACCATAGGTCTACTACCAGCAGATAAAGAGCCCCTTTTATTCAAAGGAGGCTCCTTCCGGGACGATGCTTTTATTGCCCAAAACGGTAACTGATGCCCGCCATCATGGAGCTAACGTCGCTGCTCACGCCAATTTGATTTTCGTTACCCACATTGTTGACCCACTGGTACTCCAGACGTCCCGACCATCTGTCATTAAAGGCATATTCGGTACCGAAAGCCAGTACCGGGCGCACGCCGGTATCAAATCGATTTTTTCCATTCACATCGGATTCCGCGCGATAGCCCATCAGCCCTGCCCGGCCGTAAAGATCCCAGTCGCTGGTCAGGCTATAGCTGGCCTTCAACGAAAGCTGTAGCCCCTGACTTTTCATTTGCGAACCGGATGCGCCATGGCGACCATTAATGCCCATATTGCCTAAATAGTCATAGCCACCTTCAACCGCCAGCCAGGGGTTAATCTGATAGCCGGTAAACACACCGCCGCCGACGTTATCGCGGTCGACATCGACTTGCCGATCGGTGCTGGAATCGCCGTAGTGCGACCAGCCAAATTTAGATCCCGCGTACCAGGTTCCTGTCTCCGCAGCAGCAAAAGCGGCCGTCGCCGTAAAAGCATGAGCAATAATTAACGTAATAAGCGTCTTTTTCATAATCATCTCGTTGTCGACCCGTTGTCGAATAAATGTCATCGTCAAAAATTAAGTGGGCCTACAATAAAATATTAACGCCGCGCTGATAATCGTTTTCTTATTTAATTTTGGACAACCCGCCAGACTTAAAACCGCTCGGGTAATTTATTCACGCCAATCAAATACCCCCCGCGTTTAAACGTAATATAGTTACCACTTTTTAACGCCGATAATACGTTTAATACACTGCTACGTGATAAGTGTGTACGCTCCTGAATATAATCCAGAATAGATATGCGCATCCGCGTCTCTTCGGGAAGCTGCCCCATCTCCTGCAAATGGTTGCGAATAACGGCGTAGGTCCGCTGCTGGACGACTAATGCATCACGATAGAAAAGATAAGCCGTGTGGTACGACAACAATGAGGCGACATCTTCCCAGACGCCATGCTGGCGAAAGGTTTCCATCGCCTTTTGCGCATCAACGCGCAGTATTGTCGACTCGGTTTCCGCCCGCAGCTGATGGCCGCGTACCGGCTGGATCATCTCGGCAATACCAAACAGATGCGGGTGGTAAACCGTGACAATCAGCAGACCGTCCGAGGCTCTGAGGATAGAAAGCTCTCCGTTGAGGAAAAGGTACAGCTGCGGTTGATTTTTATGCGTCCAGGTCATACGTTTTCGCGGCACGACGATCATTTTTTCGGCTATTGGCGTCAGGAGCGCCGTTAAACGCTGGATACTCTCTTCCGGGCGGACGGGCGGTAGGATATGCATAGAAATACCTGATTAGTTCTGGTTTAAAAATTATAGAACGCAACAAGATTTCCGTAAGAATTGCGTGACTACGCATTTACTCACATCTGCAAAGACAAGAAAAGTCCGGCCTGATTTAAATTTAAACAAACTAAAAAGCTGCCCGCAGGCAGCCCGATCGAAATGGTAATAACGCTTACGATTCAGATATCAAAGGCCCTTTTCGAGGGCCCGATCTTACTTCCGTAACTCAAGCGATGCTGAGTTTCTGGAAATATGCGCTGCGATATTATCGAATGTAATCATCGCGGATTTACAAAAAATGCATTTCGCGCCAAACGGATTTTTTTCAGAAACATCGTAGGTGGATGTTCTGTACTGCGACCCATGACAGCATGGGCATCTGAAATGAATGTGGTCAATCATGATGTTAGCCTCTTTTTGCTACAACATTCTCTACCGCAGGGACATTTAGCCATATTTCACAGAAAACGCCTTCCCGGCTTTTCTGTAACAGCGTAAAAACGCTGCTCTGAATGGTTGAGAATAACAATGACATCATTGTCATTACTGCTTATAGATACCTCTGAAGCGCACTTCAGACTGAATTCTATTACTGCACCAGCGATTTTTTAATGTTGTTCGTTTCTTAGTTTGCCCTAGGGCACGTAATGTTCGGTAGATTTCAATAAAATAATCTTGTGCTATTGGGATAACGCTATCTCTTATGCACTTTTGCACGCTAAACGGAAGATTCCGGGCCTACCCCTTCTCTATCGCCGTTTGCCGGTTTGTGAACCTGTCTACTCGGGTTTAGACCGTCATCGTTGTCGCAGGTTCAAAAAACTTTAAAATTATTCGCTTCACAGAGCTTAATTAATCACGATAGGGAGAGTCTAAAGAAGGATTATCTATGGATAACGCTTGAGATGAGAACTGCTTCACTAAACCGTTTATTACTGGATCTGTGTAGTAAATCGACCTGCTATTAATCACATAGATGACGATCGATAGCAAGCTTTATTTTCAGCGCTACCGCGAACGGATGGTCATAGCATAAAGACGTTTCCGCGGCCCTCGCCGGCTGGGCGCAGATAAAAAAGCCATGCCGCGAAATTAGGCCTCCTCGGCCGCCTGCTGCAAAACCACTTTGCTCCAGGCATAAAACGCGCGAACCGCAGGAGGAAGGTACCTATTTTGCGGATAAACCAGCGAAAGCGGTAAAGCACAAGAGACGTTATCCAGACAGGCAACCAGCTCGCCGCTGCGCAGGTACGGCCTGGCCAGATAGCTGGCGACGCGGATTAACCCAAGTCCTTGTATTGCGGCCTGTATGTAGGCGTCCGTATCATCGACGACCAGGGTCTCTTTCATGCGGATCGCGTAATCCTCCTCAGCAAGCGTGAAAAACCACTCGATGGTTCTGCCGGTGCGGTGATCCAGATAGCCAACAGCGCGATGCCTTTCCAGATCACCGAGCGTTTCCGGCTGACCATAAGCGGCAATATAGGCCGGAGAGGCCAGAACCCGCCATGAAAAGTTGGCGAGCGGCCGGGCAACCAGGGTCGTTGAATCGTCGATCCTGCCCGCGCGGATCGCGCAGTCATACCCTTCCTGAATGATGTCCTCCACGCTATCGCTTGAGCAAAGTATCAGCTCCAGACCAGGATGCTGCTGCAGAAAGGCCGGGAGCCTGGGGATAATACTCTGCCGCGCAAGGGACTGCGGCATGCCGACTTTGAAACGGCCTCTGGGCCGCGCGGACCGCCCGGGGAAAGAGGACTCCAGCGTGGCGATCTCAGCCAGAAGCCTTTTGCACTCGGCATAATAGTGGCGGCCGTCAGGCGTAACGCTAAGCTTGCGGGTCGTACGCTGTAAAAGCTGAATCCCCAGGTATGCTTCAAGCGTCTTAATCACCCGCGACACCGTAGAGCGCGGCAGCCCAAGCGCCTCCGCCGCTCTGGCGAAACTATGCGTATCCACCACACACATATAGACCTGCATTGATTCCAGCTTATCCATCTTTCCCCGTAAGGCATCTCGTGATTATTCCATTTCTACGAACAGTCTAACTTATCCCCGCGTACTTATCGAATCAGGCTCGTCGGCCTAAGCTTCATCCAAAGCTCGTAATACCGTGATTAAATGAATAAGGAGTCAAAATGGAAGAGCATAATGTCGCTACAGATGAAAAAATATTGGTGCTGGGAGCGGGACAACTCGGGACCGCCGTGCTCGACTCGCTGGTGCCGGCGGTCATTCAACGGAATGGCGCTGTCAGCGTTATCGTGTCGCCCGACTCGTGGGATGCGCGGGGAAAACTGCGCTCCACGGCTCATCAAAAACTGGCCGACAGGGGGGCGGAATTTATCGCCGTCGACGTTGCATCCAGTACGCCAGCCTCGCTAAAAGACCTCTTTGCGAATTTTGCTACCATCATCAACTGTATGGGATTTGTCGCTGGGGCGGGTACGCAGATAAAAATTACCCGGGCGGCGCTGGAGGCCAGGGTGAAACGTTATTTTCCCTGGCAGTTTGGGGTGAATTACGATGCGGTCGGAAAAGGTAGCGGCCAACCCGTGTGGGACGAGCAGTATGACGTCAGAACGTTATTACGCGCTCAGACCGCCACGGAATGGGTGATTATTTCAACCGGCATGTTTACCAGTTTTCTTTTCGAGCCGGCGTTCGATGTGGTCAATTTATCCCAAAATACCCTCAACGCGCTCGGGGGATGGGATACGCAAATCACCGTGACGTCACCTGCGGATATTGGCCGCCTGACCACCGCCATTTATTTGTTTGAACCCCGATTAATCAATGAAGTGGTCTTTGTCGCCGGAGAAACGACCTCTTATGGAAAACTGGCGGACACCGTTGAGCGCGTAACAAAGCGAACCTTTACCCGGCAGGTATTTACCCTGCCCACGCTACTGGAACAGCTGCGTATGAAGCCGGACGATCGGATGCTTCGCTATCGCGTCGCCTTCGCACGCGGAGATGGGATGTGGTGGCCGATGAGTGAAACCTGGAATGTACAAAATAATATTCCAACCCAGGATATTGAATCCTGGCTTAGAAGCGTTATTTAACCCATTTTCTTTCACAGGACATCATTGCGATGAGAATGGCTATCATCAGCACATAAGCCATCCTCATAGTATTAAGTGCGAGCGAGGCTCTTTTGCCCCGCTCTCAGTCCACGGTTAAGGCATCGACCACTTCTGCTACGCTTTTGACGCTGCGGATGTTGCCGATCCCCGTGCCGAGCGAGATATAGCCTTCATCAGCGTTGCCTTCCAGCATGCCGATACGCAAACCGCGTAATCCCCCCATGGCTTCGCCGAGCGCCTCGCGGCTGGCGCCGGCTTTATCCATCGACACCAGTTTTTCGGCCAGCCTGCCCGGCAGCGAGCGATAGTAATGCGGCAGCGTGCGGAAAAGCCGCAAATCAAGGCCATTGGCGGCAATAATTCTATTTTTGACCGAGGCTGGCACTCTGCTTTCTTCCGTCGCGATAAAAACCGAACCGGCAAATATCCCTTCCGCGCCGAGCGCGTGCGCTGCTCTGGCGGTACGATGGTCGGTAATACCGCCCGCGGCCATCACCGGAATGCGCTTCACCGCATCGGCGATCAGCGGCACAATTGAAAAGGTTCCCAGCGCGGTGCCCGGCAATGTCCCTCCTTCATCAAAGCCGGTCGCGACGATGATATCGGCGCCAGCGGCTTCAGCAAGGCGGGTATTTTCAGGCGTCGGATTGATATCACGGTAAATAACAGCAATACCCGCCTCTTTTAATTCGTTGAACAGCGCCGGTATGAGCGCCCCTTCGCCGTAACCGGTATACACCACGGCCCTGACGCCCTCTTCTTTTATCACCTGCAGAATAGGCGGGGTCCAGATATCATTTTCAGGCGTTGGGATCAGGTTCACGCCGAAAGGCTTTTCGGTCAGCCGTTTGGTTTTGCGGATCTCTTCGCGCATTTTTTCAGCGGTTTCTTCCGGCGTGGAAACCGCGGTCTCAGCGGATAAACCGGCATTGGGCCCCAGCACGCCAAGCCCGCCGGCATTGCTGACGGCGGCGACTAAACGGGCATCGGTCAGCCACGATAGCGGCCCCTGAATCACCGGTTTTTCTATATTCAGGATCTGACAGATACGGTTATTTTTCATGGTGCAATATCCTTCACAATAGCGCTATGGCGCGGTTCATTTTCTTTGTGGAAGGAGTGTAGGCCGTTACATTGTTTAGAAAAATAGCCAAAAAAGTTCATCACTATTATAAAATAAGTAACAATAAAATCTCCCGATGTGGGCAAAAGAAGCCAGCTATGCAAATAAATCTCTTTGAATCGATTCGCATTTTTATTGAAATTGTCGAGGCGGGCAGTTTTACTCAGGCGGCGGAGAACCTGCAGATTCATCGTCCCGCCGTTACGAAAGCCTTGCAGCTACTTGAGCAGCACTGCGGCACGCGTTTGCTGCAGCGGACAACGCGTCGTATTAACCTGACGCCTGACGGGGAAGCGTTTTACCGTCAGAGCAAACCTTTGCTCTCCCAGGCGGATGCGTTGCTGGAATCGTTTAGTACAGACCGGGTATTGCACGGCCAGCTGCGAGTCGACATGCCTGTCGCTTTTGCGACGTTATTGGTCGTTCCCCATCTGCCTGATTTTTATCGTCAGCATCCTGGCGTCGAAATCATCCTCAGTAGCTCAGACCGTCGTCAGGATATGCTGCGCGATGGGCTTGACTGCCTGCTGCGGGTGGGAGAACTGGACGACGGGGACTATATCGCCCGCAAGTTGGGCAGCATCAAAATGACGACCTGCGCCAGCCCGGCCTATATTGCGAGCCACGGCGCGCCGCAAACGCTGGAGGATTTGCAGGATCATCAGGCTATCAACTGGGTTAACAGCAGCAGCCGGCAAATTATGCCGTGGACCTTTGCGACGCCAGAAGGTATCGCCGAAATGACGCTTCCCGGTAAGCTGGTCATCGATAACTCTGAAACCTATTTATCGGCAGGCCTGGCGGGGCTGGGATTAGTCCAGGGGATGAACCTTTTTTTACAGCCTTATCTCGACCGCGGCCTTTTGGTGGAAGTCTTACCCGACAATCCCTCCCCCGATCGCAAACTGTCACTCTTGTACCCGCACCGCCATCTCTCACGCAAAGTGCGGGCGTTTACCGAGTGGCTAGAGAGCTTATTACAAAAGGTGCGATGCGACGTTAAACAATAACGGTAGCGCCTGTCATCAACCAGAAAGTACCCCGGAGAAGGTTACACCCCTCAGGATTGACGGCTTAAATTCTCAGGGTATCAATCACCGCCCGCAGCGCGGGCGACACGTTGCGATGGGGATAATAGAGAAAAGAGCCTTCCAGCCGCTGGCTGTAGCGTTGCAAAACTCTGATAAGCGCGCCTCGCTCTAAGTCGTCGGCGACCAGCTCCTGCGGGACATAAGCCAGACCCAGACCCAACCTGGCGGCTTTTGCCTCCATATAGCTGTCCGCAAAGGCCCACTGCCCCTGCGGACGGTGGGTGATTTTTTTACCGTCCTGATCGAGCTCCCAGGCGTACAGGCTGCCGTCGCCAAACTGATAGGCGATGCAGGGATGAATCACTAAATCTGCGGGCGTTTGCGGAAAGCCGTAGCGGCGAAAATGCTCGGGCGTGCCGACAACAACCATCTCCATATCGGGCGAAATGCGCACCGCCACCATGCCGCCGCCGACTTCCGGCCCCAGACGCACCCCGGCATCAAACCGCTCCGCGATAATATCGACAAACCGGCTTTCGCTGATCAGTTCCAGGCGGATATCAGGATAGCGTTGTTTAAAGACCGCCAGCTTCGGCAGCAGCACTTTATCAATGGCGTGCTGGCTGGCATTGATGCGGACGGTACCGGACGGGGTATGGCGATAATACGCCAGCGTGGATAGCCCCGAGTCTAACGCATCAAAGCCGGATTCGACGGTTCGATAGAGCTGCTCGCCCGCCTGGGTGAGCGAAAGTTTGCGGGTGGTACGCACCAGAAGCTGCACGCCCAGCCGCTCTTCCAGTTCACGAACGGAACGGCTAACGCCGGATTGCGCCAGCCCAAGCCGCTGCGCCGCGGCGGTAAAACTGCCCTCCCGCACCACCAGCATAAACAGGTACAGATCGTTATAGTTTTCCCGTTTCGCCATCGTTTCCTTCTCGCCATTCATAACAATATGATATCAATCTTAGCACTTTTCACCCTCTAATCAGCACTATTACTGCTAACTATAATCGGCGCATGGCAACAAAACACCGCAGCGTTGCCCTTATGCAACCTGTACCTGGAACCTGTTTTAGGGGAATGATTAATGAAAGCGTTTACCAGAAAACTGACGGCCGCCATGCCTGCCATGCTGCTATGCGCGTCACTTAGTGGAGTCACCACCATGAGCTATGCCGAGACAACCAATCCAAACGCGCCCGTTTCGATGGTCGAAAAATGGGACAAAACCTTCGCGGAAAGCGCGAAAGTCGATCACCGTAAGGTGAGCTTCCCGAACCGCTACGGGATCACCCTGGTCGGCGATCTCTACATTCCAAAAGATCGCGGCGAGCGCAAGCTGGCGGCGATCGCCGTCAGCGGCCCCTTCGGCGCGGCGAAAGAGCAGTCCAGCGGTCTCTATGCGCAGACCCTGGCAGAACAGGGTTTCGTCACTCTTGCCTTCGATCCTTCTTATACGGGCGAAAGCGGCGGCTATCCGCGTAACGTTGCCTCTCCGGATATCAACACCGAGGATTTCAGCGCGGCGGTCGATTTCTTAGGTCTGCAAAGCGAGGTGGACCGCAACCGTATCGGGCTGCTCGGCATTTGCGGCTGGGGCGGCATGGCGCTAAACGACGCCGCGATGGATACCCGCGTGAAAGCGGTGGCCACCAGCGTCATGTACGACATGAGCCGCGCGATGGGCCATGGCGTTGGCGACGGTAAAGATCGCTATACCACCGCCGATCGCCGCGCCGTATTGCGCTACCTCAACGAACAGCGCTGGAAGGATGCGGAAAACGGCGCCTACGCGCCGGGCGGACATGATATTTACGTCGATGAGAAAGGCAACGCCAGCGCGGGCGATCGTATCTTGCCAGAAACCTTACCCGCCAACCCGAACCCGGTTTTGAAAGAGTTTTTTGACTATTACCGGATGCCGCGCGGTTTCCACGCCCGCTCCGTCAACTCAACCGGCGCGTGGAATGCGACCATGCCGCTGTCGTTTATGAATATGCCGCTGCTGAGCTATGCCAATGAAGTCACCATCCCGACGCTGATCGTGACCGGCGAAAAAGCGCATTCCCGCTATTTTGCCGAAGACGCCTTTAAGGCCATCGGCAGCAAAGAGAAAGAGCTGATAATCGTCCCCGGCGCGAACCATGTCGATCTCTATGACAATGCGGCCGGTAAAATTCCGTTTGCCAAATTTGAACAGTTTTTCAAAACCAGCCTGAGATAACGACCGAAAGCCGTCCGGTATTCGCGGGCGGCGTTCCATCGCCCGCGCTTTACCTTTATCCACGTTTTCATCAATAGCGTCTGATCCGGCCGCGCCTGAAGCGGGCCGGGAAAATATTCCGGGATGCAGATCATGTCCACACTGAGCCGTACTACCCCCCCCACGCCAGCGCACGCCCACTGGGGCGGCGTATTTGCCATGACGCTGTGCGTTTTTGTCCTCATCGCTTCCGAATTTATGCCGGTCAGCCTGCTGACGCCGATTGCCAGAGATTTAAACGTCACCGAGGGGCTGGCAGGCCAGGGCATTGCGATTTCCGGCGCCCTGGCGGTCCTGACCAGCCTGACTATCGCCAACCTTGCCGGGAGCCTGAATCGTAAATATCTCCTGCTGGGGCTGACGGTTCTGATGGCGGCGTCGGGTTTGATTGTCGCGCTGGCGTCCAGCTATGCGGTTTATATGGCGGGAAGGGCCCTGATTGGTATCGTCATCGGTGGATTCTGGTCCATGTCGGCGGCCACCGCCATCAGGCTGGTGCCGCAGCGCCAGGTTCCCCGCGCGCTGGCGATTTTCAACGGCGGTAACGCGCTGGCGACCGTCGTGGCGGCGCCGCTGGGCAGCTACCTGGGGTCAACCGTCGGCTGGCGCGGTGCCTTTTTATGCCTGGCGCCGCTGGCGATAGCCGCCTTCATCTGGCAGTGCGTCAGCCTGCCCGCGATGGCAAGCGATAACGCGAGCCGGCCGCGCGGCTCCGCGCTTCGCCTGTTCAGAACGCCCATCATCACTATCGGCCTGCTGGCCTGCGGACTCTTCTTTATGGGGCAGTTTACCCTCTTTACCTACGTGCGGCCGTTTCTGGAAACGGTAACCGGCGTCAGCGCCTCTGGCCTGTCCCTGATTTTGCTCGCGATAGGCATCGCGGGTTTTATCGGCACCCTGGGCGTTTCACCACTCCTCACCGCCCGATTTTATCAGACCTTAATCACCCTCCCCTTACTGATGGCCGCGATTGCCGGAACGTTGCTGCTGGCAGGACACCACGCCTGGGCCGTAGCCATTCTGTTAAGCCTGTGGGGAATGCTGGCGACGGCGGCGCCAACCGGCTGGTGGACGTGGATAGCGCGGACGCTGCCCGACGACGCGGAAGCGGGTGGCGGATTGATGGTCGCCGTGATTCAGCTGTCGATTGCGCTGGGTTCGACGGCAGGAGGCGTGGTATTTGACCGCATGGGGTGGCAAAGTGCTTTTGGATTAAGTGGAATATTGCTGCTTGCCGCGGTCGGAATAACGGCGCTCACCGGCCGCCAGGCGAGGAAGTAGGCTAAGGCCGCGGGTTTTTCTCGCCGCGGGTCGTGCGTATAATGCGGTTTCAATACGCGCTGAAAAACTGCGGCTAAAAATATGAATCTCAATCGGTGTTGTTATTTGCTCCTGATCGCTGCGGCGCTCGGCAGCATTTTTACGTCCTGGCCCTTTGCTATTTGGCTCCTGCTGGTCAACGTCCTGACGCTGGCGATTTACGGCGTGGATAAAATGGCGGCGCGCAGGGTACCGGAGTCCACGTTGCTGGTGTTTGGGTTCGTGGGCGGCTGGGCTGGCGCGATAGCGGGTCAGCAGCTGTTCCGCCACAAAACGCAAAAGCAGCCGTTCAGGACCTGGTTCATCATCAGCGCGATCGCCAGTCTCGTAGGGATGGCAGCGATTTATGTGTTCTCTCCTTTTTCTTTTCACTAAGTTTTGGCGAGGCTAACGGCTTGCAAAAGCGCGGGAATGCACTCAACCCGCCGCTATTCGTAGTATATTGAGAGTATTGTTGATTATCAGGTGTCCCTTATGACCTACTCCATCGGTGAATTTGCGCAGCTTTGCGGCATTAACGCGACGACGCTCCGCGCCTGGCAGCGTCGCTACGGCCTCCTTAAGCCACAGCGCACCGACGGCGGCCATCGCCTGTACAACGATGACGATATCCAGCAGGCGCTTAAAATTCTCGACTGGGTCAAAAAAGGGGTTCCCGTCAGCCAGGTGAAACCCCTGCTGGCGCGTCCCGGCGCGCGGCGGACGAATAACTGGCTCACCTTGCAGGAGAACATGCTCCAGCGCCTGAAAGAGGGGAAAATCGAATCCCTGCGCCAGCTGATTTACGACGCCGGGCGCGAATCCCCTCGCCCCGAGCTGGTCACCGAGGTGCTGCGCCCGCTGCGCAGCCAGGTCTCCGCCAACGTACCGGCAATTATGACGCTGCGCGAAATCCTCGACGGTATCATCATCGCCTACACCTCCTTCTGCCTCGAAGGGGACAAAAAGGCGCCCGGCGATAACTATTTGATCACCGGCTGGCACCTGACAGACGCCTGCGAAATCTGGCTTGAAGCGCTCAAACGCACCGGACAGGGCCACCGCATCGACGTCCTTCCGGCGCCCCCCGCAACCCTGGCGCCGGAGATCCTGCCGGAGCGCAAATGGCTGCTGGTGACGACCGGTAAACTCTCTCCTGCTCGCCAGAAGCAGGTCGAACGCTGGCAGCAGCAGGTGGTCTCTCTGGAGATTGTCGCGCTGTAATTTAGTGCGCCGCGGCTAACACGTCCTTCGTCATATCCCCCGTAAACCGATCCTCTGTACGTAAAATGCGCCCCCCTGTCCGCGTAAGGCGCGGCGGACATACCCTTTCGCCTCTCGTTAAAGCCTCAAAACCTGCGCTGCAAAGATAAAAATAACCATCTGATTTTTAATAAAAATAAAAAATACTCCAACCAAAACTTGGACAAATATTATTAATTGTGTAAGTTTTAAATACGCTATATTGATTCACTCGGGATGTGAGCCATGAGTCCTTCGCCCTCCGTTCTCAGTCGTTTTACTGAGTACTACGCCATGCTGGATACCCAGCCGCCCTCGGCGCTGGCCGCGCTCTATCATGCGAATGCCGTACTGATCGATCCGTTTGGCCAGCATCGGGGGCTGTCCGCGATCCAGGGGTATTTTTCCCATCTGTTAGCCAACGTGGCGCGGTGCCGTTTCGACATCGATACGCCGGTCTGCAACGCTCAGCGGTTTGCCGTCGCCTGGACCATGCACTGGTCGCATCCGCGCCTGGACGGCGGGAAGGCGTTAGAACTTGCGGGCTGCTCGATGGTTACGGTTGAAGAGGAGCGGATTATTCACCAGCGCGACTACTACGACGCCGGGGAGATGCTGTACGAACATCTTCCCCTGCTGGGCTGGGCGGTACGCGGCGTCAAGCGGAGGGTGCGGACATGATGACGGTGCTTATCACTGGCGCCAGCTCCGGGATTGGCGCCGGACTCGCCAAATCCTTCGCCGCGGACGGCCACCCCGTCATCGCCTGCGGTCGCGATCCGTCGCGTCTGGCAGCGCTACAGCGGCACAGCCCCAACATCAGCCTCCGCTCATTTGATATGACGGACAGGGAGGCCTGTCGCCAGGCGCTCGCGGAGTGCCGGGCCGATCTGATCATTCTCTGCGCCGGGACCTGCGAATACCTCGACCACGGAACGGTAGATGCCGCGCTGGTGGAACGGACGATCGCCACCAACTTTCTCGGGCCGGTGAACTGCCTGGAGGCGCTTCAGCCGCAGCTGTCTGTCGGCAATCGCGTGGTGCTGGTAAGTTCAATGGCGCACTGGCTGCCCTTTCCTCGCGCCGAGGCGTATGGCGCCTCCAAAGCGGCGTTAACCTGGTTTGCCAACAGCCTGCGCCTGGACTGGGAGCCGAAAGGCATTGCCATCACGGTGGTCTCGCCGGGATTCGTCGATACCCCGCTGACGCGCAAAAACGATTTTTCCATGCCCGGCCAGGTGAGCGTGGAGCACGCGGTAAAGGCGATTCGCCGCGGTCTGGCGAAAGGTAAAAATCATATCGTCTTCCCGACAGGCTTTGGCATGCTCCTGCGCCTGCTGGCAGGGCTTCCCGAAGGTCTGCAACGCCTACTGTTGCGCAGGATGGTACGCTCATGAATATCGCGATTATTGGCAGCGGCATTGCCGGTCTGACCTGCGCCTGGCGCCTTGCCGGACAACACCAGGTCACCCTGTTCGAAGCGGCATCCACGCCGGGGGGACACACCGCCACGGTGGATATCGCCACGCCGCAGGGCACATGGGCCATCGATACCGGGTTCATCGTTTACAACGATCGCACCTATCCGCGCTTTATGGGGCTGCTCAGCGAGCTGGGACTCAGCGGTCAAAAAACGCAAATGAGCTTCTCGGTACACAACCCGCAGAGCGGGCTGGAGTATAACGGCCACAGCCTGAGCTCGCTTTTCGCCCAGCGGCGCAACCTGGTAAAGCCGGCCTTCTGGGGATTGCTGACGGAGATCGTCCGCTTTAATCGTCAGGCGAAACAGGCTCTGGCGGGGGCGTTCGACCCGGGCGCCACGCTACAGACCTTCCTTGAGCGGCACCGCTTTAGCCCCTTTTTCGCTCGCCATTACATTCTGCCGATGGGCGCCGCGATCTGGTCTTCATCGCTGCAGGAGATGCGCCGCTTCCCGCTGGCGCTGTTTCTGCGCTTTTTTGAAAACCACGGCCTGCTCGATATCCGCCAGCGTCCGCAATGGTACGTGGTGCCCGGCGGCTCGCGCGAATACGTGCGCGCCCTGCTGGCTCAGCGTGGCGATCGCCTGCGCCTTCGCCTCAATGCGCCGGTGCAAAACGTTATCCGTCGCCAGGAGGGCGTCACGCTCCAGCTGGCATCGGGGGAGCAGCATTTCGATCAGGCGATCTTCGCCTGCCACTCGGCCCAGGCGCTGGCCATGCTGGCGGACCCGACCTCCGCCGAACGCGAGATTCTGGGAGATATCGGCTGGCAGCAAAATGAAGTGGTCCTGCATAGCGATCCCCGCTGGCTGCCGACGCGCAAGCGCGCCTGGGCCAGCTGGAACTATCGCCTGAGCGAGCAGGATCAGGCCAGCGCCTGCGTCACCTATAACATGAATATTCTTCAGGGCCTGCCCGCCGACGCCCCACTGTTCTGCGTCACCCTCAATCCGCCAACGCCGGTGGACCCGCGCTTCGTCTGGAAGCGCATGGTCTATGAACATCCGCTGTTTAATCCGCAAAGCTGGTCCGCCCAGATGCGCCGCGAGGAGATTAACGGCCGCCAGCGGAGCTGGTTCTGCGGCGCGTACTGGTATAACGGTTTTCATGAAGATGGCGTGCGCAGCGCCCTCGATGTGGTCAACGGCATCGCGGCGGCGGAGAACTTCTGAAATGAACAGCTGCCTCTATGAGGGCGTATTACGCCACCGCCGTCTCCAGCCGAAGGCGCACCACTTTCGCTATCGCATCTTTATGGCCTGGCTCGACCTGGACGAACTGGATGCGCTCGCGGCCGTCGGCATCCGCCGCAATCGGTTTGCCGCCGCCGCCTTTTACGATGCGGATTATCCGCTGGGCACGCCGTTAAAACAGCAGGTTCTGAACCGCCTGGAAAGCCTGACCGGCTGCCGCCCGGAGGGCCGCGTCATGCTGCTGACCCAGCTGCGCTACCTGGGCTTTCATTTTAATCCGGTCAACTTTTACTACTGCTATGACGGCGCCGGCGCCCTGCGCTGGGTGCTGGCCGAAGTACGCAACACGCCGTGGAATGAGCGTCATTACTACGCGGTAGACGGTCAACGGGCGCGCCCGCTGGCGAAAGCGTTTCACGTCTCCCCGTTTAACCCGATGGACATGGTCTACTGCTGGCGCTTTAACAGCCCGGGTAAAACGCTGCACATGCATATTGAGAACCATCAGACCGCCAAAATCTTCGACGCCACGCTGGCCCTGAGCCGCGTGCCTTTGACGCGCGCCAGCCTGCGCGGGCTGCTGCTGCGCATTCCGTTGATGACGCTGAAAACCGTCCTCGCGATCTACTGGCAGGCGCTGCGGCTGTGGCTCAAGCGCGTGCCGCTGTATAACCATCCTGTCAGCAGGAGTGAACGCTCATGACCGATCCCGTCTTTGCGCTTGAACCCGATATTCCGCGCAATGTGCGTATCGCGCGCTGGTTGCTCTTTCGTCTGTTGAGCGGCATTCGCGAAGGTTCGCTCACCGTGCGCGAAGGGGCGCAGACCTTTCATTTTGGCGACCCCGCCGCCGCGCTGCGCGCCGAGGCGCGGGTGCTTTCCGCGGACGTCTACTGGCGCTTATTGACCGGCGGCAGCCTCGCTGCCGCGGAGGCGTGGATGGACGGCGACTGGGAGAGCCAGCAGTTGACGCAGCTGCTGCAGATCCTGGCGCGTAATGGCCAGGTGCTGGGACGACTGGAGCGCGGCTTCCGCCTGCTCGGCAAACCCGTGGCGCGGCTACGCCACTGGACGCGCCGCAACGCGCGCGCGCAGGCACGGGAGAACATTGCCGCCCATTACGATTTGGGTAACGACTTTTACGCCCACTTTCTTGACGACGAACTGCTCTACTCCAGCGCGCTGTTTACCGACGACGGCCAGGATCTGACCCAGGCTCAGCGGGCCAAAATGGCGCGCCTGTGCGATCGCCTGGCGCTTACGCCCGGCGATCGTCTGCTGGAGATTGGCACCGGCTGGGGAGCGATGGCCGAATACGCCGCCCGCCACTACGGCTGCCGGGTCACCACCACCACCCTGTCACAGGAACAGTTCCAGTGGGCCAAAGCGCGAATTGCCCGCGCCGGGCTGGAGGATCGCGTCGAGGTGCTGCTCTGCGATTACCGCGATCTCACCGGCCAGTATGACAAGCTGCTGTCGGTGGAGATGATTGAAGCCGTGGGACAGCGCTATCTGCCGGCTTTCTTTCGCACCTGCCAGGCGCGCCTGCGTCCGGGGGGAAGAATGGCGATCCAGGCCATCACCATCCAGGATCAGCGCTATCGCGATTACAGCAAAAGCGTCGATTTTATTCAGCGCTACATCTTCCCCGGCGGCTTTCTGCCCAGCATCACCGTAATGAACGAACTGATGACGCGGCATACCGATTTTGTGGTGCGCGATCTGTTTGATATGGGACCGGACTACGCCCGCACCCTGGCCCACTGGCGCCAGCGTTTTACCCACGCCTGGCAGGACATTGAGAAGCTCGGCTTTGATGACCGCTTCCGCCGCATGTGGCTCTACTACTTCGGCTACTGCGAAGCCGGGTTTAACGCCCGCACCATCAGCGTTGTACAGCTCACCGCGGAGCGGGTATGAATCGCCCGGCGTCGCTCCTGCTGACGGCCATCGCGTTCGACCTCTACTGGACGCTGGTGGTGCTGTTTCGCGAGCGCGGTCTGTTCATCTGGCTGGCGCTGGCAATCCTCTGCTGGCTACGGCTACCGCCAGAATACCGTGCGTCTGCGCTGCTGCTGGCTGCCGCGGGCTGCGGGCTGGATACGATCTGGGCGCTATCGGGGCTGGTCGATTTTAACGGCGATACCCTGCTGCCCCTGTGGATGGCCGCGCTGTGGCTGATGTTCGCCGTCGTCTGGATCCGCCTGATCTGTGCCGCGACGTTGCCAGGATGGCTGCTGGCCCTGGCGGCGGCCTTTGGCGGCCCGACGGCATACCTGCTCGGCGCCTATCTGGGAGCGATGACTTTGCTGGCGCCGACGGCGGCTGTCTTCGGCGCGATGGCCTGCGGCTGGCTGGCAATGATGCTCGTGTTCCATATGGTGATGGGGAGGCGGCAATGAGAACGGCTTTATTACTGCTGTGGCTGGCGGCATTCTCTCCAGTTGCTCACGCAGCCGACTGGCTGGAGTGGCCCCGCGTTGGCGAAGCGACCCTCAGTTGGGGGCCCTTCACCGTCTATACCTCGCAGCTACGCACGCCGGACGGCCGGTATGACGGCCCGCATCAGGATCGGGCGCTGATTATCACCTATCAGCGCAGCATCGATCGCGACGAGCTGGTCGAGGCTACCCGCGACCAGTGGCGGGCGCAGGGCATTCTGCAACAGGAGCCGCAAAGCGAGGCCTGGCTGCGCATGCTGCGAGGACTCTGGCCGGACGTCGCATCGGGCACGCAGCTGGCGTTCGTGGTGAGCGGCGGCGAGGGCCAGTTCTGGTATCGCGCCAGCGCCGCGCAGCCCACGTTTACTGCGCTGGGGCCGCGCCAGTCGGCAGCGTTCAGTACGCGCTTTCTCGCTATCTGGCTCGATCCCGGCACCACCTATCCCGAACTGCGTCAGCAGTTGATCGGAGGTACACCATGAAACGCATTCTGACCTTTGGCCTCGCGCTGCTGATGCTGGCGCTGGCGGGCTGCAGCGCTGAAGTCGCCGACTATCGGCAGCAGCAGCCGGCACTGGACATTTTCCGCTACTTTCAGGGCAAAACGGAAGCCTGGGGGATGATTCAGGATCGCAACGGCAAGCAGCTGCGCCGCTTCCACGTGGCGATTGACGGCGACGTGGTTGGCGACACGTTGACGCTTCACGAGCGCTTTGTCTATGACGACGGCGAAAAGCAGCAGCGGGTATGGCGCATTCGCCGTATCGGCGCCGACCGTTATGAAGGCACCGCGGGCGACATCGCCGGGGTGGCGACCGGCAAGGCGGCGGGCAACGCTTTTCACTGGCGCTACAGCATGAACGTGACGGCCAGCGGAAGCACCTGGCTGCTGCACTTCGACGACTGGATGTTCCTGCAGGACGATGCGCATCTGTTCAACAAAACCGAGATGAAGAAATTCGGCATTACCGTCGCCACGGTGACCCTTTTCTTCACCCGAGCGGTACATTAAAAGAGGACAACGCCATGAACACGCAACCTGTCATTGGGATCAGCGGATGTTTAACCGGTTCAGCCGTGCGATTCGACGGCGGGCACAAGCGAATGGGCTTTGTAATGGATGAGCTCGCGCAGTGGGTGGCGTTTAAACCCATCTGCCCGGAGATGGCTATCGGCCTGCCCGTTCCGCGCCCGGCGCTGCGGCTGGTGCAGACGACCGAGGGGGAGCTTCGCATGCGCTTTAGCCATGCCCCGCACGACGACGTGACGGAGAAGATGGCCGATTTCGCCAACGCCCATCTCTCCACGCTGGGCGAACTGTCGGGATTTATCGTCTGCGCCAAATCGCCCAGCTGCGGCATGGAGCGCGTTCGGCTGTACGATGAAAAGGGCAACCGCGGGCGTAAAGAAGGCACAGGATTGTTTACCGCCGCGCTGATGGAGAAATACCCCTGGCTACCGGTTGAGGAGGATGGTCGCCTGCACGATCCTGCGCTGCGTGAAAACTTCGTCGAGCGGGTCTTCGCCCTGCACGAGCTGAATAGCCTGCGCAAAAATGGCCTCACGCGTCGTGCGCTGCTGGATTTTCATAGTCGCTATAAACTTCAGCTGCTGGCCCATCATCAGCCGGGGTATCGCGAGATTGGTCCGTTCGTTGCGTCGCTCCACGAGTGGCAGGATCTGGAGGCTTTCTTTGCGGTGTACCGCGAAAAACTGATGGCGATCCTCAAGCAGCCCGCCTCGCGTAAAAACCACACCAACGTGCTGATGCATATTCAGGGCTACTTTCGTAACCAGCTAAACAGCCGCCAGCGCGGCGAGCTGCGGGAGGTGATCCTTAACTATCGCTCCGGGCTGCTGCCCATCCTTGCGCCGATAACGCTGCTTAAGCACTATCTGGCCGAATATCCGGATCGTTACCTACAGGCGCAGAACTACTTTGACCCCTACCCGCAGGACCTGGCCCTGCGCCTGACGGTGCATTGAGAGGGCTGAGCGAGCGGACAGGCTGGCGCGCGCCAGCCTGTTTCCCCTGGTGAATCCGTCAGCTTTTAGAACCACGCTTCAAACATGCCGCCGACGTTCAGCGAATCCAGCTGTTCATCTTTGGTGCCGTTGACCTTCGCGGTGCGCTTGTTATCCACCTGGCCGCCGGTTACGTAGAAGCGCAGCATCGGGCGGAACTCCGGCCCCATTCCGATGGCGATGTTCTGCGACAGCGTCAGCTTCCAGCCGTGGTTATC
>NZ_PDEL01000011.1:244153-244309 GCF_002556465.1 Klebsiella sp. MBT K-1 | reverse complement strand
ACGGCATCCGGACCGCCATCAGAGAGAACTGGCCGGTTCTTTCTGACGGGTTAATCATACAAGCCCGGACAGGCGCGACGCGCCGCCTCCGGGAGATTTTCATGCAGCAGCGGATATGTCTCTGAAACAACGTGATATGCAGCGATGCCCTGGCCC
>NZ_PDEL01000011.1:0-244055 GCF_002556465.1 Klebsiella sp. MBT K-1 | reverse complement strand
ACGCGCCGCCTCCGGGAGATTTTCATGCAGCAGCGGATATGTCTCTGAAACAACGTGATATGCAGCGATGCCCTGGCCCCCGCTGAAATCGGCGAACCGGGAGATGAGCGCAGTGCGTAGCTCCGATTTCTTTGCCGGACCGCGGGGATTGTAAAGGGGGAGACGGTTTTCTCCCCCTTCACCCGTTCACGTTCCACGGTGAGACATTTTCTGCGGGATAATAATGAACGGAACCCCTCAACACCGTCCCGGAGGCGGCGCTGCGCGCCTGTCCGGGCTACCAGGGCAATATTAGCAACCCGCCTTTGGGAACGGCTTCAGCGGCCAAATTTACGCGAACCGACAACGCACAGAATCACGCCCAGCGTCACCGCCAGCATCACGGGGCTGACGGTTTCGTGCAACAGCGCCGCCGCCAGGCCAAGCCCGAAGAATGGCTGTAATAGCTGGAGCTGGCCGACGGCGGCGATACCGCCAGCGGCCAGCCCTTTGTACCAAAAGATAAAACCGATAAGCATACTGAAAACCGACACGTAGCCGAGCGCAGCCCAGGTCGATACCGTCAGGGCGCCCCATGACGCTGGCCGGGTCATCCACGAGGCCACCAGCATAAAAGGCAGCGCCATAATCAGCGCCCAGCTAATCACCTGCCAGCCGCCGAGCTCCCGGGTCAGCTTCGCGCCCTCCGCATAGCCCAGGCCGCAGACGATCACCGCCGCCAGCATCAGCAGATCGCCGCTGAGCGACGCCGCCGCGTTTTGCGTCAGGGCGAATCCCACCACCAGCAGGCTGCCAATAACCGAAAAGATCCAGAAAGCGCGACGCGGACGTTCGCCGCCGCGCAGCACGCCAAAAATGGCCGTCGTCAGCGGCAAAAGCCCAAGAAAAACTATCGAATGCGCTGAAGTGACGTGTCGCAGCGCCAGCGCCGTGAGCAGCGGAAAACCGATCACCACCCCTGACGAGACAATCGCCAGCGGCATAAGCTGCGACAGGTGCGGGCGTTGTTGGCGAAAGCCGACCACCAGCACGATGGCCAGGAGCCCGGCGATGGAGGCGCGCAGAAAGGTCAATAGAAAAGGGTCCATCTCCAGCACCGCCAGACGCGTCGCGGGCAGCGAACCGCTAAAAATGATGACGCCCAGCAAACCATTAAGCCATCCGGACCACGGCCCCGGAGCTGTGTTATGAACCGCTGAATCTACCACGCTAACCTCGCAATATTGGCTGTGCAGTGCCCGCTTGAGCAATGTCTGAAGCGATGGTAGTGTTCTTAATCTAATACAATCAAATTATTGTCATAGATACATTCACCGATGAAAGCCCGATACAAAACCATTGTCGACAGATACGCGCAGGCGATTCATCGCGGACAGATGCCGGCCGGAACCCGTCTGCCGACCCATCGTACCCTTGCCGCCGATGAACGCATCTCGCTGGCCACGGCCACCCGCGTTTATCGTGAACTGGAAGCAATGGGGCTGGTCAGCGGCGAAACCGGGCGCGGCACCTTTGTGCGGGATATCTCGCTGCCGCCGGGGCACGGCGTCGATCAGCAGTCGGTGGCGGGCGATGTTATCGATCTCAACTTCAACTATCCTTCGCTGCCGGCGCAGGGGGATGCGCTGCGCGAGGCGCTCAGGCGGCTGGCGATGGCGGGGGATATTGAATCTCATCTGCGCTACCAGCCTCATGCCGGGCGGCTCTCCGAGCGCGAAACTATCGCCCGCCATTTGACCGGTAGCCGCTTTGCGCCCGACGCGGAAAACGTGCTGATCGTCAGCGGCGCCCAGCACGGGCTGGCGGTGACCGTGATGGGCCTTCTGCGCCCCGGCGATGTGGTGGCGGTTGATGCGCTGACCTACTCGGGCTTTAAGGCCCTGGCCGCGCTTTATCATCTGGAACTGGTGGCGATCCCCTGTCGCGCGGAGGGGCCGGATCTGCAAGCGCTTCACCAGCTGTGCCGGCAGCGGCGGGTACGGGCGGTTTATACCATGCCGACGCTGCACAATCCGCTCGGCTGGGTGCTCACTTCTCGCCAGCGGCAGGCGCTGACGGACCTCGCGCGCCTGCATGACCTGCTGATTATTGAAGATACCGCATACGCCTGGCTGGTCCGCAATCCGCCGCCGCCGCTGGCCAGCTATGCGCCGGAAAGAACGGTTTATATCACCGGTTTTTCGAAAAACGTCGCCACCGGGCTGCGCGTGGGGGCGGTTATCTGCCCGTCCCGCTATCGGTCTGAGATTGTACGCGCCATACGGGCCACGACGTGGAATACCCCTTCGCTGATGAGCTCGCTGATCTGCGCCTGGATTGATGATGGGACGGTTGCGCGTTTTGCGGCGCAGAAACGACGGGATGCGCGGCTGCGGCAGTCGCTCGCGCGTGAGACGCTCGGCGCGCTTCCCTTTGTGAGCCATCCGAGTTCGTACTTCCTCTGGCTGCCTCTGGGCGAGGAGAGCCGGGCCGATCGGCTGGTGAAAATGCTGATGGATCGCCATATTTCCGTGTCGACCGCCGAACCGTTTTGCGCTGCCGCGAACGTGCCGCAGGCGCTCCGCATCGCCCTTGGTTCAGTCCCCTTGGATAGCCTGCGCGCGGCGCTGCTCCAGGTTCGCGAAGCCGTGGAGTTTGAACAATACCGCTAGTCCATCGGCGATCGTCGCCGGGATAATAACGATGGCGTTTTAGCTGCGTTATACAGGTTTACTTATCCGTAATCTTTTAAGGGATAAATAGCAGGATAATGATATTAAAATAAACGATTATTATTTATTTTAATGAATTATATGGATAATTTTAAATTTAATGACAATTTAAAATTGTTACTGTAGTGTACAAAAAATCATGTACGGTTGTGCTTTTGACGCTGAGCGCACGCACGTCCTGAAGATACTACGTCGTTAATCATTTCAGGGGCGGAGTGGCGCCCTGTTCTGTACAGGATCTTTTTTCAATGCAGCAGCTCTACATTTATATTCTGATCGCCAGTTTGACCATTGCCAGTCCCGGACCCGGAGTATTACTGACGCTGACCAACACGCTGAATTACAATCTGCGTAATGCGATGGCGGGGATCATCGGCGTGGCGGTTGGAATGGGGGTCATCTCGATTATTGCCGCCAGCAGCGTTGGCGTGCTGATTACCACTTCTCAGCTGACGCTGTTGATCGTCAAGGGGGTCGGGGCGGCCTATCTGATCTATCTGGGCATAAAACTCTATCGCTCGGTGCCCCGCGTACTGAATCAACCTCTTTCGTCTTCAGAGGACGTGATACCTTCCGCCAGCTACCGGTTTCGTCAGGGGTTGCTGGTGTCGCTATTTAATCCCAAACCCATTGTGTTTTTTATGGCGCTGTTCCCCCAGTTTATTCATCCCCAGCAGCCCTTTATTCCGCAGTTCAGCGTGCTGTCGATAACCTTCTGTATTCTGGTTGTTGTCATTCATTCACTCTACGGCCTTTTCGCACACAGCGTAAAAACGAAAATGTCGTCCGGGAATGCCTTTGTTAAGTTGAATAAAACCGGTGGCATCGTCTTTATGTGTTTTGCCGTCGGTCTGATTGTTTCCGCCGTTCACCCTTATTTGTCATCATGACCGTGAGGACGCGGGGCCCGGCGCTCAGCCCATCTGCGCCAGCTGGCCGCGCAGCACCTCCACGCCTTGTTCGATAGCGTCAGGATTAATGGCGTGAAACCCCATCCGGAAGAAGTTAGCCGGCGGCGCGTCGCTGAGGAAATGCCGCGCGCCGGGCTCAATCAGCACCCCGGCGTGGGCGGCGCGCCAGGTCAGCTGCTGGGTGTTGATTTGCTCCGGCGTGGCCAGCCAGAACGCGTTGGCGTGTTCGCTGCCGGGGATGATTTGGCACTCCGGCAGATGCTGCTGCAGCGCGTTGTTGAGACGGTCCCAGCGCTGGGCCGAGTCGTAATGGTAGCGCCGCAGGTGGGTTTCATAGTGGCCCTGGGCGAGGAAATGGGCCATCTGATACTGAATATTGGTCGGCGGATGGCGGTACACCAGACGGCGCAGCGCCCGGGCTTCATCAATCAGATCCGGGTCAGCGACCATAAAGCCCAGCCGCAGGCCCGGCGATAGCGCTTTTGACAGGCTGCTCACGTAGATCACTCTACCGCAGCGATCGCTGGCCTTCAGCGCCGGCAGCGGGTTGAGCATAAAGTTACTTTCAGAGTCGTAATCGTCCTCAATTATCACCGCGTCATGGTGAGCGACATGCTCCAGCAGCTGGCTGCGCCGCGCTTTGCTCATGGCTACCCCGGTCGGCACCTGGTGGCCGGGCGTCACATAGTAGTAATCGCAGGGGGCGTCATTGAGGACGATCCCCTGCTCATCCACCGGATGCGGCACGATATCGGTATCGGCGAGCAGAAAGGTGTTAATGGCCTCGCGAAAACAGGGATTCTCCACGCCAACGCGCGTGCTGGATGACATCAGCAGGCGCGTCAGCAGGTAAAGCGCGTTTTGCGAACCGAGGGTAATCAGAATCTCGTCCGGCGAGGCGACAATGCCGCGCTTGGGCAGCACCCGGGTGCGGATCTGCTCAATCAGCATCGGTACGTCCTGATCGATATGATCCACCACCCACGCCGGGTCGCGCACGCCGCCGTGCAGCCAGTTTGCCGCCGAACGCCAGGTCGCCAGCGGAAACTGGCGGGTATCCGGCTGACCGTAGATAAACGGATAGCGGTAGTTCATCCAGCCGGCCGGTTTCAGAATCGACTCCTGCTGGCTGGGCGTGATTTGCAGCCGCGTGCCCCAGCGTGGTGCAGAACGCTCATCCTGGGGTGCAGCTTCCGGCGCGGCGGCGCGGCTGGCATGCTGATAATCCGGGTGCAGGTAGTAACCGCTGCGCGGACGGCTCAGCAGATAGCCTTCGTTAACCAGCCCCTCAAAAACCAGCGCCGTGGTGTTACGCGATACCCGCAGCTGGCTGGCCAGCTGGCGGCAGGAGGGAAGCGGCGTGTCGGCGGAAAAAATACCGCCCAGAATGGCGTTAATCAGCGTCTCGCGCACCTGCTCCTGCAAACCGCGGCGCGGGTCGAAATCAACGTGTAACAGGTGTCGGATCATGCCAGGCTCCTTACTCAAACGCTCAGTACAGAAACTCGAGCAAATTCCATACCACCCTGAGAATGACTGACACATCCGCGCGGTGAATCTGGCTCTATCCGGAAATTAAAAACGCTCCCTACAGTAAAAACGCATTCATCAGTCGCGGTTCGGAACTTCCGTCGGCACATATTTTGCAAAACCTTTTCATGTTCTGGAATGAACACGTCTGGCGAATTAATTAGGGGTGAATTAATGAACAAATCATTAGGTTCAATTTGTCTGGGCGCCATCATGGCGATGGCCTTTTCTTATCACGCAGCCGCCGCAGATCTTCCGGAAATAGAAAAATCCGGCACCCTGAAAGTCGCGACCGAAGATGATTACGCGCCTTTTAACTTTATGAATAACGGCCAGGCGGATGGCTTTAACAAAGATATGCTCGATGAATTACGTAAATACGCGAAATTCAACGTTGACCAGAGCATTCTGCCGTGGACCGGATTATTGGCGGCGGTTTCCACCGGGCAATACGATATGGCGTTAACCGGCGCGGTGATTACCGACGACCGTCTCAAGGTTTTTGATTTCACGCCGCCGTGGGCGTCAGCGCAGCACTATTTTGTTAAACGCGCGGGCGATAACTCCCTGAACACCATTGCCGAACTGAGCGGGAAAAAAGTGGGCGTCCAGGCGGGCAGCGCGCTGCTGGCGCGGCTGCCGGAACTGAAAGCGATGCTGGAGAAAACCGGCGGCAAGCTGGGGCCGGTGGTGGAGTATCCCTCCTATCCTGAAGCCTACGCCGACCTTGCCAACAAACGGCTGGATTACGTGATTAACGTGGTTATCTCAGTCAACGATCTGGCGAAGGCCAAACCGAAGGTGTTCGCCAAGGGGCTGGCGGTATCCGGCCCGGGCTATATGGCGTGGCCGATCCCGAAAAACTCGCCGCAGCTGCTGGCCTATATGACCAAATTTATGAACCACATGAAGGAGACCGGCAAGCTCGCGGAACTACAGAAAAAGTGGTTTGGCGAAACCTATGACGATCTTCCGAACGTGCCAATCACCAGCCCGGAACAGTTCCATAAATTAGCCGGTCTGTAATGGGTTCTGCGGCGGGAAACCGCCGCCTGTTTAGGTGAAGGAGGGCTTCATGGATGCAATTTCCTGGCAGTTACTGATTGAAGGCGCATGGACGACCCTCTGGATTTCGGCCATCGCCATTGCTTTTGGCGTGGCGATCGGTCTGCTGATTGCCCTGGTGCGCATGTTGCGTATCCCGGTTATCGATCAGCTGCTGGTGGTCTATATCAGCCTTGCCCGCGCGACGCCGCTGGTCACGCTGGTGCTGTTCCTGTTTCTTTCTCTGCCGACCGTCGGGATCAACCTCGATAAAAACGTCGCGGCGATTGTGGCGCTGACGCTCAATACCTCGGCCTTTAACGCCGAAATCTGGCGCAACGCCTTTCGCACCTTCCCCCGCGAACAGCGGGAAGCGGCGGAGTCGGTAGGAATGCGTCGCTGGGCCTACTTCCGCTATATCATGCTGCCGCAGATGTGGATTGAAAGCCTGCCCGCGCTGGTTAACGAGATGTCGTTCCTGATCAAGGGTAGCCCGGCCATTGCGGTGATTGGCGTGGTGGATTTGACGCGCGTCACTAACCGAATTTCCTCGGTCACCTATGAACCTCTTTCGCCAATTCTGGCGGCGGGTCTACTGTACGTGGTGATTATTGGCCTGCTGCTGAAACTGCAGGGGATGGCCGAGCGTAAAGCGAAACGTCTGGCGCGATAAATACAGGAGGTGCTATGAATCAGTGGGCCGTTATCTGGTCGGTGCGCGACAGCTTTATTGCCGGTTTACTCGCCACCCTTGAGCTTTTTATTACCGCGGCCATCGCCGGATTAATTATCGGTGTGGTCCTGTGCTATTTAACCGAATATCAAAAGAAAACCCTTAACCGGCTTATTATTGCCTTTGTTAGCTTAATGCGGGCGATTCCTTTTTTGATTCTTGCCTATTTGCTCTATTACGGGCTACCGCAAGTTGGTATTAGTATGGAACCCTGGACCGCAGGCCTAATCGCCTTAGTTATCTACCACGGCGCCTATTTTTTTGAGATTTTACGCAGCCAGCGTCGGGTATTTTCCGGTGGCTATATCGAGGCCGCGGTGGCGCAGGGATTTTCGCGCTACAAAATATTCCGCCGCATTATTCTGCCCAATATTCTCTCTTCAGCGCTACCGCTGATGGGCAACCAGCTGATTATCTGCCTGAAAGATACCGCGTTTCTCAGCATTATCACCGTCCAGGAGATAACCGCTGCGGCTAACAGCGTGCAGGCCACTTATTTTATCCCGTTTAACGCCTTTATCGTCGCGATTGGGCTCTACTGGGCGATCAGCATCCTGCTGGAGCTGCTGATTAAGCGTCTGAGCGCCTGGGGAGTCAGAAGAGGAATGAGTCATGTCTGATACCACTGCAGTAAGCGTCAAAAACGTCTCTAAACAGTTTGATAACGTTGAAGTTCTTCGTGATATCAATCTGACGGTAGAGAAGGGGACCGTGGTGAGCATTCTCGGCTCGTCGGGGTCGGGTAAATCGACGCTGCTGCGCTGCATGAACTGGCTGGAACAGCCGGATCGCGGCGAGATCCGCATCAGCGGCCAGCGGCTGGGTATTGATGAGCATAATGGCCGGGCGATGTCCCACCGCCAGCTGTCGAAAATCCGCGAGCGGGTTGGCATGGTGTTCCAGAGCTTTAACCTGTGGCCGCACCTGACGGTGCAGCAGAACGTCAGCGAAGCGCTGCTGCACGTGAAGGGGATGAAGCGTGATGAAGCGAAAGCCATCGCCATGCAGCAGCTGGAGAAAGTGGGGATGGCGCATAAAGCCGACGTTTATCCGATTACGCTCTCCGGCGGACAGAAGCAGCGGGTGGCGATTGCCCGTTCGCTGGCGATGTCGCCGGAGGTCATTCTGTTTGATGAGCCGACCTCGGCGCTGGACCCCGAGCTGGTCAACGAGGTGCTGGGCGTGATGAAGGCGCTGGCCGCCGAGGGCTACACGATGGTGGTGGTGACTCATGAGATGGATTTTGCGCGCCAGGTCTCGGATGAGGTGGTGTTTCTCGAAAAAGGGTTGTTGATTGAGAAAGCGCCGCCGGAGAAGTTTTTCAGCAACCCGGATTCCGAGCGCGTCAGGCAGTTTTTGCAGAGCAGCCGGTAAGCATCAGCGGCCAATCTCCCCGGTGGCGCTGCGCTTACCGGGGCTACGGGTTTCCAGCCGTCTGCGGTCATGTAGCCCGGGTAAGGCATTTACGCCGCGACCCGGGATTTTCGGGCTCGGTGTTGGAGGGTGGCAGATTGGGTAGCCCGGACAGGCGCGTAAGCGCCGCCTCCGGGAGATTTTCATGCAGCAGCGGATATGTCTCTGAAACAACGTGATATGCAGCGATGCCCTGGCCCCCGCTGAAATCGGCGAACCTGAGGTCCGGGAGGTGAGCGCAGTGCGCAGCACCGATTTCTTTGCGGGACCGCGGGGATTGTAAAGGGGGAGACGGTTTTCTCCCCCTTTACCCGTTCACGTACCACGGTGAGACATTTTCTGCGGGATAATAGTGAACGGAACCCCTCAACACCGTCCCGGAGGCGGCGCTTATCGCGCCTGTCCGGGCTACCAGGCCCGAGCGCGATGTCTGATGCGCGTCTCCGGTCTACCAAACCTTAATCCCGATCGATGGCGAACGGCTGCCAGGCCTGGCGCACCGGCATCACCTCGACCCGGTTGATATTCATATGATCCGGCAGCGTGGCGATGTAAAACATCTGTTCGGCAATATCCCGCGCGCTCAGCGGCGTGGTGCCGCGATACAGGTTGTCTGACGCCGCCTGGTCGCCTTTGGTGCGCACCAGGGTAAATTCCGTCTCGGCAATCCCCGGCGCGAGATCGGTCACGCGCACCCCGGTCCCGAGCAGATCGCAGCGCAGGTTATAGCTAAACTGCTTCACGAAAGCCTTGCTGGCGCCGTAGACGTGGCTGCCGGGATAGGGCCACTGCCCGGCGATAGAGCCGATATTGATGATGCTCGCCCCCGCGCCGTGGTTAATCAGCGTCGGCAGCAGCGCGTGGGTCACGTTGACCAGCCCGGTGACGTTGGTATCGATCATCGTTTTCCAGTCGTCCAGATCCACTTTCTGCGCGGGCTGCGGCGACAGCGCCAGTCCGGCGTTGTTAATCAATGTCGTGATGTCGGCGAAATCAGCGGGCAGGGCCGCCACGGCCGCGGCGACCGCATCGCTATCGCGCACGTCGAGTTCGATAATATGCACCGGTACCTGCGAGGCGAGCTTATCCTGTAACGTCTTCAGCCGCTCAAAACGGCGTCCGCTCAGCACCAGCGACCAGCCCGCATCGGCGAAGACCTGCGCCGCCGCTTCCCCAAAACCCGAGGTCGCCCCGGTAATAAACACCACTTTGCTCGTTGCCATTTCATTCTCCTGTGCAGGTTGTCGTTCCCACTATAGAAACCCCGCGCGCGCGGGCACAGGGCCAGTCGGCGCGCGGCGATGTGACACGGTGTCACATCATTTTCGCCTGACTGGCTCTATCCGTTTCTTCCCTGAACGGCCAATGATGAGGCCAACAACAACGACATGAGAGAGGGCAGGGTATGAAGCTGGCACTACAGAACGAGGTAGCGATAAGCAATGATGAAGTTCGGCAGCTGGATCGCGCTTATGTGTTTCATTCATGGTCGATGCAGGGCAATTTACATCCGCTGGTGATCGCCGGGGCAAAAGGCTGCGAGCTGTGGGATTACGAAGGCAATACTTACCTCGATTTCAGCAGCCAACTGGTCAACGTCAACATTGGCTACCAGCACCCTCGCGTACTGGCGGCGATGAAGGCCCAGCTGGAAGCGCTGGTGACTATCGCTCCCGCCACCGCCAACCTCGCCCGCGGCGAAGCGGCGAAGCGGATTGTCGAGCTGGCGCCGGAAGGCTTTAGCAAAGTGTTCTTCACCAACGCCGGCGCCGACGCCAATGAGAACGCCATCCGTATGGCGCGGCTCTATACCGGGCGCGATAAAGTGCTCTCCGCCTATCGTTCCTATCACGGCAATACCGGCAGCGCGATTGCCGCTACCGGCGACTGGCGGCGCGTACCGAACGAGTATTCGCGCGGTCACGTTCACTTCTTTAACCCCTATCTCTACCGCAGCGAATTTAACGCCACGACGGAAGAAGAGGAGTGCCAGCGCGCGCTGGCCCATCTGCGGCGGATGATTGAATGCGAAGGCCCGAACGCGATTGCCGCGATTCTGCTGGAGTCGATCCCGGGGACCGCCGGGATTCTGGTGCCGCCGGAGGGCTATATGCAGGGCGTGCGGGCGCTGGCTGACGAGTTCGGTATTATATTGATCCTCGATGAAGTGATGGCCGGTTTTGGCCGCACAGGGAGCTGGTTTGCCTTCGAGCAGGACGGCGTGGTGCCGGATCTGGTGACGTTCGCCAAAGGGGTTAACGCCGGCTACGTCCCGGCCGGCGGCGTGCTGATCAGCGAGCCGATCGCCCGCTACTTTGATGACCATTTCTTTGCCGGCGGCCTGACCTATTCCGGCCATCCGCTGGCGATGGCGGCGATTGTCGCCACCATTGACGCGATGAAAGAAGAGAAGGTGGTAGAGAACGCGGCGATCATCGGCAACGAGGTGCTGCGTCCGGGGCTGGAAACGCTGGCGGAGAAGCACGCGATTATCGGCAACGTGCGCGGCCGCGGTCTGTTCCAGGCGCTGGAGCTGGTTAGCAGCCGCGAACGAAAAACGCCGCTGGGCGCTGCCGATATGGCGGCCATTAAAGGCGCGTTGACCGAAGCCGGCCTGCTGGCGTTCGTCGTGGAAAATCGCATTCACGTGGTGCCGCCGTGCACCATCAGCGCCGAACAGGTGGCAAAAGGGCTGGCGATTTTTGATGCGGTATTCGCCCGCTTCGCGAGCCTGGCGAAGTAAGGGGATGATTTCCCGGGTCGCGGCGTAATCGCCTGACCCGGGCCACCCACTCGTAGCCCCGCTAAGCCTCGCGCGAACGGGGCTGATTTTCATCCCATCTTAACTCAATAGCTTATTCTGCCAGCATCTTCCTGCAATCCGGGTTTCTTGATATAACAACCTGATAACACTACGGGAGAGATAAGCGTGCCGGAAATCAATGAGTTTGGTCAGCAGGTCAACGATCGCGTGCCCGGGTGGCAGGGCGCTGGGCTTCTGCGCCGCACGGCGTTAAATGGCCGCTTTTGCCGGCTGGAGCCGCTGGCTACCGAGCGGCACGCGGCGGATCTGTTTGCCGCCTACACCCTCGGCGACGACAGCGACTGGACGTGGCTTGCCAGCAACTGTCCGCAGAGCGTGGAGTCAACGGTGCACTGGATTACCGGCAAGGTCATGGACGATGGGCTGGTGCCGTATGCGGTTATCGATCTCCACGCCGAGCGGGCCGTCGGGCTGGTCAGCTATATGGCGATTGAGCGGGCGATGGGCACGGTGGAGATAGGGCACGTCACCTGGTCGCGGGCGATGAAAAATACGCCGCTCGGGACCGAGGCAGTCTGGCTGCTGCTGCAAAATGGTTTTGCTCACGGCTATCGTCGGCTGGAGTGGAAATGCGACTCAATGAACCTCGCCTCCCGCCGCGCCGCCGACCGGCTGGGGTTTACCTGGGAAGGGCGTCTTCGCCAGAGGATGGTGCGTAAAGGACGCACCCGCGATAGCGATATGCTGTCGATTATCGATAGCGAATGGCCCGCGCGCGACGCGGCGCTGCGAGCGTGGCTGGCGCCGGAGAATTTTGATGCTGATGGACGGCAGATAAAGCGGCTGGAAGATTTTCGCTAGTTTTCCCTTACCCTAACCCTCTCCGCAGGGAGAGGGGCGGGGCTTACTCTTACCGCCGAACCGGCGCGCCGTTCGCCACATAGTACGCCGCGGTGCTCTTCGGCAGCGGCTGGCGGCCGCGAATGGCATCAGCCATTTTTTCGCCAATCATAATCGTGGTCGCGTTAAGGTTGCCGGTAATAATCTGCGGCATAATCGAGGCGTCGACCACGCGCAGGCCTTCCAGCCCGTGAACCCGACCTTCGCCATCCACCACCGCCATCTCGTCGTAGCCCATCTTGCAGGTACCGCAGGGGTGGAAGGCGGTTTCCGCATGGTTGCGTACGAACTCATCCAGTTCGGCATCGCTCTGGCACTCAATGCCCGGGCTGATCTCCCGGCCGCGATAGTTATCCAGCGCCGGCTGGCTCATGATCTCACGGGTGATGCGAATGGCGTCGCGGAACTCCTGCCAGTCCTGTTCATGCGACATATAGTTGAACAGGATCGCCGGATGCTGGTGCGGGTCGCGCGATTTCAGACGCACGTGGCCGCGGCTCGGGGAGCGCATGGAACCGACGTGGCACTGGAATCCGTGCTCTTTCACCGCGTTTGAACCGTTGTAGTTAATCGCCACCGGCAGGAAGTGGTACTGAATATTCGGCCACGCAAACGCCTCGCGGCTGCGGATAAATCCGCCCGCTTCAAACTGGTTGCTGGCGCCGATGCCGGTCCCGCCGAACAGCCACTCGGCGCCGATTTTCGGCTGATTCCACCACTGCAGCGCCGGGTAGAGCGACACCGGCTCTTTACATTCGTACTGCAGGTACATCTCCAGATGATCCTGCAGGTTCTCGCCGACGCCGGGCAGGGCGTGAACCAGCGGAATATCGAACTGGCGCAACAGTTCCGGGCTGCCGACGCCGGAGCGCTGCAGGATCTGCGGCGAGGCGATAGCGCCCGCGCAGAGCAGCACTTCTTTATTAGCGGTGGCTTTTGACGGCGCGGTGCTGTCGCCCTCCAGCCATTCGACGCCGACGGCGCGCTTGCCGGCAAAAATAATATGATCGGTCAGCGCGTGGGTGCGAATAGTCAAATTAGGACGCGCGCGGGCCTGGTCGAGATAGCCGCGCGCGGTGCTGGCGCGGCGTCCCTGCGGCGTCACGGTACGATCCATCGGGCCAAACCCTTCCTGCTGGTAGCCGTTGAGATCGTCGGTGCGCGGGTAGCCGGCCTGTACGCCGGCTTCAATCATCGCGTGGAACAGCGGATTGTTGCCCTGCTTTGGCGTGGTGACGCTGACCGGGCCGTCGCCGCCGTGGTAATCGTTGGCGCCGATATCGCGGGTTTCCGCTTTGCGGTAGTAGGGCAGGCAGTCGAGGTAGCTCCAGTGCTCAAGCCCCGGCGCCGAGGCCCAGTTATCAAGATCCATAGCGTTGCCGCGGATATAGCACATACCGTTGATTAACGAGGATCCGCCGAGGCCCTTCCCGCGTCCGCACTCCATGCGGCGATGGTTCATATGCGGTTCAGGCTCGGTCTCGTAGGCCCAGTTATAGCGCCGACCCTGTAGGGGAAAGGCCAGCGCGGCGGGCATCTGGGTGCGGAAGTCGAAACGGTAATCCGGGCCGCCCGCTTCCAGCAGCAGGACGGTGGTATCGGGATCTTCCGTCAGTCGTGTAGCCAGTACGTTGCCGGCGGAACCGGCACCAATAATAATGTAGTCAAACTGCAAAAATGACCTCCTGGTTAAAATATGGATTGAAACTGACCCATCTCAACCTGGATGGATTTTATCTGGGTGTAGCTGTGCAGCGTCTGCACGCCGTTTTCGCGGCCAATGCCGGAGTGCTTGTAGCCGCCGACCGGCATCTCCGCCGGGGACTCGCCCCACGTGTTGATCCAGCAGATCCCGGCCTCCAGCCGATGAATCAGGCGATGGGCGCGGTTTAAATCCGGCGTAACGACGCCGGCGGCAAGGCCATATTCGGTGGCGTTGGCGCGGCGGAGCGCTTCTTCCTCATCGTCGTAGCTCAGAATGGACATCACCGGGCCGAAGATCTCTTCGCGAACGATGGTCATCTGGTCATCGCAGTCGGTAAACACCGTCGGGGCGACCCACGCGCCGCGGTCGAAGCCTTCGCCTTTCAGCGCTTCGCCGCCGCACAGCAGGCGCGCGCCTTCTTGCTTACCGGTCTCGATGTAGCGCAGCACGTTATCGCGGTGCGGAAAACTCACCAGCGGCCCGAAGTTGGTGCTTTCAGCGAACAGATCGCCGGGGCGGATACGCGCCACGCGGGCGAGGATTTTCTCTTCAAACGCCGCTTTCAGGCGCGTCGGAACGAATACCCGGGTGCCGTTGGTGCAGACCTGGCCTGAACTGTAGAAGTTAGCCATCATCGCGATGTCGGCGGCGAGGTCGAGGCTGGCGTCTTCGCAGACGATCAGCGGTGATTTACCGCCCAGCTCCATGGTCACTTCCTTCAGTGAAGAAGCGGCGGCGTTAGCCATCACTTTTTTGCCGCTGGCGACGCCGCCGGTAAAGGAGATTTTGGCGATATCCGGATGCTTGGTGAGATACTGACCGGTTTCGGCACCGGTGCCCGGTAGCACATTAAATACGCCCGCCGGCAGGCCCGCTTCGCGGTAGATCTCCGCCAGCTTCAGGGCGGTGAGCGGGGTGACTTCACTCGGTTTAAAGATCATCGCGTTACCGGCCGCCAGCGCCGGGGCCGATTTCCATAAGGCGATCTGGATCGGGTAGTTCCAGGCGCCGATCCCGGCGACCACCCCCAGCGGTTCCCGGCGGGTATAAACGAATGAACTGTCGCGCAGCGGGATTTGGCTGCCTTCCAGCGCCGGGATCAGGCCCGCGTAGTACTCCAGCACATCTGCGCCGGTGACGATATCAACGGCGGCGGTTTCGCTCAGCGGTTTGCCGGTATCGAGAGTTTCCAGACGCGCCAGTTCGTCGTTGCGAGCGCGCAGAATATCGACCGCTTTACGCAGAATGCGCGAACGTTCCATGGCGCTCATCGCCGCCCAGATTTTTTGCCCTTTTTGAGCGCTCTTTACCGCCCGGTCGACGTCTTCGCGGCCGGCGGCCTGGACGGTCGCCAGCACTTCGCCGTTAGCGGGGTTAATCGTCTCGAAGGTTTTACCGCTGGTGGCGGAAACATAACCACCGTCGATGTAAAGCTGCTGTTCGGCCATTCGGGACATGGGTCCTCCATTATTGAGAAGTCGGTGGCAGATATTGGCTGATGAAGTGCTCGGCGAGCGTTTCTGCGCGGGCTTTATCCAGCGGTTTACCGCTCAGCGCCGCGCGTAGCCACAGCCCGTCGATCAGCGCGGCGAGACCGTATCCGGCCTCCTGCGCCTCTTCGCGCGGCAGGGCGCGCTGGAATTCATAGACGATATTCGACAGCAGTCGTCGGCTGCTGACCTGCTGCAGGCGATAGAGCATCGGCTGATGCATACTGCTGGCCCAAAAGGCGAGCCAGGCCTTCATCGCCGCGCTGCTTATCTGGCTGTCGTCGAAGTTGCCGGCCACGATGGCGCGCAGGCGTTCCCGCGGGCCGGCATCGGGCAGGGCGTGCAGGCGGCTCAACACCGCCTGGCGCAGCTGGCCGGTGATATCGCGCATCGTCGCTTCCAGCAGCCCGTTCTTATCCTTGAAATAGTGGCTGATGATGCCGGTCGATACGCCAGCCCGTCGGGCGATCTGCGCGACGGTGGCATCGTGCATTCCCACTTCATTGATGGCGGCCAGGGTCGCGTCAATCAGCTGCCGCTGCCGTATCGGTTGCATCCCCAGTTTGGGCATTTCTCAGACTCCATTCATCAGCTTTGTTTATCTATTAAAGCGGTTTTTGATTGGACGTTCAATATAAAATGTGTCTTAATTGTTGCCGATTTTGGTTCTAATAGTTGCAAAAACAGTAAGGAGAATGGATGACAGACCTTTCGCCGAGCAGAGAAAAGGACAAAATCAATCCGGTGGTTTTTTACACTTCCGCCGGACTGATTTTGTTGTTTTCCCTGATGACTCTCTTCTTCAGCGATTTTTCCGTGGCCTGGATTGGCCGCACCCTGAACTGGGTTTCCCGCACCTTCGGCTGGTACTATTTGCTGGCCGCGACGCTCTATATCGTGTTTGTGGTGTGCATCGCCTGCTCGCGTTTCGGTTCGGTGAAGCTCGGGCCGGAGCACTCGAAGCCGGAATTTAGCGTGCTCAGCTGGGCGGCAATGCTGTTCGCCGCCGGTATTGGCATCGACCTGATGTTCTTCTCCGTCGCCGAGCCGGTGACCCAGTATATGCAGCCGCCGGAAGGGGCGGGGCAGACCATGGAGGCGGCGCGCCAGGCGATGGTGTGGACGCTGTTTCACTACGGGCTGACCGGATGGTCGATGTATGCCCTGATGGGGATGGCGCTGGGATACTTTAGCTATCGTTATAATTTACCCCTGACCATCCGCTCCGCGCTCTATCCGATCTTCGGCAAGAAGATTAATGGGCCGATTGGCCACAGCGTGGATATCGCCGCCGTGATCGGCACCATCTTCGGTATCGCCACTACCCTCGGAATTGGCGTGGTACAGCTTAACTACGGCCTCAGCGTGCTGTTCAATATTCCGGATTCGCTGGGGGCGAAAGCGGCGCTGATCGTACTGTCGGTGATAATCGCCACCATCTCGGTGACCTCCGGGGTGGATAAAGGCATCCGTATTCTTTCCGAGCTTAACGTGGTGCTGGCCCTTGGGCTAATCCTGTTCATCCTGTTTATGGGCGATACCGAGTTCCTGCTCAACGCGCTGGTGCTTAACGTTGGCGACTACGTGAATCGTTTTATGGGCATGACCCTCAACAGCTTCGCCTTCGATCGCCCGGTCGAGTGGATGAACAACTGGACCCTGTTCTTCTGGGCGTGGTGGGTGGCGTGGTCGCCGTTTGTCGGTCTGTTCCTGGCGCGTATTTCACGTGGACGCACCATTCGTCAGTTTGTGGTGGGAACGCTGATTATCCCGTTCACCTTTACCCTGCTATGGCTGTCGGTGTTCGGCAATAGCGCGCTGTATGAAATCATCCACGGCAATGCGGCCTTCGCCGCCGAGGCGGTCGCCCACCCGGAGCGCGGCTTCTATAACCTGCTGGCGCAGTATCCGGCGTTTACGTTTAGCGCTTCGGTCGCCACCATTACCGGCCTGCTGTTCTACGTGACCTCCGCGGATTCCGGGGCGCTGGTGCTGGGTAACTTCACTTCGAAGCTGAAGGATATCAACAGCGATGCGCCAAACTGGCTGCGCATCTTCTGGTCGGTGGTCATCGGCCTGCTGACCCTGGGGATGCTGATGACTAACGGCATTTCCGCTCTGCAGAACGCGACGGTGATTATGGGGCTGCCGTTTAGCTTTGTGATCTTCTTCGTGATGGCGGGGTTGTATAAGTCGTTGAAGGTGGAAGATTATCGCCGCGAGAGCGCCAACCGCGACACCGCCCCGCGACCGCTGGGCGTGCAGGATCGCCTGAGCTGGAAGAAGCGCCTGTCGCGGCTGATGAACTATCCCGGCACGCGCTATACCCGCCAGATGATGGAGACGGTGTGCTTCCCGGCGATGGAAGAGGTGGCGCAGGAGCTGAAGCTGCGCGGCGCTTACGTCGAGCTGAAAAGCCTGCCGCCGGAAGAGGGGGACAGCCTGGGCCATCTCGACCTGCTGGTGCATATGGGCGACGAGCAGAACTTTGTTTATCAGATCTGGCCGCAGCAGTACTCCATTCCCGGTTTTACCTACCGGGCGCGCAGCGGGAAGTCGACCTACTATCGTCTGGAGACCTTCCTGCTGGAGGGGAGTCAGGGCAACGACCTGATGGACTACAGCAAAGAGCAGGTGATCACCGATATTCTTGACCAGTACGAGCGCCATCTGAACTTTATTCATCTGCATCGCGAAGCGCCGGGCAACAGCGTGACCTTCCCCGGAATGTAGGCCGTCTAAACGTTTTCTGAAAAAGGGATTGAGATGGTTAAATATACAGTGGATTGCGCAGGGAAGCGTATGATGGCGGCGGGTGCCTGAGGCTTTCTGCGTTCAGGCTTAGGTGAGGATTCAGAAAGACGAAGCCCCAGGAGATGTTCCCATCAACCTGAGGCTCACGATCCAACCCTAGCACGTTGGATAGTAGCCTCTTCTTCGCATGGAGGCAACGAGATGCTGACAAAATACGCCCTGGTGGCAATCATCGTGCTGTGTCTGACAGCGCTGGGAGTGACGTTAATGGTGCGCGACTCGCTGTGCGAGCTGAGCATCAAAGAACGTAGTATGGAGTTTGAGGCCGTTCTCGCTTACGAAACAAAGAAGTAGCCGGTATGCGGGGAGCTATCCCCGCTTATCCGCAGGCTGGGTAAGGAACCTTAAGGCACCTTTTTTCTGCTTATGGGAGCAGGATGGACGGCGAGAGAACAACGACCGGTTAAAACAATCGCGCCGCCACCCTGCATACTGCTTCGCCGGTCGCTGACAGTATATTGACATCCATACTGGCATTCGGTCCGTTCTACCAGCAGACAAAACCACCATCGACCACCAGGTCAACGCCGGTACAGAACGACGCGGCATCGCTGGCGAGGAACAGCGCCGGGCCGGCCATCTCCTCAACCTTCGCCATACGCTGGATCGGCGTCTGGCTTTCGAATTCGCGGGTCTGATGAACCATCTCAGGGCGGGTGTTCATCGGCGTGGCGGTATAGCCGGGGCTGATGGAGTTGACCCGAATCCCTTTGCCGATCCACTCCATCGCCAGGCTTTTCGACAGGTGGATAACGCCCGCCTTGGAGCAGTTGTAATGGGCCTGATCGAGGCCGCGGTTAACAATAATGCCGGACATGGACGCGATATTAATAATCGAACCGCCGCCCGTTTCCTGCATCAGTTCGGCTTCCGCTTTACAGGAGTTCCACACGCCGGTGAGGTTAATATCGATTACCCGCTGCCACTGCTCGGTTTCCATCTCCAGCGCCGGATTGGCGTTGGCGATACCGGCGGCGTTGACGGCGATATCAAGGCGGCCGAAGCGGCTTTTTGCCAACGCCACCCCAGCGCGTAGGTCGCTAAGCTGGCGTACATCGCCGGTGTAAAAACAGGCCTCGCCGCCGATGGCTTCGATATTTTTGACGGTTTCGGCAAGGCCGCCGTCTTCGCGGAGATCGAAGCAGACGACCCGAGCGCCCGCGCTGGCGAGGCCGTAAGCAATCATTTGACCGATGCCGCTGCCCGCGCCGGTTACAAAGGCCACGCGGTCCTGCAGATTAAACAGCTGTTGGGCGAAATCTTTTGCGATCATAGTTATCACTCTCTAAAAAATATTCTTTAGCATGCCCGGAGTTGGCGTTCCCGGAGGCGGCGCGTTGCGCCTGTCCGGGCTACCAGACGGTGCTGATCTGTTATTTACCCGGATTGCGGCGTAAACGCCTTATCCGGGCTACAAAATTGTGCCGACCGGAAGCCCGGGTAAGGCATCAGCCGCAACCCGGGGGACCGCATTACGACATAATCAGGCCGCCGTCGATATTGATGGTCTGCCCGGTGAGATAGCGCGCGTCGTCGGAGGCGAGAAACGCCACCAGCCCGGCAACGTCTTCCGGTTTACCGGCGCGCTTCATCGGAATGCCTTCGACCCACTCCGCCATCAGCTCGCCCTTACCGTAGCGTTTCTGCTCGGTGCTGAGGATTTCGCCCCAGACGCGGTCGTTGTAATCCCACATTTCGCTTTCGATAATGCCCGGACAGAAGGCGTTGACGGTGATATTCCACGGCGCCAGCTCGTGGGCCAGGCTCTGGGTGATGCCGATCACGCCCATTTTGCTGGCGGCATAGTGCGGGGTGTAGATAAACCCCTGGCGGCCCTGGCCGGAAGAGGTGTTGATCAGGCTGCCGTGGTTCTGTTTGACCATATATTTGGCGGCCTCGCGGCAGCACAGCCAGACGCCGGTAGTGTTAACCGCCAGCACTTTTTCAAAGTCGGCTTTCGGCATGCGATCGTAATAGTCGATGGTGATCACGCCCGCGTTCTGGATAGAGACGTCGATGGCGCCGAAACGCGCCGCCGCCTGCTCGTACAGCGACTGCACCTGCGCTTCATCGGTGACATCAACCTGTAACGACAGGATATCGGCCTGGTAGCGCTGGCGCAGGGTTTCCGCGGTTTCATGAACGCGCTCGGCGTTAGAGACCATCACCAGATTCGCGCCGTCGCGAGCAAAGCGCTCGGCAATACCGGCGCCAATTCCGCGGCAGGCTCCGGTGATAACCACCGTTTTATGTGTGAAATTTCTTTGCATATTTTTCATCCCTTATAGAGGCCGGACGGCAGAGCGTCCGGCGGGGTAATAAAGACGTGATTAACTGGTGGCGCCTGCCGCAGCCAGCTTCTCCTCATGACGACGCATCAGGATGACTTTGTTCTGCAGTTTTTGCTGGAACTGGTCGACGACGACGGCGGTGACGATAACCACGCCCTTAATGACCATCTGCCAGAAATCGCTGACACCCATCATCACCATGCCGTCGGCGAGGAAGACGATGACGAACGCGCCGATGATTGAGCCGGTCACCCGGCCGCGACCGCCCGCCAGCGCGGTTCCGCCGAGCACGGTGGCGCCGATGGCGTCCATTTCGAACATATTGCCGGTCATCGGGTGCGCGGTTTGCAGCTGGGAGGCGACGATAAGGCCAACGAACGCCGAGCACAGGCCGGAGAAGGCGTAGACGAAGATTTTTGCCTTAACGATAGGCACGCCGGCCAGACGAGCGGCGGATTCGTTACCGCCGATGGCGTAGATATAGCGGCCCAGCGGAGTTTTGGTGGTCAGCCAGTAGCCCAGCAGCAGGAAGCCGATCATCAGCCAGATTGGCAGATAAATGCCCATCAGCGTCCCGGATCCCAGGGTGGAGAAACCGGTATTACCCAGCGCTTCCATGCCGTTAAGGTTCGGGTAGGTGCTGCCGTCGTTGAACAGCAGCGCTGAACCCCTGGCGACATACATCATGCCCAGGGTGCAGATAAAGGGCGCGACGCCGAAGCGGGTGATCACCGCGCCGTTCACAAAGCCGACCAGCACGCCGAAAAGCGCGACGCACAGAATCACTTCCGGCACGTTAAAAAAGATGACGCTGCCGTTCCACAAGGGCAGGCCGTTAGTTAATAGCGCCCCGGCCACCATGCCGCAGATGCCGGCCACGGCGCCAACGGAAAGATCGATACCGCCCGTCAGGATAACCAGCGTCATGCCGATGGCCAGCAGGCCGGTGATGGCCACGTGCTGGGTCATAATCAGCAGGTTAGATGTGGTCAGGAAATTCGGTACCATCACGCTGAAGAACGCGATAACCAGCAGCAGAGCGATGAACGTTCTGGCCTTCAGCAGGTACATATAAATCATATATTTCTGGTTCATGATGGGTTCCAGCCTGATTAATCTTGAGGTGTTGAAGCCGCGATTAACTTTTCGCGGGTTACCGCATGACGCGGTAAATCGGCGGTAATCCGGCCATCGGCCATCACCAGGATGCGATCCGCCAGCGCCATCACTTCATCCAGCTCCGATGAAGAGAACATCACCGCCAGACCCTGTTGGGCCATTTTGCCGATCAGGTGATAAACGTCAGTTTTCGCGCCGACATCGATACCGCGAGTGGGCTCGTCGAGAAACACCACCTCCGGCTTCGTCATCAACGCTTTGCCAAGCACCACTTTCTGTTGGTTGCCGCCGCTGAGCGAGGTGATGGGCAGCTCGGGGTCGCTGACCTTGATCGCCAGTTCGCGAATCATCTCTTTGACGCAGGCGATTTCTTTCTGCGGATTCAGCCACTTCCACGCCCGGCGAAAGCCCTGCAGGCTGAAATCAGAGAGGGTCATATTCGATTGAATCGACATCATCTGCACCACGCCTTCGCCCTGACGGTCTTCGGGCACCAGCGCCAGCCCTTTTTTCAGCCGCGCCTGGAACGGCGCCTTGTCGATATTTTCGCCGTTGAGATGGACGTTCCCGCCCTGGCAGGGCATCAGACCGACCAGGCCTTTAAACAGCTCCGTGCGCCCGGCGCCGAGCAGGCCATAGATGCCGATCACCTCTCCCTTACTTAAGGTAAAGGTCACATCGTTGAGCTTATAGCCGCCGCTGGAATGAAGCGCCGTCAGACCTTCAACCGCAAGTACCGCTTCGCCTTTCGGCGCCGGCTGGTAGTCGAAATGTTTTTTCTTATCGCCGACCATCTGTTCGATAATCCACGGAATACTGGCGTCGCTGACCTCGCGCTCGCTGATAAAGCGTCCGTCGCGGAAAATGGTGATGTGGTCGCCAATTTCCATCAGCTCTTCCAGACGGTGGGAAATATAGATAATGGTGACGCCGCGGCGTTTAAGTTGTTCAATGACGTTAAACAGGATTTTGACTTCCGACTGGCTGAGCGCGGAAGTGGGTTCATCCATAATTAATACCCGGGTGTCTTTTGAAAGCGCGCGCGCAATTTCCACCAGCTGCTGATGGCCGATGCCTAATTCGCCGAGCTGGGTGTAGGGATCGACATCAAGTTCCAGCCTTTCCAGTAATGATTTGGCTAACTCATATTGATATTTTTCGTTAATCTTCCCTTTTTGAAAGAATTCGTTAGCCATAAAAATATTATCCATGACGTTCATATTTGGGAATAAATTTAATTCCTGAAATATGATGCTGATTCCCTGCTTTTCAGCCTGGTGCGTCGAGCTAAGGGTCACCGGCGCGCCATCAAGAATAATTTGACCGGAGGAGGGTGTTTCAACGCCAGCAAGCATTTTCATCATGGTGGATTTACCCGCACCATTTTCACCGATCAGAACGTTTACTTTATTTCGATAGACCCGGTAATTCACGTTATCTAAGGCGACAACCCCCGGATAAACGCGAGATAATTCGCGGGTTTCGATAATAACTTCAGAGTCGACTGGTTGGGAATTGACGAGTTCTTGCCGCTGCATGTTATTGTCCTCCCAAACGAACAATTTTTGCTGGCGTAATATCAGGAACGGTCTGTGGAATATCCCAGGCCGAGAATACGCCGTACACCTGGACTGCTTCACCGGTTTTCACCTGCGCCGTCTGGATCATTTTTACCGCGTGCTCGTTAATCTTCCGGCTATATTCGCCAAACAGCACCTGATCGTTAAAGTCCTGATAGCTGGCGCCCTGATAGCCGTCGCGTAATAATGTGCCGCGCAGCGTCGGGCCAATTTGTACCACCACGTTGCCGCCGCGGGTATCCTCAATCGTCATTTTTCCGCTGCGCGAGGCGGAATCAATTTTGCTGATATTGCCTTCGACTTTGACGTAAAACACGCACGGGTTTTCGTCCTGAGCGCGATAGCCTAACGCTTTGCAGGCGCTTTCAATATCTTTCGCCGCGCGCAGGGAGGTCATCAGCTCGGCGACGGGGCGAGCTTTAGCCACAACCTGGGGAACCAGCTGGTCTTGCCATGTCCGATCGATATCCGCCATATGCGGATTGGGCGGAGATTTAAGATCGGCCAGTTCCTGCTGAGAGACGATACGACAGCCTCCGAGCGCGAGAACGACCAGCATCAGCGAGATTTTTTTATACATAATACGCTCCTGTGCGCCCCGCAAGGGGCGCAACAACCCGAAATCAGGATTTGATATTGAAGTCCTGCACTTTGTCTGCATTGTCCTGAGTAATCAGAATGCCGCGGAACATCACGCGCTGCTTGGCCGGTTTTTCGCCTTTTTGCAGGTAGTTATCGAGGTCGGTCACCCCCTGAGCGGCGATGGCCTGCGCCTGAAGCATCACGGTGGCCTGCAGGGTGCCGGCTTTGACCGCGTCGCGTTCATCGTTGCTGCCATCGATACCGACCACCACCACGTCGTTGCGATTCGCCGCTTTCAGTGCGGCAATGGCGCCGAGGGCGACGGGACCGTTGCCGCAAATCACGCCTTTAACGTCGGGATGCGCCTGCAGAATACTGTCCATAATGCGTTTGCCGTCGATTAAGGTGCCTTTCGCGTCCTGTTTAGCGACGCTGACCATATCCGGGTACTGGTCAATCACCTGGTGGAATGATTTAGAGCGGGTCACGCAGTTATTATCCGCAAGGTTACAGGTCAGCTCGGCGTATTTTCCTTTCTCGGCCATTTTCTCGACAAATACGTTGGCGACTTCAGAACCGGCCTGGAAGTTATTATGGGTAATTTGCTCCAGCGCAATATCATCGACAGGAATTTCGCGGTTGATTAAAACCACCGGAATACCCGCTTTCTTCGCTTTTTCAATGGCGGCGACGCTGGCGGTGGAGTCGGCGTTATCCAGAATAATGCCCTGAACTTTTTTACCGATGGCGGTATCGATCAGCTCATTCTGTTTTTTGACATCTTCGCCATGCGACAAAATGGTGGTTTGATATCCCAGCTCTTTGGCTTTCTCGCTGGCGCCCTTGGCTTCAGAGGCGTAATAGGGGTTATCCAGCGAGTTTACCATGATCATGATGGTGCCTTTTTCTGCCGCCTGGGCAGCGAAAGAAAAGGCGGTCAGGGTAGCAGCGGTTAAAAGCGTTAAACGTAATTTCATGACAATTTTCTCTCTTGGTTGTTATTGTCGGGTACGGTGAAACAACGTAAGGCCTGTAAATCAAATTTATGGGCCGGGGGTCTCCTTTTGTTGATGAGTAAGGTGCGTCACGCGTTCGATTCCCTGGTGGGCGTCAGGCGGACGTTGCCGGTTTCCATAATGTTCTGTTCACCGCATGGCGCCACTCCTGCCATCTTTTCTGCAGGCGCTGGTGGCGGGCCATATCGGGGATAAATTCGCTGTGTTCAGTTAAAAACGCTTTCAGGTCGGTCACCGATCCGGGATTCAGGGCTTTGCGCGCGAGCAGGGCCGCGCCAATCGCCGACAGCTCGGCAACGTCGCTGCGCATCACCGGACAGCCGAGCAGGTCAGCCTGATACTGCATTAACCAGTCATTTTTGGTTGGGCCGCCGTCGACCATCAGCGCCGTCAAGTGGAAGTCGTCCTGCTGGCGCATCGCCACCACGACATCGGCGATTTGATAGGTAATGGATTCCAGCGCGGCGCGAATTAGATGGGCGCGCTTGACGCCGCGGCTCAGGCCGCAAATCACGCCGCGGGCGCTGTCATCCCACCACGGGGCGCCCAGGCCGGTTAACGCCGGCACAAAATAGACGCCCAGCGTGGAGTCCACGGAGGCGGGCAGGGTGTTGAGTTCATGCGCCAGTTCGGCATCGGAAAGTTCGCTCAAGCCGGTGCTGTCCGCCATCCACGCTACGGCATCGCCGGTATGCGGAATATTACCTTCGAGTCCGTAAGTGATGCTGTCGCCGTCGTGCCAGGCGATGGTGGTGGCCAGCGCGTCGATATCGCACTGTGCGGATTTTACCGGCGCCATCACCGATGACCCCGTACCGTAGGTGGCCTTAACGCAGCCGAGTTCGCCCAGCGCGTGACCAAACAGCGCGGCGTGGGAATCTCCGACCATCGCCATCACCGGAATACCGTCAGGGATAGCGTTCAACCCCCGGGTATAGCCAAACAATCCGCTGGAGGGTTTAATCTCCGGCAGCGCGGCGCGCGGGATCTGGAACAGCGCCAGCATGTCGTCGTCCCACTGGCCGGTTTGCAGGTTCAGCAGCTGGGTACGCGCGGCATTGGAGTAATCGCAGGAGAACGCATCGCCCTGGGTTAAGTTCCACAGCAGCCAGCTGTCGATAGTGCCGAGGCAGATTTCTCCGCGCTCAGCCAGCGCGCGCCCCTCAGGAAGGGATTCCAGCAGCCAGCGCATTTTCGAGGCCGAAAACAGAGGCGCGATCGGCAGGCCGGTCACGGCCTTGATTTGCTGCTCTTTATCGCTGTGGCGCAGTTCATCGCAAAACGCGGCGCTGCGGCTGCACTGCCAGGTGATCGCGGCGTTGATTGGCTTACCGCTCTGGCGATACCAGCCGATCGCGGTCTCGCGCTGGTTGCTAATGGCTAATGCCGCGACGTTTTCTGCGCCAACGTGCGCTACCGCTTTCGCGATAACCTCCAGCGAAGCGTCAACCAGGACTTCTCCCGACTGCTCGACCCAGCCTTCACGCGGCGTTTGGATCGCCAGCGGCTGAGAGAATTTCACCACGACCTGGCCGCGGCTATCGAGTACGACGGCTTTGGCATTGGTGGTGCCTTCATCCAGCGCAATGATGAACTCTTTACGTGTTGCCTGCATTAGGTAGTCTCCTGAGTCACACTTCGTCCTGGCGCGGAGGGGGAAGGTAGGCACTCCTCTTGATCGCATTGCTTCTTAGCAGGCCATGATGTGACAATTCGTTTTCACTTTTTTAATCACTGAATATATATTCGATAGTGATTATTTATTTGATACCTTAGCCAGAAACTTCCCGTCGGGCTACTGGAAAAGTTATCAATTGTGCTGGCAATCACACTTATCCGATCGGCGAAGCGTTCAGGTACGGATGGGGAATGAGGTGATTTTAAGGTTTTATGTTATTGAAATATAATGTTTTATTTGCGTTACCTTTACGCTTCGGAGAAAGCGTAAAGGTTGTGGGAAAGCGTTTGAGTGAGGAAATTAACCGGCAATCAGCAGCCTGGCCGTTGGGTAATCGGTGATCAGAACATCGATATAACCGCCCGAAAGCGCGCCTTTGATAGCCGCGACCTTCTCGCTGCCACCGGCAAGGGCCACCACATTAGGACACTTTTTCACCTTCTCCAGCGCCATGCCGATCACAGGATCTTCATCATCGCGTAACACCGCTCTGCCGTTTTTATCGTAGTAGTGCAGGCAGATGTCGCCCACGGCGCCGCGTTCCGCCAGCACCTGGAGCATATCTTCGTGATAGTAGTTACCGGAAGTTTTGAGCAGCTGCGAAGGCTCAAGGATGCCAATGCCGACGATGGCGATATCGACTTCATCGAAGCGGGCAATGACGTCGGCGACATCTTTGCTGGCCACGAGGCGATTTTTCTCCTCAGTGGAGCCTTCAATGCTCTGGGAAGGCAGTAGCCAGGCTTCGCAGTTCAGATGCTGCGCCAGAGTCTGGGTGAGGATAGTCGCCTGCACGTTACCATTTGGGCCCACGCCGCCGAGCAGTTGAATCACGCCGTTGGCCTTCAGGTTTTGCGCGTGGACCTCATCAACCATTGCGCGGATAGTCGAACTCCACGAAGAGACGCCAATCAGATCTTTTGGTCTTAATCGCGTTTCGAGATAGTGGGCGGCGGCGGAACCGATGGCGCGCTTGATGGTGTGATCGCTGGCGTCTTCTTCGGTATCCACGACGATGGCTTGCTTAATTCCGTAGCGATCCTCGAGGCCCTTTTCAAGATTGAGGAAAATATTCGATGGCTGAACAACGCTGATTTTGACCACGCCCTCTTTTTGGCAGCGGGCGATCGCTCGGGAGATAAATGACTGAGAAAGGGAGAGAATTTGAGCAATATCGGACTGCTTTCGTCCTTCGAGATAGTAGAGCGTGGCAATCTTAACTAATAGCCGTTGTTCATCCTGCTTAGCCATATATTTCCCCGAAAATCATTTACGTGCAGCCATTATCTTAGAGCTCATTATCATACGCGAAAAGAAAAGACAGTTAAGTGTGATGGATATCTAACTTTCGCCAATCCTCAAAATCAGCTATGGACAAAAACAGAACAGTAGCCGCATAATTGAATAAAGAGTCGATATTGAATATATATTCATAGCGATTTCAGGTCAACTGAAAAGTGCCCGGGTGACGTCACGCCCGGTGGTAAGGAGGCAGAATGTTCCTGAGTATGATGCAGCGGCGTAAGCCTTACGATGCGTTGCCTGGGGATGTCTGGTTTTTTTAGTTCCTGACGGAATAAATATTCCAAGTTGAAAATAAATTCAGAGGTATTAAATGAATCCCTATAGCTATGATGTCCAGGCACTCGAGCGCAAAGCCCGCGCCGTACGTCGCCATATCGTCAGATTGAACGCCAACAGCCCTGCGGGTGGGCACACCGGCGCCGACCTGTCGCAGGTTGAACTGCTCACCGCGCTCTATTTCCGCATTCTGAACGTCGCGCCGGAGCGCCTTGCTGATGACCAGCGCGATATCTACATCCAGTCGAAAGGCCATGCGGTGGGCTGCTACTACTGCGTGCTGGCCGAGGCGGGCTTCTTCCCGGTTGACTGGCTGGACACCTATCAGCATGCCAATTCCCATCTTCCCGGTCACCCGGTTCGTCAGAAAACGCCGGGCATTGAGCTCAACACCGGCGCGCTGGGCCACGGTTTGCCTGTTGCGGTGGGGCTGGCGCTGGCGGCAAAAAAAAGCAACAGCACCCGCCGCATCTTTTTAATTACCGGCGATGGCGAACTGGCGGAGGGCAGTAACTGGGAAGCGGCGCTGGCCGCGGCGCATTACGGCCTTGATAACCTGATCATTATTAATGACAAGAACAATCTCCAGCTGGCGGGCCCGACGCGCGAAATTATGAATACCGATCCGCTGGCCGACAAATGGAAGGCCTTCGGGATGACGGTCACCGAATGTCAGGGCAACGACATGGCCTCGGTTGTCGCGACCCTGGAAGGGCTGAAGCAGGAAGGTAAACCGAACGTCGTTATCGCCAACACCACCAAAGGCGCCGGTATTTCCTTTATTCAGGGGCGCCCGGAGTGGCACCACCGGGTACCGAAAGGTGAAGAGATTGCACTGGCACTGGAGGAACTGAAAGATGAGTAATGCAGAACACCTGGCGAGCGTGATGGTTCAGGCCTTTATTGATGCGGTTGACCGCGGCGTCGATCTGGTGCCGGTCGTCGCTGACTCCACCTCAACGGCCAAAATCGCGCCGTTTATTAAACAGTTCCCCGGGCGTCTGGTGAACATGGGCATCGCCGAGCAGAGCATGGTCGGGACGGCGGCGGGCCTGGCGCTGGGGGGGAAAGTGGCGGTTACCTGTAACGCCGCGCCGTTCCTGATTTCCCGCGCTAATGAGCAGATTAAAGTCGACGTTTGCTACAACAACACCAACGTTAAGCTATTTGGCCTCAACGCCGGCGCCAGCTACGGCCCGCTGGCCAGCACCCATCACGCGATTGATGACCTGGCGGTGATGCGCGGTTTCGGCAATATCCAGATTTTCGCCCCGTCTTCGCCGCGCGAATGTCGACAGATTATCGATTACGCCATCGGCTATCAGGGGCCGGTCTATATTCGTCTTGACGGTAAGGCGCTGCCGGAGCTGCACGATGAAAGCTATCGCTTTGTGCCGGGAGCGGTCGTCACGCTGCGGGAAGGCGAAGATATCGCGCTGGTCGCCACCGGATCGACGGTGCACGAAATCGTCGATGCCGCGCAGAGGCTGGCCGACGCGGGAATTCAGGCCAAAGTGGTGAGCGTGCCGTCCATCCGTCCTTGCGATACCGCCGCGCTGCTGGCGGCCCTGAAGCCGTGCAAGGCGGTGATAACGGTGGAAGAGCATAACGTCAACGGCGGTCTTGGGAGCCTGGTGGCGGAAGTGCTGGCTGAAGCCGGCGCGGGAATCCCGCTCAAACGTCTGGGGATCCCGGATGGCGAGTATGCGGCGGCGGCAGATCGCGGCTGGCTGCGTAAACACCACGGTTTCGATGCCGCTTCCGTCGCCGAACTGGCGCAGAAAATGCGCTGATTTTACGGCGCCTTAAACCGATAACCCGTGCGGCTACCGCGCGGGTTATGTTTTTACGGCGCGCAGATCGTGATGACGTATTCACCGGCCTTAATCCATTGCAGCCGATACTCCCCGGCGGAGAGCCGAAGCCGCAGATTTTCTTCCTTTATATACGTCACTTCAAAATCGCTGAAACCCATCCTGGCCTGGATAGCCGAATGGCTGGCCTTAAACGCGCTCTCTTTCGCCGAAAAGGCCAGCGTCAGCGCCAGTTCAGGCGGCAGGCCGCTGGCGTCCAGCCGTTTTTTTTCCGCGCTATTGATGATGCTGCTTTCCAGCTCCGCCGCCAGCGAAGGTGCCATGACTCGTTCGATATCAACGCCGACCGGCCGGGCGGAGACCACCGCCAGCGCGCTGCGTTCGCTGTGGCTAATGCTGCCGTACCACGGGGCCGGCCACAGGGGCTGGCGTTGGTCGCCAATGGCAGGGACGCCTTTTTCGCCCACTTCCCGCAGCGCGTAAACCGCGGCGATACGCCCGGCGAGATGCTCGGACTGCCGCTTGTGGACGCAGCCGCTTAACCGGGCATGATGCGGGAGCCAGAGGAGGTCTTCAGGCTGGAAGGTCAACGGGTCGAAATCCACCCGCTGCAGCGAGTGACCGGCAAGTTGAATGATCGAGTGTTGGATGTGCATCAGGCGATGTTAACAGATTCTCCCGTCCGCCCTCCAGGAGAAGAGGGCGGAGGGAACGGCCAGACAATCAGAAGTGGGTATTGACGCCCAGATACCAGGTGCGGCCTGATTCGTTATAGGTATTGGCGCCAGCGCCAGCCATATACGAAACATCGGTCAGGCTACCGGTGGTTTGCGCATTCCCCGCGCGCCAGTGGCGCTTGTCGAAGACGTTATCCACGCCGCCGGTCAGGCTGACGTTTTTGGTCACATCCCAGGTGGCGCTCAGGCCAACGATGCTGTACGGGCTGACTTCGTCCGTTTCAGAACCCACCGCCGGTTGGCCTTTGTAGTTATATTTCTTCGGCTGCTGCTTGCCGTACCAGGTGAAGGTCGACTGTACGGAAATATCCTCCTGAATCTGCCAGCTCAGGGTGGAGTTCAGGGTGTATTCCGGAATAATCGACAGACGATCGCCGGTCTCTTTGTTTTTACTTTGCAGCATATAAGTGATGTTATTGGTCCAGTTCACCGTTTCGCTGACCGGCACGTTCAGGGTGCCTTCCAGACCTTCAACCACCGCTTTCGGCACGTTTTCCCACTGATAGATATCGGTTTTGACGTTACCTTTCGACGTTTTTGCAATCGGCGCGTAGCCCGCTTCGATTTTATCGCGGTAGTCGTTGCGGAACCAGGTCACCCCCGCCAGCCAGCCATCGCGCTTAAACTCAAGGCCAATCTCTTTGTTGATGCTGGTTTCGGCTTTCAGGTCATCGTTACCCATCATGTAGCAACCGGTGCCGTTACCGCTGGCGTAGCAGCCCTGGCCTTTACTATAGAGAATATAGTTCGGGTTGGTTTGGTACAGGCTCGGCGCTTTGTAGGCGCGGGCGATGCCCATTTTTAACGTGAAGTCATCCCACAGACCCTGAGACAGGTTGAGCGACGGGCTCCAGTTGTTGCCGACGATCGTGTGATGATCGAAACGCAGCGCCGGCGTCAGCATGGTGGTGTCGGTCAGCTCCACGTTGTCTTCGGCAAACAGGGAGAAGATCTCGGCCTTCGAGTACGGGCTACGGCCGGTGCTGTCATAGCCATCGATATCGCCGCCCATAAAAGTCTGGGTATTTGACGCCAGATCCTTCATCCGCTGCTGATTCCACTCGGTACCCAGCGTCAGGTTCTGGTTGAACACCAGATCCAGAGGAATGCTGACTTCGCTGTGCAGCATCACGTCGGCGAGGTCGATATCGCTGAACTGGTTGCTGTTGAAGATACCTTCCGTGCCGCCCGCCAGACCTTCGCCTTTACGCGAGTTACGGGTACGTTCGTACTGCGCCCAGTTGCTGGTGGTCACGCCGTTATCCCAGCCGCCGTTCCAGTTGACGGAGTAAGTCTGGCGATAGAGGCGGTTCGTCTCTTTACCATAGTTCTCTTTCACCAGATCGTTAGTATTGGTGTTCTGCGTATCGCCCGCGTAGAGGTTGCCCTGACGGCTGTAGCCGGATTCAAACTCCAGCGACTGCATCGGCGCGAAATCCCAGCGCACGACGCCGTTAATGTTCTTATTTTTCACCCCTTCGCGCCCGGCAGGCATGGTATTGGCATAGGCGCCGGTACGCTCGGACTGATGTCCGTCGTTGATATCCCAGGCATCGGCCTGGGTTTTGTCGAGGTTGCCCAGCAGGCGGAAGCTGAAATCGCCGCCCAGCGGGCCGCTGAGGCTAAAGTTGGTGCGTTTAGTCGAGCCTTCGTCTTTATGCTCCGGGGCGTTCATGTAGGTATTCCATGAACCGTGCCATTCGCCGTCGCTCTTCTTGGTGATGATATTGACCACGCCGCCCGCCGCGCCGTTGCCGTAGCGCGCTGCCGCCGGGCCGCGAATGACTTCAATACGTTCGATCAGCTCCGGCGGTACCCATGAGGTATCGCCGCGGGTATCGCGCTCGCCGCGCCACCCCAGACGTACGGAGTTGCGGCTGGTCACGGGCTTGCCGTCAATCAGGATCAGGGTGTTTTCCGGGCCCATGCCGCGAATATCAATCTGGCGATTGTTGCCGCGCTGGCCGCTGGTGGAGTTGCCGGTCAGGTTAACGCCGGGCATGGTACGAATAATTTCCGACACGTCGCGCGCGGGCGGGCGTTTACGAATTTCATCCGCGGTAATGGTTGAAACGCCGGGGGCCTGCAGGTTCTGCTCGGCGGCGGTGACGACCATGGTTTCATCAGCGGATGCGGCTTTGCTATCGGAGACCGTTTCCGCCGCGCTCAGCGGAAAGGTAGCCCCGTAGATTCCCAGATTGACCAGCAAGGCCAGGGATTTGATCCTGTTATTCATTGTAATTCCTGCTTTTCGTCGCCGCCTTCCCCAAAGGCCCTTCCCGTCGGGAGGGGAGGCGGAATCAATAGTGCCGGTAGAGGGCAAAGGCATTCCATCGCTGGCTAAATGAGCCCTCTCTGACATGTTTATTTTTGAAAGACGCGCTTCCCACAGCGCGCTAATACGCTATTGCAAATGAAAATAGTTATCAATAATATTATCAATAAATATTGCGTTTATTAATGCGTTTGTTGATAAATGTCACGATAAACATAGGGTTGAAAAGGAATGCATAAGACAGGATGCGACGACTGGTGGCGCACTATCTCCGGTCCGCAAATAGAGGCCGTGGACGACGCGTATCGGGTGACCTTCTGGTGGCGCGATCCGGCGGGCGACGAAGCGTCTTCGGCAACCCGCCGGGTGTGGATTTATATTACCGGCGTGACTGACCATCATAAAAACGCCGTGCCGCAAACGCTGCAGCGCATTCCCGGCACCGATGCCTGGCGCTGGCAAACCACGCTTTCTCCCACCTGGCGCGGCAGCTACTGCTTTATCCCTTCCGAGCGCGACGACGACTTTTCTCCTCAGCTTTTTAACGGCGACGGCCCGGACCGCGCGCTGCTGCGCGAAGGCTGGCGCAGGCTGCTGCCGCGGGCGATTGCCGACCCGCTCAATCCGCAAAGCTGGAAGGGCGGGCGCGGTCACGCGGTCTCCGCGCTGGAGCTGCCGGAAGCCCCGGAGCAGCCGGGCTGGGCGCTGGGTGAAGAACCTTATCAGCCTCCGATCTGCATTGAGTGGCGCAGCCAGCGGCTCGGCAACCGCAGACGAATATGGGTTTACGCCACCGGCGACGCGCAGCCGCAGCAGCGCCCGCTGGCGATCCTGCTCGACGGCCAGTTCTGGGCCGAAAGTATGCCGGTATGGTCGCCGCTGGCAGGCTTAACCCGCGAAAAACGGCTGCCGCCGGCGGTTTATCTGCTGATTGACGCGATTGATAACCCGCACCGGGCCGCAGAGTTGCCCTGCAATGACGCGTTCTGGCTGGCGGTACAGGAAGAGCTGCTGCCAATGGTTCACCGACTAGCACCTTTCAGCGATCGCGCCGACCGAACCGTGGTGGCAGGCCAGAGCTTTGGCGGCCTGGCCGCGATGTTCGCCGCCCTCTACTGGCCCCGGCGCTTTGGCTGCGTGCTCAGCCAGTCCGGCTCCTACTGGTGGCCGCATCGCGGCGGCGCGCAGACGGGCCTGCTGATTGACCGCCTGAGCCGCGGCGAATTACATCCGCAAGGGCTACGTATCTGGCTGGAAGCCGGTCTTCGCGAGCCGATCATTTTTCGCGCCAACCAGGCGCTGCTGGCGCATCTGGAACAGCAGACGATTTTCTGGCGTCAGGTTGATGGCGGGCATGATGCGCTGTGCTGGCGCGGCGGGCTGACGGCGGGGCTCATCCAGCTGTGGCAACCTTTATGCCGTGACGAGTAGCAACGCGCGCTTTACGAGGAATTTGACATGCAATTCAGTAATCCCTTCGACAATCCACAAGGGCAGTTTTACATCCTGCGCAATGAGCAGCAGCAGTACAGCCTGTGGCCGCGCCACTGCGCGCTGCCGCAAGGCTGGTCGGTAGAGTGCCCGCCGCAGTCGTTAGAGGCGTGCAACGCCTGGCTGGCGGCGAACTGGTCTACCTTGACCCCCGCCCACCATGCGTCCTGAGGAGCCGATAATGACCACACGTTTACCGCTGGTTGCGGCGCAGCCGGGGATCTGGATGGCGGAGCGCCTCTCGACGCTGCCCGGCGCATGGAGCGTCGCCCACTATGTTGAGCTGCGCGGCGATATTGACCCAGTCCTGCTCGGGCGGGCGATTATCACCGGGCTCTCTCAGGCCGACACCCTCAGCATGCGCTTTTGTGAAGATAGCGGCGAAGCCTGGCAGTGGGTTGATGAACGCCGCGTTTTTGCCGAACCGGACTATCAGGATCTGCGCGCGGCGAGCGACCCGCACGCCGCCGCGCTGGCGAGGATGCAGGCCGACCTCGGGCAGAATCTGCGGGTGGACGGCGGTAATCCGCTGGTCTGCCATCAGCTGCTGCGGGTAGGCGATAACCGCTGGTACTGGTATCAGCGTTACCACCATTTGCTGGTCGATGGCTTCAGCTTCCCGGCCATTACCCGCCAGATCGCCGCGATTTATCGCGCCTGGCAGCGCGGCGAAGAGACGCCCGCCTCGCCGTTTACGCCCTTTGCCGAGGTGGTGGAAGAGTACCAGCGCTATTACGGCAGCGATGCCTGGCAGCGCGACAAAGCGTTCTGGCAGGCGCAGCGTCAGGCGCTGCCGTCTCCGGCCTCACTGTCGGATGCGCCGCTGGCGGGAAGGGCGACCAGCAGCGATATCTGGCGCATGAAGCTGGAGGTGGATGCCGGCGTCTTTAGCCGGCTGGCGGCAAGCGCGCCGCAGTGCCAGCGCGCGGACCTGGCTCTGGCGCTGACCGCCCTATGGCTGGGACGGCTGTGCAGCCGAACGGAGTATGCCGCAGGCTTTATTTTTATGCGTCGTATGGGCTCCTCGGCGCTCACCGCCACCGGTCCGGTGCTCAACGTTCTGCCGCTGGCGGTCACCATTGACGCCGGGGAAACGCTGCCGGAGCTGGCCGCGCGTCTTGCCGGACAGCTGAAGAAAATGCGCCGCCATCAGCGCTATGACGCCGAACAGATTGTCCGCGACAGCGGCAAGGCGGCGGGCGACGAACCGCTGTTTGGCCCGGTGCTTAATATTAAAGTTTTTGATTATCAGCTGGATATCGATGGCGTACAGGCGATTACCCATACCCTGGCGACCGGTCCGGTCAACGACCTGGAGCTGGCGCTGTTCCCGGATGAAGCCGGCGGCCTGTCGCTGGAGGTGCTGGCCAATAAGCAGCGTTACGATAAACAGACGCTGGGCAACCATATCGCCCGACTTTCCGCGCTGCTGGCGCAGTTTGCCGATAATCCGGCCCTGCGCTGCGGCGACGTGAATATGCTATCGGCGGCGGAAGCGGAGCAGCTACAGCGGGTGAACGCCACCGCCGTCGATCTGCCGCTCACCACCCTGAGCGCGCGGGTGGCGGAGCAGGCGGCGAAAACCCCGGATGCCCCGGCGCTGGCGGACGGCCGCTGGCAGTTTAGCTACCGCGAGATGCGCCAGCAGGTGGTGGCGCTGGCTGAACAGCTTCGCGCGCGGGGCGTCAAGCCGGGCGATAGCGTGGCGGTGGCGCTGCCGCGTTCGGTATTCCTGACCCTGGCGCTGCACGGCATCGTTGAAGCCGGCGCCGCGTGGCTGCCGCTGGATACCGGCTATCCCGACGATCGTCTGCGGATGATGCTGGAAGACGCCCGTCCCTCGCTGCTGATTACCTCTGAAGATCAGCGGGCGCGCTTCAGCGATATCCCCGGCCTCGAAAGCCTGTGCTATCAACAGCCGCTGGCGGCGGCGGATGCCGCGCCGCTGGCGCTCTCACGGCCAGAGCATACCGCGTATATCATCTTCACCTCCGGCTCGACGGGGCGACCGAAAGGTGTCATGGTCGGGCAAACCGCCATCGTCAACCGCCTGCTGTGGATGCAGGACCACTATCCGCTCACCGCCGATGATGTGGTGGCGCAGAAAACGCCGTGCAGCTTTGATGTATCGGTCTGGGAGTTCTGGTGGCCGTTTATCGCCGGCGCGCAGCTGGTGATGGCCGAGCCGGAGGCCCATCGCGATCCGCTGGCGATGCAGCAGTTCTTCGCCCGCTACGGCGTGACCACCACCCACTTTGTCCCCTCGATGCTGGCGGCGTTTGTCGCCTCGCTGAATACGGAAAACGTCGCCTCGTGCCATACCCTGCGCCGGGTCTTCTGCAGCGGCGAAGCGCTGCCGACGGCGCTGTGCCGGGAGTGGGAGGAGCTGACCGGCGCGCCGCTGCATAACCTGTACGGCCCGACGGAAGCGGCGGTGGACGTCAGCTGGTATCCGGCCTGCGGGCCTGAACTGGCGGCGGTAACCGGCGCCAGCGTGCCGATTGGCTGGCCGGTGTGGAATACCGGCTTACGCATCCTCGATGCATCGATGCGCCCGGTACCGCCGGGCGTGGCGGGGGATCTCTACCTGACTGGCATTCAGCTGGCGCAGGGCTATCTCGGGCGCCCCGATTTAACCGCCAGCCGCTTTATCGCCGACCCTTACGCGCCGGGCGAGCGCATGTACCGCACCGGCGACGTTGCCCGCTGGCTGGATAACGGCGCGGTCGAGTATCTCGGGCGCAGCGACGACCAGCTAAAAATCCGCGGCCAGCGGATCGAACTCGGGGAAATTGATCGCGCAATGTCGGCGCTGCCGGACGTTGCGCAGGCGGTGGCTCACGCCTGCGTCTTCAACCAGGCGGCGGCGACCGGGGGCGATGCCCGCCAGCTGGTGGGCTATCTGGTTTCTGAATCCGGCCTGCCGCTGGATACCGAGGCGCTTAAAGCGCGGCTTGGCGAACAGCTGCCGCCGCATATGGTGCCGGTGGTGCTGATTCAACTGCCGGCGCTGCCGCTGAGCGCCAACGGCAAGCTGGATCGCAAAGCGCTGCCGCTGCCGACGCTGAGCCGCGTAAGCCGCGGTCGTCCGCCGGAGCCGGGCGTGGAAACCACCGTCGCCTCGGCGTTCAGCCAGCTGCTGGGCTGCGAGGTGAACGATATCGACGCCGATTTCTTCGCCCTTGGCGGCCATTCGCTGCTGGCGATGCGTCTGGCGGCGACGCTCGGCCGCGAACTGCAACGCCAGGTGACGCCGGGGCAGGTGATGGTCGCTTCTACCGTCGGCAAGCTGAGCGCGCTGCTGGCATCGGATCTCAGCGATGAGCAGGCGCAACGGCTGGGCTTCGACGCGATCCTGCCGCTGCGCGCGAGTGACGGCCCGACGCTGTTTTGCTTCCATCCAGCTTCCGGTTTTGCCTGGCAGTTCAGCGTGCTGGCGCGTTATTTAAGCCCGCGTTGGTCGATCGTCGGCATTCAGTCGCCGCGACCGCACGGGCCGATGGCGACGGCGGCGGATCTGGATGCGGTCTGCGAGCATCATCTGCAAACCCTGCTTTCGCAGCAGCCCCACGGCCCCTATTATCTGCTGGGCTATTCGCTCGGCGGCACCCTGGCGCAGGGAATAGCCGCCCGCTTACGCCAGCGCGGCGAAGCGGTGGCGTTTCTCGGCCTGCTGGATACCTGGCCGCCGGAAACGCAGAACTGGGCGGAGAAAGAGGCCAACGGTCTGGACCCTGAGGTGCTGGCGGAGATCGCCCGCGAGCGCGAGGCGTTTCTGGCCGCCCAGCAGGGGCAGGCTTCCGGTGAGCTGTTCAGCGTTATCGAGGGTAACTACGCCGACGCGGTGCGCCTACTGACCACCGCGCACAGCGCGAAGTTTGACGGTAAGGCGACGCTGTTCGTGGCGGAGAAAACCCGTCAGCCCGGGATGGAGCCGCAGAGGGTCTGGGGGCCGTGGGTCGGCGAGCTGGAGGTGTTTAGCCAGGATTGCGCCCACGTGGATATTATCTCCCCGCAGGCCTTTGAGGCGATTGGCCCGGTGGTCAGGGAGATCCTCGGGGAAGGATAGAAAAACTCCCGGGTTGCGGCGTAAACGCCTTACCCGGGCTACCGTTTCTGCCAGCCCGGCTAAGCGTAGCGCGAGCCGGGAATATCTATCGGCGACCCAGCGGCACCACCAGCGGCGTATGCGCCACCGGATCCTCTATGATCGTACAGCGCAGACCGTAAATCTTTTCAATGAGCTCCGCGCTGACGATCTCCTTCGGCGCGCCTTCGGCGACGATTTTACCCTCGCGCAGGGCAATCAAATGGGTCGCGTAGCGGCAGGCCTGGTTCAGATCGTGCAGCACCGCCGCCAGCGTATAGCCCTTCTGCTGATTCAGCTCGCTTAGCAGCTCAAGCAGATCGATCTGATGGCTGATATCCAGCCAGGTGGTGGGCTCATCGAGCAGCATAATCGCCGTCTCCTGGGCCAGCACCATGGCGATCCACGCCCGCTGGCGCTGGCCGCCGGAGAGCGTATCGACGCTTTGCCGCGCGAGGTCGGTAATGCCGGTGGCCTTCATCGCCCTGGTGACCGCCTCTTCATCCTCTTTGCGCCAGCGGGTAAACAGCGGCTGGTGCGGATAGCGCCCGCGGGCCACCAGCTCCTGAACCGTTATATCCCCCGGCGTGGTGGCGTTCTGCGCCAGCAGGCCGATGCGTTTGGCGACCTCTTTACTGGCGTAACGCTGGATCTGCTCGCCGTCGAGATAAACATGACCGCTGGTAGGCGTCATCAGGCGGCTCAGGGTGCGCAGCAGCGTCGATTTACCGCAGCCGTTGGGGCCAATAATGGCGGTAAAGTGGCCGTCGGGAATGGTGACGTTCAGCGATTCGGCGATGGTTTTTTTGCCGTACGCCAGGGTCAACTGGTCGCCGCGCAAACGGGAGGTGACAGCGGTCATTTTTTGCGGGACTCCTGAATTAATAACCCGATAAGGTAGAGGCCGCCAATGCTGACGGTCACCACGCCCACCGGTAACTGATAGGGCATAAACAGACGCTGCGCGCAGTAGTCAGACAGCGCCAGCAGCAGGGCGCCGCACAGCGCCGCCTGGGCCAGCCCCCAGCGGGCGGTACCGCTAAGGCGCCGCGCGATATGCGGGGCCACGAGGGCGATAAAGGAAATCGGCCCGGCGAGGGCGGTAGCGGCGGCGGTCAGCACCACCCCGACCAGCATCAGCAGCAGCCGCGAGCGTTCAACCCGCACGCCCAGCGCGCAGGCGGTATCGTCGCCCATCTCCAGCAGCCGCATACGCCGCGCCAGCAGAGCCCCGCACGCCAGCATCAAGAGAATCAGCGGCGCGGAGGGCCAGGTTTTCCCCCAGGTCAGACCGTTAAGCGAACCGGCATACCACAGCCCGGCGGAGAGGGCGGTTTCCAGCGAAGCGCGCAGCAGCAGCCAGGTATTGAACGCCACCAGCATGGCCCGCACGCCGATGCCGATAATAATCAGGCGAAAGGTCTCAATGCCGTTGCGCCACGCCAGCAGCCAGACCACCAGCGCGGTGAGAATACCGCCAACCATTGCCGCCATGGCGATGGCCGCCAGGTTCTGGCCGAACATTACCATCGCCACCAGCACGCCGCTCCACGCCCCGGTGTTGAACCCCATCACGTCCGGACTGCCCAGCGGGTTGCGGGTCAACGACTGGAAAATCGCTCCGCTGACGCCAAGGGCGGCGCCGATCAGCAGCGCCATCAGCACGCGCGGCAGACGCCACTCGGTCACCACCATGGCGACGTTACGCGGCGCATCGCCAAGCAGCGCGGAGATAACCTGCTCAACGCTTAACGGCACCAGGCCGCTACCCAGCCCCCACAGGGAGACCAGCACGCTGGCGACCAGCAGTAGCAAACAGCTCAATATCAGGCGACGAGAAGGCGCAATCACATGCCACCTCCGCGCGGCTGGCGGCGCACCAGCCAGATCAGCACCGGCGCGCCAATAAAGGCGCTGACCACTGAAACCCGCAGTTCGCCGGGCACCAGCAGGCGCCCCAGCACGTCGGCAAACAGCAGCAGGGCGGGGGTCGCCAGTAGGGTCACCGGCAGCGACCAGCGATGATCCGCGCCCACCAGCCAGCGGGCCATATGCGGCATCATCAGGCCGATAAAGGCGATCGGCCCCACCACCGCCGTGGCGCTACCGCACAGAACGGTAATCGCCAGCAGACCAATAAGCTGAGTCCGCGCGACCCGGCTGCCGAGCGCGGTGGCCGTATCGTTGCCGAGGCTCAGGCTGTTTAAGGCCCGGCTCAGCAGCAGGGTCACCAGACCGGCAATCAGCACCGGGATCAGCACAATTTTCAGGGTTTGCAGGGTGCGCACGTCGAGCGAACCCGCCTGCCAGAAGCGCAGCTGGTCATAGACGTCGGGATTAAGCAGCGCGATACCGCTGGAAAGCCCTTCCAGCACCGCCGCCAGGGCGACCCCCGCGAGGGTCAGGCGCACGGGGCTGAGCTGGCCGCCGCCCTGGCTGCCGGTAAAGGCGACCAGCAGCGAGGCGCCTAACGCGCCGCAAAAGGCCATCAGCAGCTGCTCCTGCGGCGAAGAAAGGCCAAACAGCGCCGCGCCCAGCACGATAGCGAAGCTGGCGCCGGAGTTGACGCCGAGGATCCCGGGGTCCGCCAGCGGGTTGCGGGTCAGCGTTTGCATCAGCGCGCCGGCCAGACCCAGCGCGCCGCCGGCCAGCAGCCCGGCGAGGGTTCGCGGTAGCCGGGCATCAAGGACGATGGTGCAATCGGCGCTCTGGCAGGTGCCGGTGAAGGCATCGAGGACGACGCTAAACGGTAGGGGTTTGGCGCCGATCAGCAGGCTGAGCGCAACGGCGATGATTAAAACGATTAAAAGACCCGGCACGGCAAAGGCGCGCGCCGCGGTCGTGGAACACGACATGGCTTACATCCCTGGCATGATAATGATAGTAATTATCGTTATCGATTCTATTCAGTTATGTTAGCATGTGCACCCATAAAAATGGTATGGAAAATAATAACAAGGCGCTGTCATGAACCGACAATCCTGGCTGCTGAATCTCAGCTTGTTGAAAACTCACCCGGCCTTTCGCGCCGTCTTTATCGCCCGCTTTATTTCAATCCTGTCGCTTGGCCTGCTGGGCGTGGCGATCCCGGTGCAAATCCAGATGATGACCCATTCAACCTGGCAAGTGGGGCTGTCGGTGACCCTGACCGGCGCTTCGATGTTTGTCGGTTTGATGATCGGCGGCGTGCTTGCCGACCGCTATGAGCGCAAGCGTTTGATCCTGCTGGCGCGCGGCACCTGCGGGATTGGTTTCGTCGGCCTGTGCCTGAACGCCATGCTGCCGGAGCCGTCGTTAATCGCCATCTATCTGCTCGGTATCTGGGACGGTCTGTTCGCCTCTATTGGCGTGACCGCACTGCTGGCGGCGACGCCGGCGCTGGTTGGCCGGGAAAATCTGATGCAGGCCGGGGCGATCACCATGTTGACGGTGCGGCTGGGCTCGGTGATTTCGCCGATGATCGGCGGTCTGCTACTGGCAACCGGCGGCGTGGCCTGGAACTACGGTCTGGCGGCGGCGGGAACCTTTATCACCACGCTGACTCTGCTGCGTTTACCGCTGCTGGCGCCGCCGCCGCAGCCGCGCGAGCACCCGCTGAAATCGCTGAACGCGGGGCTGAAGTTTCTGTTTAACAGCCCGCTTATCGGCGGCATCGCGCTGCTTGGCGGTCTGCTGACGATGGCCAGCGCGGTGCGCGTGCTCTATCCGGCGCTGGCCGGAAGCTGGCAGATGTCGGCGTCGCAGATTGGCCTGCTCTATGCTGCGATCCCACTGGGCGCGGCATTCGGGGCACTAACCAGCGGGCAACTGGCGCAGACGGCGAAGCCGGGCGTGCTGATGCTGGCGACCACCGTCGGCTCGTTTGTGGCGATTGCGCTGTTCAGCCTGATGCCGGTGTGGGAGCTGGGCGCGCTGTGTCTGGCGCTGTTTGGCTGGCTAAGCGCGATAAGCTCGCTGCTGCAATATACGCTGATTCAGACCCAGACCCCGGAAAATATGCTCGGGCGCATCAACGGTCTGTGGACCGCGCAGAACGTGACCGGCGATGCGATAGGCGCGGCGCTGCTCGGCGGCCTGGGCGCGATCCTGACACCGGTGGCCTCGGCGAGCGCCAGCGGTTGGGCGCTGGTGATTGTGGGCGCGGTGCTGGTGGGGCTGTTACGCGAACTGCGCCGCTTTCAGCGCCCGGAAGCGGTCAGCGAAAGTTAACTCCGCTGGGCTTTCCCGGCGGTCCGGTAGCCCGGGCAAGGCGCCTGGCGCCGCCCCCGGGAGATCGGCTTAGGAAAAGAGCGCTGCTAAACGCTGCAGCACCAGCACGGCGCTGTAGTAATCCAGGCGGAAGGTTTCCGTCCCCAGCGGATAAACGCGTTTCCCTTCAACGGCGGGCAGATGCGATAGCAGCGGGTTGGCGTTAATCGCGTCGGCGTCTTTTTGGTCGCCGGCGAACAGGAACAGGCTCTGACCGTTAAGCCCGGCGGCTAAGTTTTCCCCGCCCAGCTGCACGATATCATGCCGTTTTCCCTGGCTCTGGCTGGCATGCAGCCCGCCTGGCAGGTCGGCGAGGGTAAAGCCCAGCTGTTCGAGCAGCTGTCCCTGAGCGGATTCTTTGGTCCAGATATTGGCGCTATGGGCCGCGGCGGTGTAGACCAGCGCGGTGACCGGCTGCGGCGGCAGCTTCATCTGCTCTTTCAGCGCCGCCAGCTTTTTATCAAACTCCGCGATTCTTTCAGCGGCCTGCTGTTCATGGCCGGTGATATTCCCCAATTGGGTCAGCAGGGCCTGCCAGCTTTTATCATCGTAGTTAATGATAAGCGTCGGGGCGATGGTGGAAAGCTGGTCGTAGAGCGTCATCGCCGAATCGCCGCCGGTGGCGCTAATCAGAATCAAATCCGGCATTTGCGCGGCGACGGCCTCAGCGCTCGGTTCGCCGATATAGAGGCGCGCCAGCTTGCGCGCTTTCGCCACCTCGCTCCATTGCCGCAAAAAACCCTGGCCATCGGCGACGCGGTTGTTGGGCGTGGTGGCCCCGCTGGCCACCACCGGCGCGTCAATCGCCAGTAGCGAACCGGTCAGCGTCACGCTGGTGGAGACAATGCGCAGCGGCTGGCTTTCCAGCGTATGGGTTCCGCGGCTGTCGGTTATCTGGCGCGGCCAGTCTGCCGCCAGCGCTGAGCTCATTCCTAAAATCGCCAGGCCGCTGGCGAGGAGGGTACGGCGGCAAAAGGTGGAGAAATTCACGTATTCGCATCCTGATTGAGTGGTGATAAATGCTTCTCATTTTCAGCTTTGCGCCGCGTGGATGCAAGTCTATACCCTAATAATTCGAGTTGCAGGAAGGCGGCAAGTGAACGAATCCCGATGAGCTTACTGTAGTAAGTGATTCGGGTGAGCGAACACAGCCAACACACCTGCAACTTGAAGTATGACGGGTATAAGTCGCACAACATGCTACCTGTACGGTTGACATAAAGCGCAATACCTTTTAGGTTAGCCAACCAAAATATAAATGATAATTATTCGTAATATCTTTATCGTTTTTGGAGGATGATATGGAAACGTCTTTGGCTGAGGAAGTTCGGGAGAAAAAAATGACCCTGCCGCCGGAAAGCTTCTTCTTTATGTCGCCGTACCGCAGTTTCACCACCGCTGGCTGCTTTAGCCGATTCTCTCATCCCGCCGCCGACGGCGATGATCCGGACGGAGAGTTTCAGCAAAAAATGGCCGCCGCCTTTAAAGCGGCGCGCACTGCCGGGATCGCCAGACCGGTAATGGTCGGCGCCATTCCGTTCGATACCAGCGAGCCCTCCGAGCTGTTTATCCCCGCGAGCTGGACTGCGTTCTCCCGCACTGAAAAGCAGCACTCCGCGCGCTATGCGTCGGGGCAAAATCCGATGGATGTCGTGCAGCGCCGGGAGATCCCCGAGCAGGACACCTTTATGGCGATGGTGGCGCGCGCGGCGGCCCTCACCGCGACGCCGGAAGTGGACAAGGTGGTCCTGTCGCGCCTGATTGATATCACCACCCGCGAACGGGTCGATAGCGGGGCGCTGCTCGAGCGCCTGATCGCCCAGAATCCGGCCAGCTTTAACTTCCACGTGCCGCTCTCAGACGGCGGCGTGCTGCTGGGCGCAAGCCCAGAGCTGCTGCTGCGTAAAGAAGGCGCGCATTTCAGCTCTCTGCCGCTGGCCGGTTCCGCCCGCCGCCAGCCGGACGATGTGCTGGATCGTGAAGCGGGGCACAGGCTGCTGGCGTCGGAAAAAGATCGCCATGAACATGAGCTGGTGACTCAGGCGATGAAGGCCGTATTAGCGCCGCGCAGCAGCGAACTCTCCCTGCCGGACTCTCCGCAGCTGATCACCACGCCGACCCTGTGGCATCTGGCGACGCAGATTCAGGGCACCGCGCTGGCAAACGAGAATGCCATGTCGCTGGCCTGCCTGCTGCATCCGACTCCGGCGCTGAGCGGTTTCCCGCATCAGGCGGCGAAACGCCTGATCGGCGAACTGGAGCCGTTCGACCGCCAGCTATTCGGCGGCATTGTCGGCTGGTGTGATGACGAAGGCAACGGCGAGTGGGTGGTCACCATCCGCTGCGCGCGCCTGCAGCAGAGCACCCTGCGGCTATTTGCCGGCGCAGGTATCGTTCCGGCCTCTTCGCCGTTGGGCGAGTGGCGCGAAACCGGCGTCAAACTGACCACCATGCTGAACGTATTCGGCTTGCAATAAGGGACGATGATGATCGAATTTACCCGCTGGCCGGAAGCGTTCGCGGCCCGCTATCGGCAAAAAGGCTACTGGCAGGATCTGCCATTAACTCAACTGATAACCCGTCATGCGGAAAACGACGCCCCGGCGATTATCGACGGCGACAAAAGCTACAGCTACCGTGAATTCAACCGCCTGGTGGATAACCTCGCTTCCTCGCTGCAGCGTCTTGGCCTGAAGCGCGGCGAAACGGCGCTGGTGCAGCTGGGCAACGTCGCGGAGTTCTATATTACCTTTTTCGCGCTGCTGCGCATCGGCGTGGCGCCGGTCAACGCGCTGTTCAGCCACCAGCGTAGCGAGCTGAACGCCTACGCCGCGCAAATTGAACCCGCCTTACTGATTGCCGACCGCGCACATGCGCTGTTTGCCGATGATGATTTTCTTAACGCTTTTGTTGCGCAGCATCCGTCGGTACGCGTGGCGCTGCTGCTGAACGACGACGGCGAGCAGAGCCTGACGGCGGCCATCGAGCGCGCTGACGATAGTTTCGTTGCGCATCCGACACCTGCCGACGAAGTGGCTTTTTTCCAGCTTTCCGGCGGCAGTACCGGGACGCCGAAGCTCATCCCACGTACGCATAACGACTACGACTACAGCATTCGCCGCAGTAACGAGCTGTGCGGCGTAAGCGCCGAAACGCGCTATCTGAACGCGCTTCCCGCCGCCCACAACTACGCGATGAGCTCGCCGGGTTCACTCGGCGTCTTCCTCGCCGGCGGCGTGGTGGTGCTGGCGCACGACCCGAGCGCCACCCTCTGCTTCCCGCTGATCGAAAAGCACCAGATTAACCTGACCTCGCTGGTTCCGCCGGCGGTAAGCCTGTGGTTACAGGAGATCCATGAGTCCGGCAGCAATGCCCGTCTGCAGTCGCTGCGGCTGCTGCAGGTAGGTGGGGCGCGCCTGTCCGCGACCCTCGCCGCGCGCATTCCGGCGGAAATCGGCTGCCAGCTGCAGCAGGTCTTCGGCATGGCGGAGGGGCTGGTGAACTATACCCGCCTCAACGACAGCCCCGAGCGCATTATCAATACCCAGGGCTGCCCGATGTGTCCTGATGACGAAGTGTGGGTGGCCGATGCGCAGGGTAATCCGCTGCCGCGCGGCGAAGTCGGGCGCCTGATGACCCGTGGCCCTTATACCTTCCGCGGGTACTACAAGAGCCCGCAGCATAATGCCGAGGCCTTTGATGCCGATGGTTTCTACTGCTCTGGCGATCTGATCTCGATCGATGAAGATGGCTATATCACCGTGCAGGGGCGGGAAAAAGATCAGATCAACCGCGGCGGCGAGAAGATCGCGGCGGAAGAGATCGAAAACCTGCTGCTGCGCCATCAGGCGGTGATCCACGTCGCGCTGGTCAGCATGGAAGATAGCCTGCTGGGGGAAAAGAGCTGCGCATATCTGGTGGTAAAAGAGCCTCTGCGCGCGGTGGCGGTACGCCGCTTCCTGCGGGAACAAGGGGTCGCAGAATTTAAACTGCCGGACCGCGTGGAGTGCGTTGATGCGCTGCCGCTGACGCCGGTGGGCAAAGTCGATAAAAAACAATTACGTCAGTGGCTGGCTGAACGCAAGCTGGGCTGAAGGAGAAGACAGAATGGCAATCCCAAAATTACAGGCTTACGCGCTGCCGGAAGCCAGCGATATCCCGGCGAACAAAGTGAACTGGGCATTTGAGCCGTCCCGTGCCGCGCTGTTGATCCACGATATGCAGGAGTATTTCCTTAACTTCTGGGGCGAAAACAGCCCGATGATGGAGAGAGTGGTGGCCAACATCGCCGCCCTGCGCGAGTTCTGCAAACAGAACCATATTCCGGTTTTTTACACCGCCCAGCCGAAAGAGCAGAGCGATGAAGACCGCGCGCTGCTGAACGACATGTGGGGACCGGGCCTGACCCGTTCGCCGGAGCAGCAGCAGGTGATTGCCGCGCTTGCGCCGGACGACAACGATACCGTGCTGGTGAAGTGGCGCTACAGCGCGTTTCATCGCTCGCCGCTGGAGGAGATGCTGAAAGAGGCGGGGCGCGACCAGCTAATCATCACCGGCGTGTATGCCCATATCGGCTGCATGACCACCGCGACCGATGCGTTTATGCGCGATATTAAGCCGTTCTTTGTCGCCGATGCGCTGGCCGATTTCAGCCGTGAAGAGCATCTGATGGCGCTCAACTACGTGGCGGGCCGCTCCGGTCGCGTGGTGATGACCGAAGAGCTGCTGCCGCTGCCGGCGTCAAAAGCGGCGCTGCGCGCGCTGGTGTTGCCGCTGCTGGATGAAAGCGACGAGCCGATGGACGATGAAAACCTGATCGATTACGGCCTCGACTCGGTGCGTATGATGGCGCTCGCCGCGCGCTGGCGTAAAGTGTACGGCGATATCGACTTCGTGGTGCTGGCGAAAAACCCGACTATCGACGCCTGGTGGGCGCTGCTGTCCCGCGAGGTGAAATAATGAACGGACTCGATTTTCACGGCCAGACCGTGTGGATCACTGGGGCGGGCAAGGGGATCGGCTACGCCACCGCCCTGGCGTTCGTTGAGGCTGGCGCGCAGGTAACCGGCTTTGATCTGGCGTTCGACGGTGAAAGCTATCCGTTCGCCACCGAGACGCTGGACGTCGCCGACGCGCGGCAGGTGGCGCAGGTATGCGGCCGCCTGCTGGCTGGCATTGAACGGCTGGATGTGCTGGTCAATGCCGCCGGCATTTTACGGATGGGGGCGACCGATGCGCTGAGCCAGGAAGACTGGCAGCAGACCTTCGCCGTCAACGTCGGCGGGGCGTTTAACCTGTTCCAGCAGACGATGGCGCAGTTTCGCCGCCAGAAAGGCGGGGCAATTGTGACGGTGGCCTCCGATGCTGCGCATACTCCGCGCATCGGCATGAGCGCCTACGGCGCGTCAAAGGCGGCGCTGAAGAGCCTGGCGCTGACCGTTGGCCTTGAGCTGGCGGGCAGCGGGGTACGCTGTAATCTGGTTTCTCCTGGCTCGACTGACACCGATATGCAGCGCACGCTGTGGGTCAGCGATGACGCTGAACAGCAGCGCATTCGCGGTTTCGGCGAGCAGTTTAAGCTGGGCATTCCGCTGGGCAAAATCGCCCGTCCGCAGGAGATTGCCAATACCATTCTGTTCCTCGCCTCCGCTCACGCCAGCCATATCACGCTGCAGGATATCGTGGTGGACGGCGGCTCGACGCTGGGGGCATAAATGGCCTGGAAACGTCAGCTGACGCTGGATGAACTCAACGCGACCAGCGTCAATACGATGGTGGCGCATCTGGGGATAGTGTATACCCGGCTGGAAGAGGGCGTGCTGGAGGCGGAAATGCCGGTCGATGCGCGAACCCATCAGCCGTTCGGGCTGCTACACGGCGGCGCCTCCGCGGCGCTGGCGGAAACCCTCGGTTCAATGGCCGGGTGGTTGATGACCGAAGAGGGTCAGTGCGTGGTGGGGACCGAACTTAACGCCACCCATCACCGGGCGGTCTCCAGCGGCAAAGTGCGCGGCGAGTGCCGACCGCTGCACCTGGGGCGTCAGGGGCAAAGCTGGGAAATTGTGGTGTTCGACGAACGGGGGCGCCGCTGCTGCACCTGCCGGCTGAGTACGGCGATCCTCGGCTGAAGCATGGCCTGTTCCCGGCTGGCGGCGTGAACGCCTTAGCCGGGCTACGGGGTTGTCGCCGCCTGCGGGTCGGGAATGCGCCTGGCCTGTTCCCGGCTGGCGGCGTGAACGTCTTAGCCGGGCTACGGGTAACATGCCGTCTGTGGCGCCGGCGATCGGGTGACCAACTCAACGCCATCTGCGGGCCGGTAGCCCGGACAGGCGCGTCAAGCGCCGCCTCCGGGGAAGCAGGATGCGATGCAGTGACAGATTATCCCTCCCCGTTTTCATCCATTTTCCTGCCAGAAGTGATCTCGCTTGCAATGTGAGATAAATCCTTGCCGTCAGGCGACATCTGCAACGTTTCAAAGTTGTTAAAACTTCCATTGTGTTCTAGAAACAACTTGTAACATCCTGATTACCCTACCAGTGGAATACAATGATGAATAATTCAGGGAAATACCTCATCTGGACACTGCTCTCCGTTATCGGAGCCTTTGCCCTGGGCTATATCGCGCTAAACCGGGGTGAACAGATCAACGCGCTGTGGATTGTCGTCGCGGCAGTCTGCGTCTATCTGATCGCCTATCGCTTCTACGGCCTCTATATCGCCAAAAATGTACTGGCGGTCGACCCGACGCGCATGACCCCGGCGGTGCGTCACAACGACGGCCTCGACTATGTTCCAACCGACAAGAAGGTGCTGTTCGGCCACCATTTTGCCGCTATTGCCGGCGCGGGGCCGCTGGTTGGCCCGGTGCTGGCGGCGCAGATGGGCTACCTGCCGGGAATGATCTGGATCCTTGCGGGCGTGGTGCTGGCCGGGGCGGTACAGGACTTCATGGTGCTGTTCGTCTCCACCCGTCGCGACGGACGTTCGCTCGGCGAGCTGGTGAAAGAGGAGATGGGCCCGACCGCCGGCGTGCTGGCGCTGGTGGCCTGCTTTATGATCATGGTGATTATCCTCGCGGTACTGGCGATGATTGTGGTGAAAGCGCTGACCCACAGCCCGTGGGGGACTTACACCGTCGCCTTCACCATCCCGCTGGCGATTTTCATGGGGATCTATATTCGCTATCTGCGCCCCGGGCGCATTGGCGAAGTGTCGGTGATTGGCCTGGTGATGCTGGTGTTCGCCATTATTTCCGGCGGCTGGGTGGCGGAAAGCCCGACCTGGGCGCCGTGGTTTGATTATACCGGCGTGCAGCTCACCTGGATTCTGGTGGGCTACGGCTTTATCGCCGCCGTGCTGCCGGTCTGGCTGCTGCTGGCGCCGCGCGACTACCTCTCCACCTTCCTGAAAATCGGCACCATCGTCGGCCTGGCGATCGGTATCTTGATCATGCGCCCAACGCTGACGATGCCGGCGCTGACCAAATTTATCGATGGCACCGGCCCGGTGTGGAGCGGCAGCCTGTTCCCGTTCCTGTTTATCACCATCGCCTGCGGCGCGGTTTCCGGCTTCCATGCCCTGATCGCCTCCGGCACGACGCCGAAGATGCTGGCCAATGAAGGCCAGGCCTGCTTTATCGGCTACGGCGGCATGCTGATGGAGTCCTTCGTGGCGATTATGGCGCTGGTGGCGGCCTGTATTATCGACCCGGGCGTCTATTTCGCGATGAACAGCCCGATGGCGGTGCTGGCTCCGGCGGGCGTGACCGATGTGGTGGCGTCGGCGGCGCAGGTGGTGAGCAGCTGGGGCTTTACCGTGACGCCGGATACCCTTAACCAGATCGCTCACGAAGTGGGAGAGCAGTCGATTATCTCCCGCGCGGGCGGCGCGCCGACGCTGGCGGTAGGCATGGCCTACATTCTGCACGGTTCGCTGGGCGGCCTGATGGATGTCTCCTTCTGGTATCACTTCGCCATTCTGTTCGAGGCGCTATTTATCCTGACCGCGGTGGATGCCGGTACGCGCGCGGCGCGCTTTATGCTGCAGGATTTGCTGGGGGTGATAAGCCCCGGGCTGAAGCAAACCAGCTCGCTGCCGGCGAACCTTCTCGCCACGGCGCTGTGCGTGCTGGCGTGGGGCTACTTCCTGCATCAGGGCGTAGTTGACCCGCTCGGCGGCATCAACACGCTGTGGCCGCTGTTTGGTATTGCTAACCAGATGCTAGCGGGGATGGCGCTGATGCTGTGCGCGGTGGTACTGTTTAAGATGAAGCGCCAGCGCTATGCATGGGTCGCGCTGCTGCCGACCTCATGGCTGCTGATTTGTACCCTGACCGCGGGCTGGCAGAAGTCGTTCAGCACCGACACCAAAGTCGGCTTCCTGGCGATTGCCAACAAGTTCCAGGCGATGATCGACAGCGGTAATATTCCGCCGCAGTACACCGAGTCGCAGCTGGCGCAGCTGGTGTTTAACAACCGTCTGGATGCCGGGCTGACCATCTTCTTTATGGTGGTGGTCGTGGTGCTGGCGCTGTTCTCGATTAAGACCGCGCTGGCGGCGCTGAAAGAGGACAAACCGACGGCGAAAGAGACCCCGTACCAGGCGATGCCTGCTGATGCTGATAGCCTGGTGACCCAGGCGAAACGCGCTCACTAAGCCATCACGTTATCGCCCCTCTTTGAGAGAAGGGGGGCGATTATGAGAGTTGAAAATGTTTGATACCCTTTCGAAAGCAGGAAAATATTTAGGCCAGGCGGCGAAAATGATGATCGGCGTCCCGGATTACGACAACTACGTGGAGCACATCCGCGTGACCCACCCCGAACAAACGCCGATGACTTACGAAGAGTTTTTTCGCGAGCGTCAGGACGCGCGCTACGGCGGCAAAGGCGGCGCGAAGTGCTGCTAACCCTCTTTCGGCAAATACAGGCTGATCTGCTCCTGCGTACAGCCGTATATCGCCGCCAGCTTTTCGCGGGTGCGCTTTTGCGGGCGGGAGTCGATAGCTTCTAGCTGGGAAACCGCAGACTGGCTAATTCCGAGCTTATCGGCCACCTCCTGCTGCGACAGGCCGCGCAAAATGCGCCAGGCCGCCTGCAGGCTGACTTTCTCTTTATCCATGATGTCGCAGACGCTGTCAGGTAAGGGAATATCGTCGTATTCATCCGATTCGTAGGGGACGTCTTCCCACTCTTCCTCTTTTTCATCATCGTATTCCGCCATTTTCAGACGCATCTGGAAGTATTCGTTATAGGGGATCACCACATACTGCGGGTTGCCCTCGTCGTCCTTAATTAGTTGCACTGCCATAAGGCGTTGCCTCCTCGTGAAGATAGGTTGTTGAGGTTCTTCGTTTTATCGCTACGACATAGCAGCTTTCAGATAGCCCCTCAAACTGTGTGAAGATGATGCGATAATCACCGACACGCAATCGATAATGATCTTCGGATCCCGACTGCTTGAGTTTTTTAATGTCCGGAGCCGGCGCATTTTTATCATCCATGGTGCGTAGCTTTTCTTTGATTCTCTCCTGATAGCGGGAATCTATTGCGGCGAGCTGTTTTTCTGCGCTTTTCGACCAAAAAACGATCATCCTGACCTCCACTTTAAGTCAAAGCTCATTATAAGTAAATAATAAGATTATAAGTAAATTTAAATTATCTTATAGGAGACGATAATGCAGATTTTATGCGGAATAAAGACAGAAACATCCGCTTTGCGAGGCGGCTCGAAAGCGCCTCCGCCGGGCGGCAGAGGCGAATAAAACGGGGGATTAACCGGCGAAACGTTCGACTTTTTCAAACGCGGCGCGCAGGGTTTCGGCGTTCAGTTCAACCGGCAGAAAATGGATGGACTCTACCGGGCGCAGGGTATGGGTAATCACCTGATCCAGCTGTTCGCGGTTGTTGATATCCACCTCCAGCGCCGCCAGCGTGGTCGGCAGGTTAAAGCGCTGATACGCCTGCACCAGCTGCGCCAGCACCTCGTCCTGGCCGAGCAGGGCGCTCTGGACCAGAATGCCGTAGGCGACTTTGGTCCCGTGCAGATACTTCTCGGTCTGCGGCAGTACCGTCAGCCCGTTATGCACCGCGTGCGCGGCGGCGACGCGGGTATAGCGCTCGCCCAGCCCGCCGACCATACCGCCGCCGGCGATAACCGCATCCACCACGTCGCGGAAGGCCTGGGTCAGCTCGCCGCGCTGCTGGTCGGTCAGCGCCGTTTCGCTGCTTTCCAGCAGCACATCGCGGATCGCCAGCGCGCCGTTGATGCCAAGGCGCACGGTGAGCGGCAGCGTCTCCGGCTGCGGAGCCAGCACCACCGCTTCATACCATTTCGCCAGCGTATCGCCGATGCCCGCCAGCAGGTATTCCGCCGGCGCGTTAAGAATAATGCGCGGCTCCACCAGCACCAGGAAGTTGGCGTCGTCGAAAATCTCAAACTGCAGCGCCTGACCGGCATCGTTATACCACACCGACAGCGGCGTCCACGCCGCGCAGGTGGCGGCGATGGTGGGGATGGCCACCACCGGCAGGCCGAGGCGGCGGGCCAGCGCCTTGGCGGTATCGAGCAGCGCGCCGCCGCCCACGCCAATCACCACCGACCGATCGTCACCGGACGCGCGGGCCAGTTCGCTGACGTCGCTTTCGCTGCAGTGGCCTTTAAATAAGATTTTTTTGGCGCCAGCAACGTTAAACGCTGCCGGCAGAAACGCCTGCGCGCCTGCGATAGCCCGCTCGCCGTACACCCACACCGCGCGTGAAAGCTGTTCTTCGCTATAAAAATCCTGCAGCCGGGCAAGGCTGCCGGGATGGGAATAGTAGTTGGCGGGGCCGGGGACCACGCGGATATCGCTGTGACTCATCAATGCTGTCCTTGTGCTGTTTCGCTAACCCGATGTTATGTCTGGACATCCGGATGGCTAATATTATTTTGCTTTAACTTATGCCTTTTATGCATTTGTCAGTCAAGGGCGGCTATGAAAAATTCGTTAAATCAGAACATTAATCGACAGGGTGCAGGGGATGACCGGCAATCGCCTTGAGATGCAAAATATTAGCCTGGCCTTTTCCGGCTTTCGGGCGCTGAGCAACGTGTCTTTTACCCTGAAGGGGGGCTCGGTGCACGCGCTCACCGGCGCCAACGGCGCGGGTAAGTCAACGCTCATGGCGGTGCTGTGCGGCACGCACGCCCATTACGAAGGCGAAGTGGTGATTAACAATCAGCCGGTCAGCATTCGCTCGCCGCGCGATGCCAAACAGCTGGGGATTCACCTGGTGCAGCAGGAGGTTGACGTCGCGCTGGTCCCGGGCCTGAGTATCGCGGAAAACATCATGCTCGACAGGCTGGCTGAACCGGGGCTGGCTTTTCGCTGGGGACGGCTGCGCCAGCTGGCGCGCGAGGCCCTGGCCCAGCTTGACGTCAGCCTCGACGTACGTCGCTCCATCGACGGCTGCACGTTGGCGGAAAAACAGCAAATTCTGCTGGCCCGCGCGCTGTCGCATCACTGCCGCTTTCTTATCCTTGATGAACCGACCGCGCCGCTGGATCAACACGAAAGCGAGCGCCTGTTTGCGGTGGTGCGCCGCCTGCAGCTTCAGGGCATAGGCATCGTGTTTATCTCGCACCGCATTCATGAATTAAACGCGGTTTGCGACACCCTGACGGTGCTGCGCGACGGTCGTCTGATTGAGAGCGGGCCGATGGCCGATCTGAGCGGCGAGCAGATCGTCGAAAAGATGCTCGGCCATGAGCTGAGCGATATCTTCCCGCCGAAGCGGCCGCCGCATAGCGATGAGGTGCTGTTACAGGTTGAAGGGCTGCACGACGAAGGGCTGCTGCAGGATATCTCGCTGCGCCTGCGCAAGGGGGAGATTCTGGGGATCGCCGGGCTGGCGGGGGCCGGCAAAACCGAGCTGTGCAAGGCGCTGTTTGGCGCCAGCAAAAGCCGGTTGACGCGCGGCGAGCTGAACAGCCAGCCGTGGCGACCGCGCGACCCGGCGGATTCGGTGGCGCGCGGTCTGGCGCTGGTGCCGGAAGAGCGGCGCAAGGAGGGTATTTTTATCGAAGAGCCGGTGGCGATGAACCTGGCGGTTAGCGCCGACAGCAGCTTCTCTCGCTGGAGCCTGTTTGGCCATCGTCAGGCCTGGCGGTGGGCGGAAGAAGTGATCGCCCGGGTGGGGATACGGACATCGGGTCCGGCGCAAACCTTGCGCCGTCTCTCCGGCGGCAATCAGCAAAAGGTGGCGATTGGCAAATGGCTGCGCGGCAACGCCAATGTCCTGATTTTCGATGAGCCGACCAAAGGGGTCGATGTCAAAGCCAAAACGGATCTTTTCAACGTGATTGACGGCCTGGCGCGGGAAGGTAAAGGGGTGATTTACGCCTCGGGCGAATTCTCCGAGCTGGTCGGGCTGTGCGATCGCATCTGCGTGCTGTGGGACGGGCGCATCGTGGCGGAAATTCCGGGCGCAGAGGCCCGGGAAGAGAACATTCTTTATTACTCCACCGGAGGAGCAGCAGCGTGAGTAAAGCCCTGGCAGTGAACGCGACGGTATCGGGCCGTCAGCGATTTTTCGATTTTCTCTACAAATGGGGCATGTTGCTGACCGTCGTCCTGCTGATCGCCGTTTTTGGCCTCGCGTCGGACAACTTCCTCGACCCGTTTAACATCATCAACATCCTGCGCTCCATCGCCATCGTGACGGTGATCGCCATCGGCGTGTCGATATCGCTGACCATCGGCGGCTTCGATTTGTCCGTAGGCTCCACCGCCTCGCTGGCCAATGCGCTGGTGATTTCGCTGTTTGTCTGGCACGGCTTCGGCACCACCGAGGCGATTGTTGTCACCCTGGCGCTCTGTACCTTAGTGGGGCTGTTTAACGCGTTTCTTATCGTGATCCTGCATATTCCCGACATGCTGGCGACGCTTGCCAGCCTGTTCGTGATTCAGGGCGTGGCGATGACCTACAGCTACGGCGGGTCAATTACCGAAAATATGGTGCTGCCGAGCGGCGATATGGCGGAAGGCGCGATCCCGGCGGCGTTCGGTTCGCTGGGGCAGGTGCCGACGATAGTGATCATTATGCTGGTGGTGACCGTTATCGCTCAGCTGGCGCTCTCTTTTACCACCCACGGGCGGCGGATGTACGCCATCGGCGGCAACCCGGAAGCGGCGCGCCTCTCCGGCCTGCGGATCACCCGTTATAAGGTGGCGGCATACGTGATCGCCTCCTTGCTGGCGGGGCTCGGCGGCATTTTGCTGGCTTCGCGTATCGGCTCGTCGCAGGTGAACGCCGGCGGCGGCTACCTGATGGATGCGGTGGCGGCGGCGTGGATTGGCTTCTCGCTGGCCGGTTCAGGTAAACCGAACGCGCTCGGTACGCTAGTGGGGGCGGTGATTCTGGGCGTGCTCTCCAACGGCCTGGTGATGCTCTCGGTGCCGTACTACGCAATGGACATTATTAAAGGGCTGGTGCTGGCTGGCGCGCTCGCACTGACCTATTTTCAGCGCCGCACCTAATATTTTACAGGGTAAACACTATGAAAAAGATAACGTTTTCACTCATCGCACTGGGGTTGTTCAACGCTGCGGCGGCCTTTGCTGAAACCCCGACGCCGCTTCCGGCGGCGATTGCCGAACATAGCGGGCCGATTCGCATCGCGGTGATCCGCAATCTGGGCTCCGACGATAACACCACCCAGTTTGTCTCCGGGGCGATCCAGGAGGGGAAAAAGCTTGGGTTTAAAATCAGCACCTTCCTCAGCAACGGTGATGACGCCAAATTCCAGGACTTCGTTAACCAGGCGATTAGCCAGAAATACGACGGCATTATTCTTTCTCAGGGACGCGACCCCTACGCCACCGCGCTGGTGAAAAAAGCGGTGGACGCCGGGATCAAAGTATCGGTCTTCGATACCGCGGTAAACGGCGAGATCCCGGGCGTTACCGTTACCCAGCAGGATGACGCTTCGCTGACCGAACTCTCCTTTGGCCAACTGGTAAAAGATTTCAACGGCAAAGCCAATATCGTCAAACTGTGGGTCGCGGGTTTCCCGCCGATGGAGCGTCGCCAGGCGGCCTACCAGACGCTGCTTAAACAAAATCCCGGCATCAAAGAGCTGGAATCCATCGGCGCGGTCTCTTCCGACGTGCAGGGCGATACCGCCAACAAGGTCGGCGCGATCCTGGCGAAATATCCGAAAGGCAAAATTGATGCTATCTGGGGAACCTGGGACGCCTTCAGCCAGGGCGCGTATAAAGCGTTGAAAGAGAACGGCCGCACCGAGATCAAACTCTACAGCATCGATATTTCCAACCAGGATCTGCAGCTGATGCGCGAATCCGGCAGCCCGTGGAAGGTGAGCGTGGCGGTGGATCCGAAGCTTATCGGCGCCACCAACGTGCGCCTGATCGCCAATAAGATTGCCGGGGAACCGACGCCTGCGACCTACGACTTTAAAGCGGCGGCGATCCCGCAGGCGCTGCTGGCGGCGCAGCCGGGGGCGGTGAACGTCGCCTCGCTGGGTAAAATTATCCCGGGCTGGGGCCAGACCGAAGACTTTATCGCCCCGTGGTTCGCTACCCTGGAAGCGAAAAACAAATGAGTGTTTTGCCCACACCAGAATACAGCCGCAATATGCGGCTGATTGGGCATAGCGATCAGGGGGGACGCCCGGACGGCGTCCAGCTGATGGTCCATCGTGGTTTTGCCTATATCGGCCATATGGTCTCACAGGGCTTTTCCGTGGTGGACGTGCGCGACCCGAAAAATCCGCGAACGGTCAATTACATCGCCGCGCCGCCCGGTACCTGGAACGTCCATTTACAGGCGCACGACGATCTGCTGCTGGTGATCAACGCCCGGGATCTGTTCGCCGATGCCCGCTTTGCCGACGAAAAGGTTTACTACACCCGTTCGGTGGGCGAGACGGTCAGCGACGTGCAGGATAAGGGCTGGAGCGCCGGGCTGCGGATTTTTGATATTTCGGTTGCGGAGAAACCGCGTGAAATCAGCTTCCTGTCGCTTAACGGCATCGGCATTCACCGCATCTGGTACGTCGGCGGACGCTGGGCCTACGTTTCCGCGCTGATCGACGGCTTTAGCGACTATATTTTCCTGACTATCGACCTGGCCGACCCGCGTAAGCCGGAAGTCGCCGGGCGCTGGTGGCTGCCGGGAATGAACCAGGCGACGGGGGAAACGCCGCAGTGGCCGGAAGGTAAGCGCTATGCGCTGCATCATGCGATTATCGCCGGCGACACCGCCTACGGTAGCTGGCGCGACGGCGGCCTGACGCTGCTCGATGTGCAGGACCGCGCGCAGCCGAAGCTGATTAGCCACCGTAACTGGAGCCCGCCGTTTGGCGGCGGTACCCACACCGCGCTGCCGCTTCCGGACCGGGAGCTGCTGGTGGTGCTCGATGAGGCGGTATTGGATAACCAGCAGGACGGCGAGAAGCTGATCTGGCTGTTCGACATTCGCGAACCGACGAATCCGGTGAGTATCGCCACTTTCCCGCAGCCGGATGAAGCTGACTACGTGGCGAAAGGGGCGCACTTTGGCCCGCATAACCTGCATGAGAATCGCCCCGGCAGCTTTGTCAGCTCAACGCTGATTTTCGCCACTTATCAGAACGCGGGCGTTCGCGCTTACGATATCTCCAACCCTTATCGACCGGTGGAAACCGGGGCGCTGGTGCCCGCCGCGCCGGCGAAGATGATGGATACCCGGCCCGGTCGTCCGCGGGTGATCCAGTCCTGCGACGTGTTCGTTGACGCGCAGGGCATAATCTACAGCACCGACTATAACGGCGGGCTGTCGGTGATTGAGTATCTGGGGTAGGGGATGGTGGGTTGTTGCTTCCCGGCTCGCGGCGTAAACGCCTTACCCGGGCTACCGGATCACAGACGGTGGTGAACCCGTAGCCCTGCTAAGCGCAGCGCGAGCCGGGAACGACAGGATAGAGAATTCAACCGTACTGACGAATTCGCGCAATCAGTTCTTCGACATTATCGAGACGGTCGGCAATAAGAATAAGCGCTTTACCCAGCGTGATAGCGTGGCGCAGGCATTCATGGCGCATGGCTTCGTCCTGGATAGTATCGATATCCGCCACGTGCGACAGTCCGACGCTGCGGCGAATCAGCTCGGTGCCGCAGAAGCCCACCGCGTCGGCCCAGACTTTCTTCAGGAACGCGGAGGCATAGCCGGGCCAGGCCAGCGCGGCATCGCGGGATTTCTCCGCCGCCAGCGCCTGAAAACGCTCGGCGAAGGTGGTCCAGAACTGCTGGATATCGCTGAGGCGCTGTTCGCGAGCGGCGGCGGCATCGCGAATCCCCAGATGGCCTGGCAGACCGCAGTAGTTGAGCAGCAGGTTGCCGATGGCGGTACCGATATCGAAGCCTATCGGGCCGAAAAAGCCGAACTCGGCGTCGATGGCCTTAAAGCTGCCCTCGGCGACGAAAATCGAGCCGCTGTGGATATCGCCATGCAGCAGCGCTTCGGCATGGGAGAAGAAGCGGTGCTTGAGCGCGGCCACCGCCAGCTTCAGCTGCGTATCGTCGCGCAGGGCGGCGACGTCGGCCTCCAGCGCAGCTGGATAGCTGTTGCGCTCGTGAACCTGATACGGGTCGTTAAAGAACAGGTCCTCGGTGATTTCGCACATCTCGGGGTTAATAAACTGCGCCACCTGGACCTTTTTCTTGTGAGGATGCAGATAAAAGTCGCTGGTGTGGAACAGCGCCTGGGCCAGGTATTCCCCCAGTTGGCCGGCGGCGCGCGGGTAATAAACGTTGTTAATCAGCTCGCCGCGCCAGATGCGGTGATCGGAGAGGTCTTCCATCACCATTACCGCCAGCTCGGGGTCGAAATGCACAATCTGCACCGTATGCTGCGGGCAGTGCTGATAGTGAGCCACCAGGGTTTGCGCCTCAAGGCGCGCGCGGTCAAGGGTCAGCGGCCAGGATTCACCCACGCAGCGTACGTAGGGCAGCGCCTGTTTGACGATGATCCGGCTCACGCCCTCGGTATCGAAAATTTTAAATACCAGGTTGAGGTTACCATCGCCCACTTCCTGCGCGGACACCAGTTCTGACGGGTTTTCGATACCGCCAAATTGTTGGGCGTAAGCCACCGCATCGCTGGCCGTGAAAGTATGGTATTGCGACATTGCCTCGATCCTCAAAATTCTGATTAAGCCGTTCAGACGTCTATACTTCTGGATTCCATCCTGACACAATGTGATACAACAACGCAACAGGGATTTAACTAAATGCAGACACTACAGACCACCAGCCTGCGGGTAAGCGAAAATCAGCTCTTTATTCTTGACCAGCAGGCCTTACCGCAGGAAAAACGCTGGCTGGCGGCGGATAACGTGGCGCTGCTGGTGGAGCATATTCACGCCCTGCGGGTGCGCGGCGCGCCGCTGATTGGCCTGTCGGCGAGCCTGCTGCTGGCGCTGCTGGCGCAGCGTGGTCTGACCCGCGATGAGCTGTCTCAGGCGCTGGAAACGCTGCGCGCCGCGCGGCCGACGGCGGTAAACCTGATGAATAATCTGGACCGCATGAAGCTGGCGCTGGCGGAGGAGCGCTATCCGCAGGCGCTGGAAGCGGAGGCGCTGCGCCTGATCGCAGAAGATAAACAGCTTTGCGCCAGCATCGCCGAGGCGGGCAGCGCGCTGGTGACGCCGGGCAGCCGCCTGTTGACCCACTGCAATACCGGCGGTCTGGCGACGGCGGGCGTCGGCACCGCGCTGGGGGTGATTGCGCTGGCGCATCAGCAGGGAAACGTGGCCAACGTCTGGGTGGATGAAACGCGCCCGCTGTTACAGGGCGGACGTTTGACCGCCTGGGAGCTGGGTGAGCTGGGCGTGCCGTACCGGTTGATTACCGATTCGATGGCCGCCAGCCTGATGGCGCAGGGCCAGGTCGACGCGGTTTGGGTGGGCGCTGACCGTATTGCCGCCAACGGCGACGTAGCCAATAAAATCGGCACCTATTCGCTGGCGGTGCTGGCGAAGTATCATCAGATCCCGTTTTACGTGGCCGCGCCGCAGACCACCCTGGACCGCCATTGCCCGAACGGCGCGGCGATTCCGATTGAGCAGCGGGCGGCCGCCGAAGTGACCGGCGTCGCCGGCAGCTTTGGCGCGGTACAGTGGGCGCCGAAAGAGGCCGCGGTTTACAATCCCGCGTTCGACGTCACGCCCGCATCGTTAATCAGCGGCTGGGTGCTGGATAGCGGCGTGGTGACCCCGGAGCAGGTCGCCGCCGGGGCGTTCAAGCCAGAAAAGGCCTGAACCTGAGCGAAAAAGGCGAAGCGATCTCCCTCGCTTCGCCTTCAACTTATGGCAGCACCATCTCTACCGCCGGAGCGGACTGCCGGTCGATATGCTTGCCGAGCGCCGTCAGCGCAGCCTGGTAAGGGCACAGCGTTCCGACGTTGGTGGTCTGGCAGCCCGCCTGACGCCACTCCTGGCGCAGCATCGGATGCTGATTATCCGGCGTTTGCAGGCGGCGTAAATCGTCCAGACTTTGCGCCTGGAAGTAGACGCGCAGGTAGCGTTTCCCGCTGTGGGTATCGCGCCAGCGCTCGAGGACCAGGCTGCTGCCCGGCGGGATGTTGCCGCGGCTGTACCCCGGCAGCTGCCAGCTAAAATCCATCAGCGTACGCACCATGGCGATATTGGTATCGTGCGCCACCAGCAGCAGCCAGCGTACGTTCGGCGCGGCGCCTTCTTGTACCCCTTCCAGCATCGCGTTGAGCAGAATCGAGCCGCGTTTTTGCGCGCTATAAAACACGTCGTTGCTCAGATCGTAGTTTTCCGTCAGCAGCGGCAGTAGGGCGGAGATCTGGCTGGCGCGGGTAATATGGCCCCACGCCAGCTGGCTGAGGGGCAGGTTTTCGCTCCATCCCAGGCGCAGCGTCTCGACCATATTGGCCATTACGCTCAGACCGCTAATCGACGTTTTGCCGCTTTTGCTCTGCTCCACCTGCCATGGTAGATCAAACACCGGGCAGGGCTTGTCGGCTACGCAGACCGCGTTTTTCAGCAGATGAATGGCCGGGGCCAGCGCCTGCCGACGCTGGGCCAGATCGCCGGCCTTCTTCTTCACTTCCGCCAGCTGGCGGGCGGGATCGGGTTGCGTGGCGGCAAATTTATCAGTCTGAAACAGCGGGTCGGCGTCGCCGCTGACGTGATGAATCACCACGCCGCAGCCGGGAAATGCGCCGTCCACCAGCGCCTGGGCGGTGGCCCGCGTGCGCTGCAGGGGGCTGGCACGAACGTAAATCTCCCCGTTCGCCGGACAGCCCGCCGTCAGCAGACCGAGCTGGCGATAGCGCGCGCCTTCATCGCGCCCTTTATTGACGACGGCGGCATAGCCGTGGCCGGTGAGCTCACCGTCGCGGGTGGTCCACTGCGTCCACGGGCGCTGGGTCGCGGCTTCGATGGCCTCCCGGTTGCCCTCCGTCGGCGGACGAATGCCGTGGCGGCTGAGTTCAACCACCTTTTCCAGCGCAAACTGCGCGGCGGCGTGCCCCGGCGCGGCCAGCAGCGGCAGGGCGCAGGCGAGCAGCAGGCGTAGCAAAACCTGATGTCGTACAGGCATCATAAAATATTCCTTATCGGTTAAAGAGTTATGATGAGAATGAGGTCTGACGTTCTATCGCGTGTCGCCTGGCGACAATCGCAGCGGTGGTAAAACAGAATAGCGCGGACACGAGGCCGGTGCCTACCCAAAACAGCGACAGCGTACTGAAGTCATACAGCGTTTTGCCGTTTTCGATCATCGAGGTTTTATCGATGATGATGCCGGTGAGAAACTCGCCGAGTCCCGCCCCCGCGTAGCTGGCGATACCGATAGTGCCGAGCGCGGCGCCCGCCGCTTTACGCGATGAAATATCGACGGCGATCAATCCGCCGAGGAAGCAGGTCAATGCCCCGATGGTGGCGCCGAAGATAATCATCGCCAGAATATCGGTGTAGTAGCCGTGCGGCGACCAGAGCATCAGCGCGAAGCCGGCGGTGTTGAGCAGGCTGATAAAGCCGGCCATCACGCTGCGGTTGCGCGGGAAGAAGCGGTCGGAGAGCATCCCGGCGATAATGGTTCCGGCGATACCCGCGATGGCGTTGACCCCGATAATCCCGGAAGCCTCGAGGGTAGAATAGGCTTTATCCTGTTCGAGGAAGAAAATTCCCCATGAGTTCACCGCGTAGCGGTCGATATACATAAACGCCGAGGCCAGCGCCAGCGTCCACAGGGCCGGGTTGCGCAGCGCCAGCAGCTGGTTCTTAAACACCGAGCCGCGGGCTTCCGTCTCTTCCAGCGGTTCGTCGCGAATCACGTTGATTGACGGGAAGCCGCAGCTTTGCGGCGAGTCGCGCATAAACAACAGCATCAGCACCACCCCGGCGGCGCCGAGCGCGGCGGTCGACAGGTAGCCCATTTGCCAGCCGAACCCGGCAATCACCGCCGCGATCACCATATAGGTCATCGCTTCGCCGATGTTATGCGCCGTCGACCAGATGGCGTAAAAGGTGCCTCGTTCTTTACAGCCGTACCAGCGCGCCAGCGATACCACGCAGGGGCCGACGCCCATCGACTGCGCCCAGCCGTTGATCCCCCAGAAGATAGCCAGCAGCATGGCGTTGCTGGTCATCCCCATCATCAGGTTCATCCCGGCGCTCAGCAGCAGCCCGAGACTCATATAGCGCACCACGTTGGCATGATCGGCGATAAAGCCGTTGACCAGCTTGCCGATGGCGTAGCTGAAAAACAGCGTTGAGCCGATCATGCCCAGCTCCGTCGGGGTAATGCCGAGCTCCACCAGCGCGCTTTTGGCGACGGTGAACGACAGCCGGCAAACGTAGAAGGTGACGTACGCCAGGGTCATGGTAATAAAGGTTTGCCAGCGCACGCTGCGAAAGCGCTGTTCATCGAACTCTCCGCCCGCTTTGGGCGGCGAAGCGCGAAAAAATGCGATAATTCTTCCAGACATAATGGTATCTCCGAAGGTCGGAGGCCTGACTGATTAGTGTGGTTCGTCCGTGAGGTTTATCGTCGTTGTGTAGAGTACATAATCAGATAAAGCCTGACCCGATACGGTTAAGGTAATGGGTGACAAAGCATGTTTTTTAATTGTGGGTAGAGCGTCTTGCTGGCCAGCAGCAGCGGGTTGCCGTGACGAATCCCGTCGTTTGTCAGATAGTCATTGCTGAGGCCGCCCGCTTCGCGCATCAGCACCAGCCCCGGCAGCCCGTCCCACGGGTTCATATGCGGTTCGTAGTAGCCGATAAGCCTGCCCGCCGCCGCCCAGGCGCTCATCAGCGCCCCGGAGCCGTTGCGGATAAACATCCCGCCGTCGCTCAGCAGCGCATCAAGGAAGGGCAGAAAGAGCGCAGGCGTCACGCGGTGCGAGGTGCCGACGCCCATCACTCCCTCTTTGACCGTCGCCGCCGGATGCGGCGCGATGGGCGCATCGTTAAGCCATGCGCCCTGGCCTTTCAGGGCGTGGAACAGCTCGCGATGGTTGGGGTCGTACACCACGCCGATAACCGGTTCGCCGTCGGCAAGGATGGCCAGCGACAGGCACCAGGTGTGCAGGCCGTTGAGAAAACAGCTGGTGCCGTCGATGGGATCGACAACCCACAGCACGCGCGCGTCCGGCATCTGCGTCCCGCTCTCCTCGCCGAGAAAACCGTCCTGCGGGAAGGCGTCCATAATGCGCTGCTTAACAAACGCTTCGACCCGCTTATCGGCGACGCTGACCACGTCCTGCAGGTCGTCGCCTTTATGATCCACCGCCAGCCGGTCGCGCTGTTGATAGTATTCGAACGCCAGCTCAGCGCCGGCTTTCGCCAGCTCGCAGGCTAAACGGTAGCGGGCCTGCAGTTCATTTGATTCCAGTGATTTCATCATAACTCCCTATTTTGCACACGTGTGCAAATTGCCTGAAAAAAACAGCCCCGAAGGGCAAAATGAGTGTGGATGGATTAAAAAAATTATTCTGTGATCGCTCCGGCATAAAATGAATTTTTCATTTCGCGCTTTGACGAACGATCAGTTTCACCGGTACTTCACGGTGGCGTGACGGCAGGCTGAATTTGGCGATCCTCGTCACCAGCAGATCCACCGCATGGTGGGCGAGCAGGGCGGTATTCTGCTGCACGGTGGTCAGCTGATAGGGCTGCCAGTCCGCCTGCGGGATATCGTCGAAGCCGATAATCGCGGGCAGCGAAGCCGTGGGATTGTCCGCCCGCAGGCCGTCCAGCGCGCCGAGCGCCAGCATATCGGTGGCGCAGAACAGCGCCTGCAGCCGCGGATGCGCGGCGAGCAGCTGCCTGGCGGCGGCAAACCCCGCCTGATAGCCGGCGCTGTCGCAGAAGTGCGCGGCAACTTCCGTGCCCTGGGTGTGGGCGACAAACGCTTCGTAGCGCTGGCGGGTGCTGAAGTTATCCAGGCTTTCGCCGATAAACCCGGCCTGTCGCCACTGGCGCTGGGCAAACAGCTCGGCCACCAGTTTCGCCCCCTGCGCGTTGTCGCTGCACACGCGGTCGCAGCCGGCCAGCTCGGCGTGGCGGTTGATAAGGGTCACCGGGATTTTTCGCTCCAGATACTCCTCCGCCAGCGATAGCGGCGGCGCCCCGGAGGTGATAATGACCCCCGCGACGTGATAGCTCAGCAGCTGCCTGAGCGACGGGGCGAGCTGCTGCGGATCGTCGGCGTTCATCAGCAGCGGCATAAAACCGTTGAGCGCCAGCTGGTGGACCAGCGGCGACAGCAGCTTGCTGCGGAACGGGTTATCAAACCCGGCGGTGACGATGCCGATAAAGTTGCTGCTGCCGGTGTTCATCGTGCGGGCGATGATATTCACCTGATAGCCCAGGGTTTCCGCCGCGGCGAGGACCTTCTGGCGGGTTTTTTCCGCCACCGATGCGCCGGGCGTAAAGGTACGGGAAACCGCGGAACGGGAGACGCCAGCGAGCCGGGCAACGTCCTCTGCCTTAATCCATTTTTTTTCGCTCATAGTATCAGGGTACGGGTTGTTCTCAGTGAGCCCGCGCCGACGCTGGAGCCCAAGGCCGGCACGGAAAAAGTAGTAAGAAGGTACCACATAAATCCGTGCGCGAGCAGCGGGTTGACGCGGGATGCGCGCCGCGTCAACGTCAGGCTTATGCCGGGTAGCGAATCTGCTCAGCCTGGCGCTGCAAAATAACTTTGCCATGTCGAATGGAGGTCAGCACTTTGGCCTGGCGGCGCAGCGCGTCATAGTCGTCTTGCGCATCGAGGATCAGCAGGTTCGCCGGGCGTCCTTCGGCAATGCCGTAGTTGTCGCCGAGGCACAGGGTGCGGGCGCTGTTCTCGGTAATCAGATCGAGGCAGCGCTGCAAATCTTCGTATCCCAGCATATGGCAGATATGCAGCCCGGCGTCGAGGATACGCATGATGTTGCCGTTGCCCAGCGGATACCACGGGTCCTGAATAGAGTCCTGAGCGAAGCAGACGTTGATCCCGGCGCGGTCCAGCTCCGCCACCCGCGTCACGCCGCGGCGTTTCGGCCAGCTGTCGAAGCGCCCCTGCAGATGAATGCTTTCGGTCGGGCAGGAGATAAAGTTAATGCCCGAGGCTTTGAGCAGGCGGAACAGCTTCGAGCAGTAGGCATTGTCGTAGGAGCCCATGGCGCAGGTATGGCTGGCGGTGACCTGCGCGCCCATGCCGCGCACCCGGGCCTCTTCCGCCAGCACCTCCAGAAAGCGCGACTGCGGGTCGTCGGTTTCATCGCAGTGTACGTCCACCAGGCAGCCGTGGCGCTCGGCCAGATCCATCAGAAAAACCAGTGAGCTGACGCCCTTATCGCGGGTGTTTTCGTAGTGTGGAATGCCGCCCACCACGTCGGCGCCCATTTCGATGGCGCGGGTCATCAGTTCGCGTCCGCCGGGGAAGGACTCAATGCCCTCCTGCGGGAAGGCGACGATCTGCAGATCGATAAGATGGGCCGCCTCTTTTTTCACCCTCAGCATCGCCTCAAGCGCGGTCAGGGAAGGGTCGGTGACATCAATGTGGGTACGCACGTGCTGCACGCCGTTGTCGCGCAGCATGCCGATGGTTTTCAGCGCCCGCTGGCGCGTATCTTCGACGGTGACGCTCGCTTTGCGCTGGCTCCAGCGGGCGATACCCTCAAACAGGGTGCCGCTCATATTCCACTCCGGCTCGCCCGCCGTCAGGGTGGCGTCAAGATGGATATGCGGCTCGACGAATGGCGGGATAACCAGCTTTTGTTGGGCATCGATATCGCTGGCGTCAGCCGTCTGCGCCGCGGCCTGCGCGCTGATGCTTTTAATCACGCCGTCCTGTAAGTCGAGGGTATAGAGCGCTTCTTGATGGCGCAGGCGCGCGTTGATAATTTTCATGGTTGTTCCCGTAAATGGTTTTGCGACATACGCCAGATCGCTAAGGCGACCGAGGCGTTGAGATGAAATTGCGGATGGCTGACCGGATAGCCGGTCAGCTTTTCAATACGTTGAATACGCTGATGCAGCGTGTTGCGGTGAATGCCCAGCCGCTCGGCGGCCCTGACCACGTTGCCGCTCTCCTGAAGCAGCGTTTCCAGCGTCTCCAGCAGCAGCCAGGGGCTTTTGCGATCCGGCTCAATCAGGCAGCCGAGGGTGTCGTGCATAAAATCGCTCAGCAGGGCGGGGTCGCTAACGGCGGAGAGCAGCTTGATAAACCCCAGCTGCTGGTAGTCGCTGATGCGCTGGGCCGGACGCAGGTTATCGCTGAGGTCCAGCGCCTGGCGCGCCTGCGACAGCGCGCGCTGATATCCCTGCAGCTGCTGTACCGGCGCCGAAAGGCCGCACAGCAGCGAAAGCCCGTCTTCGCTCTCCGCCAGCGCAATCAGCCACGCCTGGAGCCAGGTTTTCTGCTGATAAAACTCGCCGTCTTCATCCGGGAGGAGGAAGAGAAACATATTGCTGCGTTCGACCAGAGGGTAGGGATTGCCCTGCTGATTGAGCTGTTGCTGCAGACGCTGGCGCACGGTGCGGCGGGCCTGCTGCAGCCAGGCTTCGGCCTGCTCCGGCGGAAACTGGCGAAACAGACGCGGTATCCCCTCAAGGCGCAGCGCCGCCACCCGCAGCGGGCGGGTAAAATCCAACTGCTGGTGGAGCGCGCGCTGATGCAGAATTTGCAGGTCGGGATAGTCGCCGGTTAACAGCTGCAGCAGAATATCGCGCTGCGATTGCAGGGCGTTTTCGCTGCGCACCAGCGCGGTACCGATGCGTTCGGTCACGATCACCATCTTCAGCAGATAGGGCTGTTCGATTAGCGGAATGCCCAGCGCGTCGGCCAGCGCGATCAGGCGCGGCGGGATCGCCTGAATAAAGACGTCGCCGGTGAGGATCACCATGCCGGCGATCCCGCGCTGCTTGCCCTCCATCAGCAAATGGATCAGGTTGTCTTCATCGCGGGGATGGTTGATCCCGGTGATAAACACCAGCTCCCCGCCCATGATCCATTCGGCGATATTTTCATTTTCCGCCACGTAGTACCAGCGAACCGCCAGCTGCAGCCCCTGTTTACCGGCGCGCAGGCGCATGGCGGAGAGCCCCTCCAGGGCGAGGATTTCGCCGACCGTCAGGCTCATGGCTACTGCTCCGCGACCGAATCAGCGGCGGGCTGGCGTTTACTCAGGCGAGTCAGCGCGATATAGGCCAGCGCGGACACGCTAATGCCAACCAGCGGGGCGATCCACGGCGACAGGTAAGCCACCACCGCGCCCACGGCGTAGGCGCCCAGCCCCAGCCAGTTAAAACGCGGCAAACGGGCGGTGTGCAGCAGCGGATAGCGGCCGCCGCGATAAAACCAGTAGTCGGCGAGGATAACGCCGCCGATGGGCGGAATGATGCTGCCCAGCAGCACCAGGAAAGGGATCAGCATTTCATACATACCGCCAATGGCCAGCAAAATCCCGACGCCGGCGGCGACCACGGTCAGGGTGCGGCGACGCTCGCTGCGCAGCAGATGACAGGCGGCGGCCGAGACGTTATAGATCGTCGGCCCCTGAATCGTCAGCAGGTTGAGGCACAGCATCACCACCGCGGCGACCGACAGCCCCTGCAGAATCAGCACCTCGACGATATCGGCCTGCTGGTAGACGATGGCGCACCAGGCGCCGGCGATAATCATCAGCCCGTTGCCGATCAGGAAGCTGCTCATGCTGGCGACGATGGCGGTACGGCTGGAGTTGGCCAGCCGCGTCCAGTTGGTCGCCTGGGTCGCGCCGCTGGCAAAGGTGCCGAATACCATGGTGATGGCCGCCGACCAGCTCATGGTTTCGCCCGGTTCGATTTGGGTCATCGCCTGCCAGCCGCCGGCATGATGGGCGGCGAGATACATCGACACCACCAGCAGAATAAACATCAGCGGTACCGACACGCGCGACAGCGCATCCAGCCCCTTATAGCCCACCAGCGCGGTGACGCAGAACAGGATGCCGAACAGGATCATCAGCGGAATGGTCGTCGCCTCAGGCAGGGCGAGGATTTTGACCAGCGAGATGGCGACCGTCGCGGTGCCCCAGGCGTACCAGCCCAGCTCGGCGAAGCCGAGAATAAAATCGGCGAGCTTGCTGCCGATTTCACCGAAGCAAAAACGGCCCATCAGCACGGTATTCAGCCCGCTGCGCGCGGCGATCCAGCCGAGCGACGCGGCGTACAGGGCCAGCAAAAAGTTACCGATTATCGCAATCCACAGCAGGTTAACGATGGAGAAAGAGACGCCAAGCTTGCCGCCCGCGAACATGGTGCCGGTAAAAAAGGTAAAGCTGAACAGAACCATCGAGATGGAAAATACGCCTTTACGCCCGGAGGCGGGCGCTTCGACGAGCGGAAAATCATTGCTGTTTGACATGGTGGAACCTCTGAGTGGCTATCCGAAAAGCGATCACTGAGGGGTAGCAAGAGGTGTGCCAGAAAAAGCGGGGCAGGGGTAACACAATGGGGTGGGCAGTGTGCACATAAAATGGCGTTATTTAGCCGATGTTTGCCATAAATGTGTGCACAATGACGTGTTTTGCACCGCCCTGGAGCAGGGGGATTGCGCTATTGCACGCGCATTCCTGTCGGGTGGCGCGAACTGCGGGGAGGACTAAATCGACAAATGCTGCCAATTTTGCGCCGTTTTCCGGTGGCACGATCCCCCGTCTTTTTGACCGCCCGCAGCCGGTAATTTTGGCGCCATGAAAATGCTCAGTTGTATTGTTGTTAAAAACCGTAATTTCATATTCTTTTCTGATATAACCATTATCAAAGTAAGTCTTTCCTGAAATATTGTTCGCTTGCGCTGGCGATGTTAGTATCGGGTGAATAGCCATTTAGACGGCTAAATATAACATCGCTAAACTAAGGAACTGCTATGTGGCAAGAAAGACTCGCGCAACTGGTCACCACCTGTCACTGGATCGGCGCGAAAGGCTGGGCGCCGGCTACCGGCGGCAATATGTCGGTGCGTCAGGATGAGACCTGGTGCTGGCTCAGCGAGTCGGGGCGCGATAAAGGCAGCCTGACGACGGAGGATTTCCTGCAGGTGGAGATCGCCAGCAACACAGCGCCTTCCGGGCGTAAACCCTCCGCTGAAACCGGCCTGCATACCCTGGTGTATCGCCTGTTCCCGGAGGCGAACGTGGTTCTGCACGTGCATACCGTCAACGCCACCGTGCTGTCGCGGATTGAAAAAGGCGCCACCCTGGCGCTGCAGGGCTATGAAATGCAGAAAACCCTGACCGGCCAGCACAGCCATCTCGACACCGTACCGGTCGCCATTTTTGATAACGACCAGGATATCGACGCTCTGGCGGCGCGTATTGAAGATTATGCCCAGACCCACCCGCTGCGCTACGGCTTCCTGCTGCGCGGCCACGGCCTGACCTGCTGGGGCAAAGACATTAACGAGGCCCGTCGCCAGCTGGAAGGACTGGAGTTTCTCTTCGAATGCGAGCTGATGCGCCGCCGCTACGAACGCGACTAAATTTCTCTTCACCAACGGGTCAGGCATGGATTTTTATCTCGGAATCGATATCGGCACTTCGCGCGTGAAAGCGGTGCTGTTTGATCAACGCTTTCAGGCGTACGCCAGCGCGGCGCAGAATACCGGCCCGCGGCTGTCGGCCAACGGTGACGCCGAGCAGGACATGGCCCAGCTATGGCAATCGGTGGTGGCGATTCTGCGCGATATCGCCCGGCATCCGGCGCTACAAAACGGGCGTTTACGCGCCATCGGCCTCGCCGGGCAGGGCGAAGGGGTGTGGCTCAGCGACGCCGAAGGCGAACCGGTCGGGCCGGGTATTCTGTGGAGCGACACCCGCAGCCGCGAGCTGATGAGCGAACTGCTCAGCCGCCCCGGCTTTGACCGCCGTTTCTTTGACGATACCGGCACCCACCTGCAGCCCTGCAACACCAGCATGCAGCTGTGCTGGCTCAAGCATCACCAGCCGGAGCGGCTGGCGGCGGCCCGCTATCTGTTTTTCGCCAAGGACTGGATCCGCTTTCGCCTCACCGGCGTCGCGGCGCTGGATCTCACCGATGCCAGCACCTCTTTGCTGAATCAGCAGAGCGGGAAGCTCTCCACGGTGGTGCTCAATGAGATGGGCCTGGCAGATTTACAACATCTGTTCCCGCCGCTGCTGGCGCCGGACGCGCAGGCGGGCGCGCTGCGTGAAGAAGTCGCGGCGCTCACCGGGCTGCCTGCGGACACGCCGGTGGCGGCCGGCGCGCTGGATGTCTGCAGCGCGGCGCTGGGCTGCGGCGCGGTCAACGACGGCGATATCTACACCATTCTCGGCACCACCTGCTGCACCGGTATCGTCTGCCACGGTCGCCAGTCGGTCAACGAGGGGACGCGCTACGTCACCCACACCGAAGCGGGCAGCTTTATTAACCTTTTTCCGATGCAGGCCGGGACGCCGAACATCGACTGGCTCCAGCAGCAAATCTCGCTGGAGCCGGATTTACGGCAGCTGGAACAGAATATCGCCAGCGTCGAACCGGGCAGCGGCGGCGTCTTCTGGCAGCCCTACCTCAACGGCGAACGCGCGCCGTTCTTTAGCCCCGAGGCGCGGGCCGGTTATTTCGGCATTAGCCAGCACACCACCCGCGCGGAGCTGCAGCGGGCGGTGTTCGAAGGGCTGGCCTACGCCATCGTCGACTCGCTTCAGGGCTACCCGCAGGGCGGCGAACTGTACCTGACCGGCGGCGGCGCGGCTTCGGCGACCTGGCTGCAAATGATTGCCGACTGTACCGGCAGAACGGTGGTTTCCAGTCCTTTCAACGAGCTTAGCGCGCGCGGCGCGGCGATTCTGGCGGCGCGCAGCGTCGATGCCCTCAGCCGCTATCCGGCGCTGGAGCAGACCCGCTATCGGCCCAATCCGCAGGCGCATAGCCGCTACGCTGCGCTCTATCCGGTTTACCGCCTGCTGCGCGAGCAGATGCTCCCGGTGTGGCAGGCCCGCCGCGAGGCGCTTCAACGTATTTCTCAGGAATAACGCATATGAAAATTGTTTTTACCGCCGAGCACGCCGGCGACCTCAGCGCTTTTCAGCAACTGGGCGAACTGCGGGTGGAAGGCTGGGCGCTGGGCAAGCCGAAGCTGAGCGCAGGCCAGCTGATCGAACTGGCCCATGACGCCGAGGTGCTGGTGACCAGCTATGATGAGGTGACGGAAGCGGTGATCGCCGCCTGCCCGCGTTTACAGGTGATCGCCTGCACGCGCGCCAATCCGGTGAACATCGATACCAAAGCCGCCCAGGCGCGCGGTATCCGCGTGCTCTATACGCCGGGGCGCAACGCCGACGCCGCCGCAGAGCTGACGCTGGGGCTGATGCTGAGCCTGGCGCGGCATATTCCGCAATCGCACGCGGCGCTAAAGCGCGGCGAATTTACCCACGCCGAGAACGCCGCGCAGGCCACCCAGAGCGGGCTGCGCCGCGATGTGGTGTGGGACGTCAGTCCGCAAAGCCCCTATGAAGTGTTTAAAGGCAGCGAGCTGCGCAACAAAACCCTGGGGCTGATCGGTTACGGTAATATTGGCCGCCGGGTGGCGCGTATCGCCCGCGCCTTTGGCATGGCGGTACTGGTGGTGGACCCGTTTGTCGCCGCCGAAGATATCAACGAACCGGGTTTGCAGAAAACGACGCTTGAAGGGCTATTCCGCGAGGCGGATATCGTGAGCCTGCATCTGAGCAGCGGCCCGCACAGCGATGGGTTGGTGAACGCGCAGCTGTTGAATAGCATGAAGCCGGGCGCGCTATTGATTAATACCTCGCGCGCGGCGGTGGTGGACGAAGAAGCGCTGATTCACGCGCTGCGCCACGGCCCGCTGGGCGGCGCGGCGCTGGATGTCTACCATCGCGAGCCGCTGTGGCGCGACCATCCGTTTGTCACCGAGTTTGATAACGTGATTATTACTCCGCATATCGCCGGGGCGACCCGGGAGAGCATTGCTAAGCATACGGCGATGATTGCCGCCGACCTCCAGCGCTATGTCGCCGGAGAGCCGCTGCTCTATCAGTGGCGTTAAGCCGCGCTTGCCGCCGCGCAATGCGGCGGCGAAGCTTGTTATCCGCGACGGTGGGTCGCCATAAACGCCTGCGTATGCTGCCAGTCCACCACGCCGGCATCCGATCCCATCCCGGTCGCCACCAGCGCGGCGACGGCGGAAGCCACCTCGCACGCCGCTTTGACGCTTAACCCCCGGGCCAGCGCGGCAATAAAGCCGCCGCAGTAGCTGTCGCCGCAGCCGGTGGTATCTACGGCATCGACCCGGTACGGCGCGATATGCTCGACGGCGCCGTCGCGGGTCAGCAGCCAGGAGCCGTTCTCGCCGTCCTTCAGAATGCAGGTTCCGACGCCAAGCGCGAAGAAGAAGCGGGCGATCGCTTCCGGCTGGGTTTCCCCGGAGAGATACGCCGCTTCTTCAAGGGAAGGCATAAAGTAGTCCACCGACGGCAGCAGCGGGCGCAGCAGATCCAGGGTGCGCGCGTCGGGGGCGATTAAATCAAAGCTGGTGGTGACGCCGCGGGCTTTCGCCGCCTGTAACAGCAGCGCGCTTTGCCCACTGTCCATCGCCGCCAGCAGGCCGCTGCCGCCGTGGTGCAGAAAGCGGCAATCAAGGATCGCGTCAAACTCCTCTTCGCCGACGAAAAGGGCATCGGAGGCCCCCCGACAGTGCAGTGCCGGGCGCTCGCCGTTGGGGCGGATGGGCAGGATCGTCGCCGATGTTTCCTGCTGCGCGGTGCGCTGGATCAGCGAGCAGTCGATCCCCAGGCGCGCGTAGCTGGCGAGGATAAAATCGGCTTTTTCATCTTTGCCGAGGCAGGCCACCGCGGCGGTGCGAATGCCCAGCTTCGCGGCGTTAATATTGGCCCCGGCGGCGGTTCCTGCGGGGTTAAGGCGGATTTGTTCGATAAAGGCTACCCCGCCGCGCGGCGGGATGTCGATAACCGGACGACCGGCGATATCAAGAATAGTCAGGCCGACAAAGACGGCGTCAAAGGTTGCCATGAGAGCTCCGCTTAACGATGGGTCTGGCGCAGACGCGCCTGCCAGAAGGAGAGGGCCAGCGCCACCACCAGAATCACGCCAACCAGCGCGTCTTTCACCAGGTAGTTCAGCCCCATCAGGTTCAGGCCGTTATCGATGATCGCCAGAAATAGCACCCCGCCGAGGGTGCCGGCGATGCTGACCCGACCCAGCCGGTTGAAGGCGGTGCCGATAAAGACCGCGGCGATGGCGTCCATCAGGTAGGCCTGGCCGGCCAGCGGCGTAAACTGGCGCAAGTTGGCGGAGAGAATGACGCCGCCGACGGCGCACAGCGCGGAGGCCGCCACCAGCACCCATAGCATGGTCCGGCGATCGCGGATCCCGGCGATCCGCGCCGCTTCGCCGTTCTGGCCGATAGCGCGTACGTATTTGCCGAACAGCGTGCGTTCGGTCATCAGCCAGGCCGCCAGCCACAGCGCCAGCACAATCACCACCGGCGTTGGAATACCGGCGATATTGCCGACCGCCAGATCGTGATACTCCGGCGCCATCCGGCGGTAGGAGATAGAGCCGCCGCCGTCGGTATAGATGCGTTCGGCGCTGCTGGCGATAAACCAGGTGCCGAGGGTGGCGAGGAACGGGCGAATCTGGCAGACCAGGATCAGGAAGGCGTTCAGCAGGCCGATAATCACCCCGCCGAGCAGCGCGCAGCCCACCGCCGCCTGCCACGGCAGGTGCCAGGTTTTGAGCGCCACCAGCGCAAAGGCGGCGCCGAAATCAAGCGCGACGCCGACGGAGAGGTCAATCGCCCCGGCGCTAACGATAAGGGTCATCGCCATCGCCACGATCAACAAAATCGCGCTGCCCTGCAGCAGATTGGCCCAGTTATCGAAGGTCAAAAATACCGGGTTCGCCCAGCCGAACAGGGCAATCGCCAGCAGGGTAATCCCGCCGAATCCCGCCCGGGAAAGCCACGCCAGCGGGCTGCTGCCGGTTTGACTCGTTGATGGGGTCTTGAGCGTCATCTGGCTCATCAGTTGCCTCCTTTATGTCTGACCGCCGACGCCGCCAGCACCACGAGGATCAGGCCGCCTTTGATCGCGCCCATCCAGAAAATATTCACCCCCAGCAGGCCGAGCCCGTTCGAGAGCGCATTGACCAGTACCGCGCCGAGCAGCGCCCCCCAGATGGTGACCACCCGACGCCGCGAAAACGCCGCGCCGATAAAAGTGGCGAGGACGGTTTCCAGCAGCAGCGGCGTCGCCGTGCCGCTGGAGCTGCCGGAGCCCTGGCTGAGCAGCGGCAAAATCGCCAGGCCGGCGGCGATGCCCGCCAGCAGCCAGACGATAATGGTCAAACGGCGAACGTTGAGCCCGCTCATCTGCGCCATATCGCGGTTACCGCCCACCGCCTGTAAATGCTGGCCGAAGCGGGAGTGGTGGAGCAAAAACTGAAACAACGCGAAGACTGCCAGCAGATAGAGCAGCGGCAAGGGAATGCCGAAAAGATCGTTATCGCGAAAGGCCACCATCAGCGGGTCGTTTACCGCGATGCGCCGCTGTCCGGTCAGCAGGTCGGTCAGTCCGGTGAAGGCCACCGAGGTTGACAGGGTCGCCAGCAGCGGCGGCAGACCCGCCGCCAGCACCAGCGTAGCGTTGACCGCGCCGCAGGCCAGGCTCACGGCAATCAGCAGTAAAAACAGCGCCAGGTACGGGGTGTTCCACTCGGCCATGCCGAGGCTGAGCAGCGCGACGCCGAGCACCGCGATGGCGGGCAGCGACAGGTCGATGCCGCCGGAGACCACATCATCGCCGCCGACGGCAATCACGCAGACCAGGCCAAAGCAGAGGATCGCCAGCGGCACGCTCTGCACCAGCATCATGCTGATATTTTGCCAGCTTAAAAAGAAAGGCGACTGCAGGCTGAGCCAGACCAGCAGCGCAAAAAAGAGAATCAGGGGAAATTTTTCGATAAGCGTCGTGATGCCCGGAAGGGGGCGGCGCTGGATACCTGCACTCATACCTGTTGTTCCTGTCCACCGTTAATCGTCACCAGCAGCGCGTCCAGCGTCAGCCCGCGGGTCGGGAGGTTGGCCACCAGCTCGCCGCGCCACATCACCAGGATACGGTCGCAAAGGCCCAGCAGCTCCGGCGCGTCGCTGGATGAGACCAGCACGCCGCGACCGCGATCCGCCAGCTCGCGGGTACGCTGATAGATATCGCTGCGCGCGCCGATATCCACCCCGAGGGTGGGTTCATCGAGAATGAAAAGCCGCGCATCGGTGCCCAGCCAGCGGGCGAGAATCGCCTTTTGCTGGTTGCCGCCGCTCATAAAACGCACCGGCAGTTCCGGACGGCCGGGGCGGATGGCGAGCTGTTCGATCCAGCCGCGCGCTTTATCCAGCGCTTTGCCGCGATGCTCCCAGCCGAAAGTGGCGGTTTCCGGTAGCGAAGCCAGATTGATATTGTCGGCGGTGGAGAAGGGGAGAATCAGCCCCTGATGGCGACGGTCGCGCGGCACCAGCGCCAGTCCGGCGCGGGTCGCCTGATACGGCGTCCGCAGCCGCTTCGCCTGGCCGTCGATGCTTATCGTGCCGCTGCGGGGGCGGCGCAGCCCGTAAAGCAGATCGACCAGCACGTCGCGCCCGGCGCCCAGCAGCCCGGCGACGCCGACGATCTCTCCCGGCTGAATATCAAAGCTAATATCGTGCAGCTGCTGACCGTCGCTGAGATGGCGAACCGACAGCACCGGCGCGGCGGCATCGACCTGATGCGCGCTGCTCTGGCGAGGGGTATAGAGCTGTTCAATGTCGCGACCGACCATCATTTTAATCAGCGCGTCGGTATTCTGCAGGAGGTCCCGGTCGGGATAGCCGACGACCTCGCCGTTACGCAGCACCGTACCGCGATCGCAAAGGGCGGCGATTTCGTTGAGATAGTGGGAAATATAGAGGATCGCGATCCCCTGCTCGCGAAGGCGCAGAATCGCTGAGGAGACCAGGCTGGCCTCCTGCGCCTCCAGCGGCGCGGTGGGCTCATCGAAGACCACCAGCTTTGCCGCGCCGTCGATCAGCGCCCTGGCGATTTGCACCAGCTTGCGCTCGGCGAGACTGAGGTCGCGGATCAGGCGGCGGGGATTGATGTCCAACTGCCAGCTGTCGCGAAAAAACGCCTGGGTGGCGGCGTTCATTCGCCCTCGGTCCAGCGCCCCCCAGCGGGTGCGATACTCCTGGCCGAGGAACACCGATTCCGCCACGGTAAAGTGCGGGATCAGGTTGAGCTCCTGGTGAATAACGCGGATGCCCAGCGCTTCAATCGCCGCGGGATTGCCGAGCGGCAGCGGCGCGCCGTCCAGCGTGGCGTTGCCGCTATCGGCCCGGTAGACGCCAGCGAGGATTTTTATCAGCGTCGATTTTCCCGCGCCGTTCTCGCCGATCAGGCCGTGAATTTCACCGGGGTTCAGAAGCAGCGTGACCGCATTTAATGCAGTCACGTTGGCAAAGCTTTTGCTGATCTGGTTCATCGCCAGGCCAGCGACGGGGTTCGTCCCGCCGGAGGATTGAGTGATCACTGCAGTTCGCCATATCCCAGCTGTTTGTAGACCGCTTTCGCCTCCTGCGGGCCTTTCACCGGGACTACCGGAATAAAGGTTTGCAGCGGCAGCTTCTGTTTGTCGAAGTAGCGCGCGACGTTATCGGCGGAGGTCTGGCCAATCAGGTGCGGCTGCTGGGCGACGTTGGCGACGAACGGGCTGCCCGGTTCGGCCATGATCTCCAGGGTTTCCGGGCCGGCGTCGATGGCGGTGACTTTCACGTCTTTATCGCGTCCGGTCTCTTCCAGCGCCTGGACAATACCGATTGCCGGCTGATCCCAGCAGGCCACGTGAATTGCGTCGAGCTTACCTTTCGGGTACTGGCTCAGCAGTTCGAGGGTTTTCTTCCGCGCGTCTTCCGGGGAGTTGGCAAACTGTTCGGCCAGCTCCGGCTGAATAATATGAATATCCGGGTAATCTTTAAGAACATATTTCCACTGGTCGTAACGAATGCCGCAAATACGCAGGGAGCTGGAGAATGCGTTAAATACCGCGACGTTGCCTTTGCCGCCCAGCTCATCGGCCATATAACGACCAATGGTTGACCCTAAAGTGTAGTTATCTGAGGTGGTGTTATTGACCGAATATTTCGAAACGTGGTCTACGGTAAATACCGGAATGCCGGCATCGCGTAGCGCTTTGAATTTAGGCTCAACGGCGCTGTCGCCCAGAATGCTAATTACCGCATCAACCTTACGCGACAGTAAAATATCGTGGTTATTCGCATGAACCTGGTTATCGCGGCCGCCGTCGACGCCGATCGCTTTACCACCCAGTTTCTCTACCTCTTCGGTCGCACCCTTATAGGCTTCACGATCCCAGAAGTGCTGCGTGCCGACCACGGCGACGCCGATGGTTTTTCCCTGAAGCGATAACGCCTCTGCCGCCAGAGCGTTAACGGAGGCAAGCGAGAGCAGGCCCAGCGCGATGGGCAATAATTTCATTTTCTGCGACATTGTTATTATGGTCCTGTGATGGAGGTGGCTGCGGAGCAGTAGCATGACAATAACCGCCACGCAACCTCAAATACAAAATATGTCTAAGTTATATCAACAATGTTATATCGCAGATTTGCCTGAGGAAAACTTAAATTTGTCATCGGCAACCTGAAAATATTTCATGATGCGGCTTTGTCCATTTTTATTTTGTGGGTTTAATTTGCTTGCCAGTATTATTTATTCAATACACTATTGCTGCTTAATTATTATTAATGTGGCTCTTTAATATATCGCTTTATGCAATAACCTTGAGTCATTCTTAATGGATAATGCCTTTGATGCAGTGGATTGTATGGCTGCCGATGTTTTATTTTTATTGTTCCGGCGATTTATTATAGCGACCATTATCGGGTGACAAACAACAGGCACTATGAAAAAACAACATAATCTGACCGTGATGCACTGGGGGACCTGGCAGGTCCAGGCTCGTGACGGCAACATTGAGGCGGTGACGCCGGTGCCGTGGGATAAAAATCCCTCACCTATCGGACAGTCGCTCCCGGATGCGGTCACCAGCAAGACGCGCATTCGCCGTCCGGCGGTGCGCGCCGGCTATCTGCAAAATGGCCCGGCTTCCCGCGAGGGGCGCGGTAAAGAGCCGTTCGTGGAGGTGAGCTGGGAGGTGGCGCTCGATCTGCTGGCGCGTGAACTGAATTCGGTCAAAGCGCGCTGCGGCAATGAAGCGATTTTCGGCGGTTCCTACGGCTGGGCCAGCGCCGGGCGTTTCCATCACGCGCAAAGCCAGCTGCATCGCTTCCTTAAGTGCTTTGGCGGCTATACCGCCAGCACCAATACCTACAGCAGCGCGGCGGGCGAGCGCATCCTGCCGCATATACTCGGTCCGCTGAGCCCGCTGCACCGCCAGCATACCCACTTTTCCGAGCTGGCGCGCGAGTGTCAGCTGTTCGTCGCGTTCGGCGGCCTGCCGCTGCGTAATGCGCAGGTCAACGGCGGCGGCGCCAACGATCATATGCTGAAATACTGGCTGGAAAAGATGCAGGAGCAGGGGACGCGCTTTATTAATATCAGCCCGGTGCGCAATGACCTGAGCGCCGTGGAGAGCGCAGAGTGGCTTGCGGTTCGTCCGGGGACCGACACCGCGCTGCTGCTGGCGCTCTGCTACGTGCTGATTACTGAATCCCTCTACGACAGCGCTTTTGTCGCCAGCCATACCGTGGGCTTCGCGCCTTATCGCGCCTACCTGATGGGGGAGCGCGATGGCGTCGCAAAAACGCCGGAATGGGCGGCGGCGATAACCGGTATTGAGGCGCAGCGGATTGCCGCGCTGGCGCGCGAGATGGCGAGCCTGCGCACGATGGTCAATATCTCGTGGTCGATTCAGCGGGCGCGCCAGGGCGAGCAGGCCTACTGGGCGACGGTGGCGCTCACCGCGCTGCTGGGGCAAATCGGTACGCCGGGCGGCGGATTAGGATTTGGCTACGCCTGTACTAATCTGGCTGGGGCGGCGCGGAAGGCCTTTTCCGGGCCGCGTCTTCCGGCCGGGGATAACGCCGTGAACAGTGTGATTCCGGTGGCGCGTCTTTCCGATATGCTGCTGCATCCGGGCGAAGCGTACGAGTTTGACGGCCAGCATCTGCGCTACCCCGATATTCGTCTCGTCTACTGGGCGGGCGGCAATGCGTTTCATCATCATCAGGATCTTAACCGCCTGTGCGAAGCCTGGCGGCGGCCGGAAACGGTAGTGGTACATGAGCAGTTCTGGACCGCGCAGGCCAAATTTTCCGATATCGTTTTGCCGGCCACCACTTCGCTGGAGCGGGAAGATATCGGCAGCGGCGGTCACGATGGCTTTATGATCGCCATGAGCGCGCAGATCCCGCCGGTGGGCGAAGCGCGCGATGATTACGCCATCTTCTGCGATCTCGCCGAACGGGTGGGGTTCGCTGAGCGTTTTAGCGAGGGGCGCGACGCCGGGCAGTGGCTGCGGCAAATCTACGAAGCGTCGCGGCCGCGCGCGCAGGAAGAAGGGATCGCGTTGCCGTCGTTTGAGGCGTTCTGGCAGCAGGGAGTGCTGGAGTATAGCGCGCCGGAGAAACCGCAGGTCTTTCTGGCGGATTTTCGCGCCGACCCGCAGCGCTATCCGCTCGCCACGCCGTCCGGCAAGATTGAGCTTTTTTCAGCAACCATCGCCGGATTTGGTTATCGCGAGTGCCCAGGCCACCCGTGGTGGGATGAGCAGGAGGCGCAGCGGCAGCGGCAGGAAGCGGCGCGCTGGCCGCTGCACCTGCTCTCCAGCCAGCCGCGCACCCGTCTGCATAGCCAGTACGATCACGGCAGCGTGAGCCGGGCGACGAAAATTGAGGGACGCGAACCGCTGTGGATGCACCCGCAGGATGCGCAGGCGCGGGATATCCGCGAAGGCAGCGTGGTCAAGGTTTATAACGCCCGCGGCGCGATTCTCGCCGGCGTGCACCTGAGCGAGCAGATTTTGCCGGGGGTGGTGCAGATGTCGACCGGCGCCTGGTACGATCCGTTGGATCCGAATGAAAAGGGATCGCTGGATAAGCACGGTAATCCCAACGTGCTCACCGAGGATCGCGGCAGTTCGCGCCTGGGGCAGGGCTGTAGCGCCCAGAGCTGCTGGGTGGAAATTGAGCCATGGCGCGAGGCGCTGCCGCCGGTGACCGCTTTCGATCCGCCGAGGTTTATTGGCGCTTAGGCGCAGGGAATCGCCGGGCGATAGCTGGCCGCCTTGCCCGGCCTACAGGATCATCGCCGTCTGCGGGTCGGCTAGCCCGGACAGGCGCGCCACGCGCGGCTTCCGGGAAAACGCCATGAGAGTGGTGATAAGCCTGTTCACCCGTTGAGTCGCGGCATTACGCCAGCCGCGGGTAGGCGCTGGCGATATCGTCCCCGGTAAACTGGGCAATCCAGCCTTCCGGGTTGTCGAAGATGCGGATGGCGGTGAAGTTGGGCTCAGAACCCATATCAAACCAGTGCGGCGTATGCGCGGGAACCGAAATCAGGTCGTTCTTCTCACACAGGACCTGGAACACCTCATCGCCAATATGCAGGCAAAACAGACCGGCTCCCTCGACGAAGAAGCGCACTTCGTCTTCCCCGTGGGTATGCTCGTTGAGAAACTTTTCCCGCAGCGCCTCTTTTTGCGGATTATCCGCGCGCAGGCTGATCACGTCCCAGCTCTGATAGCCTTTCTCTGCCACCAGCTTATCAATCGCATGCTGATAGGCGGCAATAACCGTTTCTGCGGTTGGCGCCGCGCCTAAATCACGGTCGGCCTGCCAGCGCTCAAAACGGACGCCTTTGGCGTTGAGCTGCTGCTGGATCTCTTCGGCGTTAGTGCTGTGCCAGAGCGAGTTTTGCGGGTCTTTCACGGAAAAAATGGTTAATGCGCTCATGCTGGGATCTGCTCCGGATGAATATCGTCAAAACGCTGAACCTGCGGATGGTGGCTGGCCGGGTCGCGGTCGCCGCGCACCAGCTGTAGGGTGCGGAAACCGGCCTCTTCCGCGGCATCCAGCTCCTGATGAATATCGGACAGGAACAGGATGGCGGCAGGAGGCTGTCCCAGTTGCTCAGCAATGTTGCGGTAGGAGTGCGCTTCACGCTTGGCGCCTACCAGGGTATCGAAATAGCCGTTGAACAGATGAGTAATATCACCTTCATCGCTGTAGCCAAATAACAATTTCTGCGCAGCAACGGAGCCTGAGGAATATACATATAAATCAATACCCTGTGACTTCCATTTTTCCAGCGCCGGCAGAACATCCGGATACAGGTGGCCGGTAAAGTCGCCATGAACGTAGCCATCGCGCCAGATAATGCCCTGCAGCGCCTTGAGGGCGGTCGATTTGCGGTCTTCATCCATAAAGGCGAAGAGGGTAGCAATAAGTTCTTCGGCGCCAGCCGCCGGCTGGGCGATCTCTTCGCGCAGGTTATCGAGAATGGTCTTCACCGGCTCGACAAACTGCTGAGCGGTAACGAAACCGGCCAGGCGTTCGCGGGCGTACGGGAACAGAACGTTGTGGACGAAGCGAATGTCGCTGGTGGTGCCTTCAATATCGGTCACGATAGCGCGGATCATGAGTTCTCCAGAGTGAACGGTAGGTCGTGCTGACGGTGGCGTTGTGTTGATAGCGGTTTTTCAATCATAAGCGAAATAACGTTATCATTTAGACGTCTAAGCGTCTTGATTGCCAAATATTAACATCGTGTTATAGTGGCTTCAACAACAGCATCACAAACGGTACAAAAAGAATGAGCAATAAGCCACTGATTCCTGAGAGTAAACTCCCCTCACTGGGCACGACCATTTTTAGCCAAATGAGCGCCCTGGCCCAGCAGCATCAGGCGATTAACCTGTCGCAGGGGTTTCCGGATTTCGACGGCCCACGCTATCTGCAGGAGCGACTGGCATATCATGTGGCGCAGGGGGCCAATCAGTATGCGCCGATGACCGGCGTGGCCGCGCTGCGCGAAGCCATCGTCGATAAAACCGAAGAGCTGTACGGCTACCGTCCCGATGCCAACAGCGACGTGACCGTGACCGCCGGAGCGACGGAAGCGCTGTATGCGGCGATTACCGCCCTGGTGCGCGCCGGCGACGAGGTTATCTGCTTTGACCCAAGCTACGATAGCTATGCCCCGGCGATCGAGCTGTCGGGCGGCGTGCTGAAGCGTATTGCCCTCCAGCCGCCACATTTTCGCGTTGACTGGCAGCAGTTCGCCGCGAGCCTCAGCGACAAAACCCGACTGGTTATCCTCAATACGCCGCACAACCCGTCAGCAACGGTGTGGCTGCGTGAAGATTTTGCCGCGCTATGGCAGGCGATTGCCGATCGTGAAATCTACGTGCTTAGCGATGAAGTTTATGAACATATCTGCTTTGCCGCCGAAGGCCATGCCAGCGTGCTGGCGCATCCGCAGCTGCGCGAACGGGCGGTAGCGGTTTCTTCATTTGGCAAAACCTTTCATATGACCGGCTGGAAGGTTGGCTACTGCGTGGCGCCTGCCGCCATTAGCGGCGAGCTGCGGAAAGTGCATCAGTATCTGACTTTTGCCGTCAATACGCCCGCGCAGCTGGCGATTGCTGATATGCTGCGTCGCGAACCGGAGCATTACCGGCAGCTTCCGGCGTTTTACCGCGAGCGGCGGGATCTGTTTATTGATGCGCTGCGTTCCAGCCGCCTGGAAATTTTGCCCTGCGAAGGGACCTACTTCCTGCTGGCGGACTATAGCGCCGTCTCGGATCTGGATGATGTCAGCTTCTGCCGCTGGTTAACCACTGAAATCGGCGTCGCGGCGATCCCGCTGTCGGTGTTCTGCGCCGATCCGTTCCCGCATAAGCTGATACGCCTGTGCTTTGCCAAACAGCCAGCAACGCTGCTGGCTGCGGCGGAACGTTTGTGTCGTCTGTAGTTATTTAACGGTCCACGCCTGAGAAAATTGACGGTCGCCGAACATCTCCACCAGACCGTTGATTTGCTTCAGGCGCAATACTTCGTCTGAATCCATACCTAACTCTTTGCCGATTTTCGCGTCGGACCAGCCGAGATGCGTCAGTTCCTGGACAATTTCCGACATCGCATGAATCTGATGCCGCCCCCGCGCCCGGTTGTGGCGAATGGTCGCGGCCATCAGAGAATCACGCTTAGCGCCGTTATTTTCCAGGCAGGCGATGGGCAGATAGCCTTTCAGCCGTTTTTTCAGCGCCGCTTTGCCGCTGGCCAGCTCATGGCGATGAAAACCATCGATAATGGCGTAGCGCTCATGCTCCTGTTTCAACACCACCACGGGTTGCGTGAAGCCGTCCGTTTCCAGCGAGGTGAACAACAGGCGCTTTTCTGGCGGCGCAAGGTTATTTGGGTTGTAATCATTAGGCAAAACGTTTTCCTGTTTGACCCACAGTACGCAATCAACCGGTTGTGATTTGAAGGGGCTATATTTATGCAGAGTCTGGCGGAAGGCGTTAAGCGCAGTAATCTTTTCCTCTTCATCTTCCAGCGATTGCAGATAGCGTTCAATAGCCTGGATTAATTGTCGTTGCATAGTATTCCCCATTGCTGGCGCTTCTTATTCATACGCTCGCGATAGCGTTTATATTGATGAGATTTGGTCGGACTAAAAGAGAGCTGGCGGCACCAGTAATCATTGTTCAGGAGAACTTTGCAGATGCGCCGCCATGAGGGGATATCTTTGGAGCCAATATCCGCCGGTTGGGTATCCGGAATATCCGCCATTCCCCGCTTCTGGTACCAGTGCAGATAAACAGCGATTTTATTGCGATAGTGTTCCGCCGTTTTCTCCGGCATGCTATCGAGCAAGAACAGGGCATAGCTTTTCCACGTGTGGTGCTCCGGCTTATCCAGCTTCCGATGACCGTAGAACTGATTATCGTGACCGGCATAGACCCCGCCGCAGTGGACGCCGCTGACGCGCTGGCACATGGCAGCCCAGCGTTCAGGCTCCAGCACATGGTAGAGCCACAGCCCCTGGCGCTGTTCCGGGCCAAAGGGTTCGCAAATACGCATATAGCGCAGCGGAACGCCCGCCTGATACATCAAGTTATAGAGCGGGTTATAGGACAGGCCGCTTTTACCAAACCAGGTCCAGATATCGGCGGTTTTCCAGTCGTAGATAGGATAGATGTACCACGCGTGACCGCCCGGCGCTGAGGTGGTCCAGGGTTTATCGTCGGCAAAGCGAAGCTTACGCTGCGAGGAGATGGCGATAAACCGATTAAGCGATTCATCGGCGCGGATGCCGACCATAACCGCCGCGGGACGGTTTTGCGAAAACCAATCGGCAAATTCGCGGACGAACGTTTCAAAGCTCATACCCGATTGATAAAACGGGAAATAGCCGGGATCGGTAATCGCATCTTTCGGCGGTTGGCGCACCCAGTTCGCACCGGGTTCCCAGCACTGCCATTCGGGGTTGTATTGGGTCAGCGAGTTTTGCGTGGTGAGGGGCAACGCCACCCAGAAAAATTGCTCAATAACGTCGCGATACTCTTCGCGCATCCTTTCGCAATGCGCAATGGTGCAGGAAAACTGCGCTTCCCAATCAACAAACAGGACGCAAATCTTTTTGCCTGTATGGCGGGCATGCTGCGCCGTGAGATGCAGCATGGTTGTTGAATCTTTACCGCCAGAAAAAGAGACGCAAATACGGGAGAAGTTTTCCATTACCCACTCTATTCTTTGCTGGCTAGCCTGCAGAACGGACTCTGGTAATGGAAGTTTTATAAAAGACACAGCCATTATTCCTTTAATGCGAAAGATACTTTTTACTTATATCATACTCTTTTTGTAATCAAGAGGTTGGTTATTATTCATCAATTCAATGAAATTATTTTAATTATTTGATGACGTTATTTCTTTCGAAATCATCGATGAATTTTGCAAACTTTGGATCGTCTATATTTACCCGGTTGTAAATCATGTAAATGTTGATGGCGGGGATCTTAAATGGCGCCTCTATAATTTTAAACTTATTTTGAAAGCTAATGTATTCTAAAATACAGGTCGGCACAAAACCGATTAAATCAGTTTGTTGAATAACATTAAGTATGGCAGTGTATGAATCGCTACTGAAAGCGATTTTTCTATCAGCAAGAATGCCGGCAGCCTGGTTCTGAAAGGATTTAGTTCCCTGATCGTTAGACAGGTAATAAGTAAATCGTTCCTGCAGTATGGCCTTCGTCGTGGTCAGTGATGCCAGCCTGGGATGGTTTTCATTACACACCAGCGAAATGTCCATTTCCTGGATGCGTTTACAGACGGTGGCTCGCGATGACAGCGGCAGAGTGCTGAATACCAGGTCGGCTTTACGGTAGGATAACAAGCTTTCTACCGACTCTCCTGATGCCAGCAGATCGTGATGCTCAACGTACAGGTTTGAATCATTTAATAACATATGAAGCAAATTGGTTGTTTTAGGGGTAATAAAAAGCTGCGGGGCATAAACCACAAGACGTTTCTTTAATTCAGAACGATTGGTCAGATAAATAGTTTGTTCTAATTGATTTAGATTTTTTTCCAGATGATGATGCAGATTAACGCCTACCGTAGTCGGCGTTATCCCTTTACCTGAACGAACGAATAGCGGGTCATTGAGCTGGTTACGTAGACGCTGGAGTGATTGACTGACGGCAGAGGGAGTAATAAATAGCGTTTCCGCCGCCTTACTGATGCTTAAGTGCTGGTAAATACATTCAAAAATAACGAGTAGGTTCAGATCGAATTTCTTGAGATCGTAAAGATTAGCCATTTTCAACGTCCTGTTAAGCTGGCGGTAAGAAAAATAGATTATTATATGGTCGCATCATATTTGCTGGGTGAATATTTGTTTCTTATTATTTATTACTCGCGTCGTCATTAAGTTTATCTAAATATATACCACCGTCGTACATTCCGCCAGATCCTTTTGTTTACCGCAACGCCTGAGGCTGAAGGGCGTTTATGAAGTCTGACTTTACCTCCTTCATAATCTGTAGTTTTTCTTTATCTGCGGCCTAATCGCGTGTTGAAGCCTATTTTCGTTATCATAGGGTCAATTGCCGTTATGACGTTGACGCCTGTATCGTTTATCAACCGATGAGGGTCATTAAGGCGCTTCCTATGTGCCGGCCGGGAGGAAGCTCATCGCGGAAGCCGGGGATTCAGATCCGTATGAACAGGGGGCAATTTAGTGAAGACCTGTAAAATCAATGATAAAAGCCAGGGCTGCGGTAAAACCTATTACAGCCATAGGTAAGACCTGAAGACGCATGGATTGCCCTTTCGTTCAGCGGGTGATGTAATCGCTGAGCTGTTACATTAAGGTGTAGAGCGCAACACATTGCCAGCTACTGGCGCTGAACCTACCTGCGGGTGTTTCAGGTAACGGGGCCGCCTGCGAGGGCGGCCTTTTTACTTTTCAGCGCATATCATGCGAAACGCGGCAGAAGTTTGCCATCGCGTTGACAGGTTCACAAAGTTGTCTTGTTCCGGTTGTTAGATAACGCTTATTGATTCGATAATGCAAACGCATTGGTCGAGTCAGGAAAAATTCGTTAACTTAGACCTCAACGAAAACACGGAGGAAGTATAGATGTCCTTAATTAATACCAAAATCAAACCTTTCAAAAACCAGGCGTTCAAAAACGGTGAATTCATCGAAGTAACCGAGAAAGATACCGAAGGCCGCTGGAGCGTCTTCTTCTTCTACCCGGCTGACTTCACTTTCGTTTGCCCGACCGAACTGGGCGACGTCGCAGACCATTACGAAGAACTGCAGAAGCTGGGCGTAGACGTGTACTCCGTCTCTACCGACACCCACTTCACCCACAAAGCGTGGCACAGCAGCTCTGAAACCATCGCCAAAATCAAATACGCGATGATCGGCGACCCGACTGGCGCCCTGACCCGTAACTTCGACAACATGCGTGAAGATGAAGGTCTGGCAGATCGCGCCACCTTCGTTGTTGACCCGCAGGGTGTTATCCAGGCTATCGAAGTTACCGCTGAAGGTATCGGCCGCGACGCGTCTGACCTGCTGCGCAAAATCAAAGCAGCTCAGTACGTAGCTTCTCACCCAGGCGAAGTTTGCCCGGCTAAGTGGAAAGAAGGCGAAGCGACTCTGGCTCCATCCCTGGACCTGGTCGGCAAAATCTAAATTTCCATCGTCTTTCACGCCATAGCTGCGTTGGCGTCGCCTGCTCACCCCGGTCGCTTACTTCAGTAAGCTCCCGGGGATTCTCAGGCTCGCCGCCTTGCTCTGACGCGAAATAGTTTGGAAATTATTTCAGTCATGGGCGCACCGGCGCCCGTTTTATTCCAACACCATGATGCAAGCGTATTCAGGCTGCCTGGACGAGGCCGCTTGCATGATGATGTTTTAAGCCCAGGAGATAAAAATGCTCGACACCAACATGAAAACCCAGCTCAAGGCTTACCTTGAGAAGCTGACTAAACCTGTTGAGCTGATTGCCACGCTGGATGACGGCGCTAAATCGGCAGAAATCAGGGAACTGCTGGCTGAAATTGCTGAACTCTCAGATAAAGTCACCTTCAAAGAAGATAACGGCCTGGCGGTGCGTAAGCCGTCATTCCTGATTACCAACCCCGGCTCCAGCCAGGGACCGCGCTTTGCCGGCTCTCCGCTGGGACATGAATTCACCTCTTTGGTTCTGGCTCTGCTGTGGACCGGCGGTCATCCGTCAAAAGAAGCCCAGACCCTGCTGGAGCAGATCCGCAATATCGACGGCGATTTTGAATTCGAAACCTACTATTCGCTTTCATGCCATAACTGCCCGGATGTGGTTCAGGCGCTGAACCTGATGGCGGTACTGAACCCGCGCATCAAGCACACGGCGATTGACGGCGGAACGTATCAAAATGAAATCACCGAACGCAACGTGATGGGCGTACCGGCGGTATTTATGAACGGTAAGGAATTTGGTCAGGGCCGCATGACGCTGACTGAAATCGTGGCTAAAGTGGATACCGGTGCGGAAAAACGTGCGGCGGAAGAGCTGAATAAACGTGAAGCCTACGATGTCTTAATCGTCGGTTCCGGCCCGTCCGGCGCAGCTGCAGCCGTTTACTCCGCGCGCAAAGGCATTCGTACCGGCCTGATGGGCGAGCGTTTTGGCGGCCAGGTGCTGGATACCGTGGATATCGAAAACTATATCTCAGTACCTAAAACGGAAGGCCAGAAACTGGCTGGCGCATTAAAAGCGCACGTTAGCGAATACGATGTTGATGTTATCGATTCCCAGAGCGCCTCAAAACTGATCCCTGCGGCGGTTGAAGGCGGTCTGCATCAGATTGAAACCGCCTCCGGCGCGGTGCTGAAAGCGCGCAGCGTGATCATTGCCACCGGCGCGAAATGGCGTAACATGAACGTGCCGGGTGAGGATCAGTATCGTACCAAGGGCGTAACCTACTGCCCGCACTGCGACGGCCCGCTGTTTAAAGGCAAGCGCGTGGCGGTGATCGGCGGCGGTAACTCCGGTGTGGAAGCGGCAATCGATCTGGCAGGCGTTGTTGAGCATGTTACTCTGCTGGAGTTCGCGCCGGAAATGAAGGCCGACCAGGTTCTGCAGGATAAAGTGCGTAGCCTGAAAAACGTCGATATCATCCTTAACGCGCAGACCACAGAAGTGGTGGGCGACGGCAGCAAAGTCACCGGCCTGCAGTACCGCGACCGGGTGAGCGGCGATGAACACCACGTGGCGCTGGCGGGGATTTTCGTTCAGATAGGTCTGCTGCCGAATACCAACTGGCTGGAAGGCGCGATTGAGCGCAACCGCATGGGTGAAATCATCATTGATGCGAAATGTGAAACCAACGTGAAGGGCGTTTTCGCCGCCGGCGACTGCACGACCGTTCCGTATAAACAGATCATTATCGCCACCGGCGAAGGTGCGAAGGCGTCGCTGAGCTCGTTCGATTACCTGATTCGCACTAAAACTGCATAATTCATAATAAAGTAAGACTCAACCTGCACAGTAAAGAGGCTACCCTTGGGTAGCCTCTTTTTTTTAGCTCGCTGGAGTTATCTGACCACCATCACCGGAATATGGGCATGACGAATCACGCTTGAGGCGTTGGAGCCCAGCAGGTGCGTGCTGATGGAAGGATTGCGGGAGCCAATCACGACCACATCGGCTTTTATTTCATTGGCCAGTTCATTGACCATATCGCGCACGTTGCCAAAGCGGACGTGCATTTTGATTCGCGACGGGTCAATGCTGAAATGTCCGGCCATCGTTTTCAGGCGCGTTTCTGCTTCGTGCTGCAAGTGCTCTTCAAAGCGGCGCAGGTCGGCGGTAAAACGACTCATCGTGAAGCTTGATGAGCCGGGTAGTACGTGGAGAAGATGGATAACCCCGTCCTGCTGGGCTAAAAACTCGGCATGGCGAACGGCTTTATCGCTTAACTCCATTTCAAAGACATCAACGGGCATAATGATTGTTTTATACATATGCATTCCTCCTTGTTCGTCTGCTTTTATATCAACACATTATAGGAAAGTATTGTGCCATTCAGGTCGCAAAATTGTCAGATCGGCTGGAGTGCGGCGTAAAAGTTTGTCAAATGAGAAGTGAAGAGTGAAAAGCTCAGAAAGAGGATGTAGATACATCCTCTGGATAAAGCGTGAAACGCCTCAGGCAGGAAGGGGGTTAACGGTGGAAATCGCCAGCGGCTTCCGGCTGATAGAGCAGTTCCAGCACTTCAAGGTGCGTTGAGGTGCCGCCCGGTAATTCCCAGTGGATCGCGCTGCCGACTTTCAATCCCAGCAGGGCGGCGCCAACCGGGGCCATAACCGATAGCTGAGTGGCGCTATCCGTTACCTGGGCCGGGAAAACCAGGGTGCGGATGCGCTCTTCGCCGGTTGTTAAATCGCGAAACCTGACCTGGCTATTCATGCTGACAACATCATGCGGCATGGCTTCAGGGGCCAGCATTTGCGCGCGGTCAAGCTCGTCATTTAGCGCGTCCGCGACCGGCGAGTTGGCGAAAGCCGGTTGTTCCAGCAGCCTGTCAATGCGCTCTGCGTCAAGTTCATTAATGATGATTGCGGGTCTGGTCATCTCATACTCCATGTTATCCAGGAACCTGTCCGTAAAAGAAAACCCTCACCGAAAATGGCAAGGGTTAATGTCCTCTCATCATACTGAGACTTGCTGGTGGTTTGAAGTGATTAAACGCACATTCATTAACGAACGATAGCTAAGTCGTATAAAACCTAGCCGGCTTTATCCAGCAGAAATTGCTTACCGCAGTTCCCCGGATGGGGCTGGGGTAAGAGTGAGTTAGCGGATAACGGAGCATTGATAGCCGCGGCTTTGATGGAGATTTGCATCTCTGTCAGATAGGGGGGGTTGCCGTTGCAGGTCAACTTAAACGCCTTAACGTTCTGTTTTCCATAGGCCTGAGCGACCGCGGCGTTGAAGTCATCCCGGCTAACGGTTTGCCCGTAATGTTTGGCCAGGAAAGCGCCAAGAGGCCCTTGCTTAATTTCGCCGTTCAGGCGCACCATGGCGCCGAAATAGTTGTCAGGATCAAACCCAAAGCAAACGCCATGCTTGGCGTATTCATAACGTTCAAGGCATGAGTTGCCGCCCGAACCCGGCATGACGCCGTTAAGTTTATTTGCCATTTCCAGCGATAGACCGGTTTCCGCCGCCCGACATTTTTGCCCGGCTTTCGCTTCAGGCATGTTGGGAACAGGGCGGGTCGCGCAGCCAAAACGCATCCAGCGGCGCTCGTCCACTCCGCGCGCGGCAATGGATTTTGGCAGGCTCGGCCACAGGCCGTGAACGGTGAGGAAATCGGCTTTATTGCTGAGTTCCTGCTGCAGGCGACACTCTTCCGGCTCGCCGCGGTTTCGGTCTTGCATACTTTGGCAGAACCCCGTTTGCCAGGAGAGAGCCAGCACGTAGCGGTCAAAATCACCGTATTGCGTGGCGATCAGCGGATCCGCGCTGACCTGGGCGGCGCTAAGCAAAAGGGCAATGGCGACGAAATCCTTCCTGAACATTTTTATTCCTGATGACGAATGGTCATTGATAACATTGCGTTATTAAAGCATAAAAAAGGCGCCAACAGGCGCCTTTTCACAGGGTTTCACCGTTAGCGGATTGCGCTGCCGGGAACCAGCACTTCGGTGGCGATAATCACCACTAACAAACCCACCAGAACCGGGACAGAGGTCCGTTTTACCACCTCAAACGGCGAAATTTTTGCCATCCCGGCGACGGCGACCACCACGCCGGATACCGGCGAAATGGTTCGGCCAAGGTTAGACGCCTGCAGCATCGGAATCGAAAGATAAGCCGGATTGATACCGGAAGAGTGCGCCAGCTTCGGGATCATCTCAACGAAAGCATAGAAGGGGGCATTACCAGAGCCTGTGGTCATCGCCGCCAGCATGGTCAGAATGACCAGTACCAGCATCAGAATAATACTGGCGGAGCCGAAAGAAGTCGCAATGGAGATCAGGCCGTTAATAAAGCCAATGGTACTCAGCCCCTGAGCAAAGACGCCGGCGGCAACCAGCAGCATCACCACTCCGGCAAACGCGTCAGCCATGCCGCGATACGCCGCCTCCAGGCCGTTAAACACATTTTTGGTGTTAAAGCCGCGGCAGAATTCCAGAACCGCCGCCAGAAGCATGCAGAGAACAAGAATAGTGATGATATGCAGCTCTGGGCCCCATTTGCCGTCGAAAATCAGTACTCCGATTATCGGGGTAAACGGCAAAATGGCGTAGAAGGCGGGAGCGGTGGTGGTTATCTCGTTTACATCGAGCATTTCATGGGCGACGTTTTCTTTTTTATCCAGGTAGCGCTGCCAGAAAAAGTGAGCGATCGCCATGCAGATAATGGCGACAATCGAGATAGGCAGCGTGGTTTTAAAGGCAAAGTCAATCAGCGGCATTTCGGCGGCCTTAGCGGCCAGCACGACATCACCGGAGGTCGGGGACAGAATAATCGCCGCCGGAGAGGCGCAAATAGCGGCGGCGGCACCGCGGCTGATGCCAACGTTGACCATGACCGGGAACAGCGTCGCCATCAGCAGCACCCCCAGACCGGTTGCCGAGGAGACGGCCAGCGACATCAGGCAGGCAACGAAATAGGCGGCGATCATCAGTAGATAGGGTGAGTTAATGAAGCGCAGCGGTTTCGACGCCAGCTTCACCACCATGTCATTGGCGCCGATGTGCGTCATATAGGTCGCGAACCCGCAGAGCATCATGATCATCATGCCGAGGTCGCCGCCGCGGCTCATAAGCAGTATCTTGATATATTCAACAATATCGGTGGCGGAGTAACCGGTGCTCTTTGCGTCGCCAGGTAAAATCTTATGCCCCATTAGCGCACTGGCGATGAGTAATACTAAGCCACCGACGAACAGCACGCCGGTGGCGGAATAGCCTTTAATGATGTAGCGGGCGACGCCCACAATGACCACAATCCCAATCAGGATCTCTACTAGCGTAAGCATTCTTTTACCCCTAAACCATTAACCCAAAGAATCTGCTGATAAATAAAGCGAAGGAAAAATTAAGTGAGCGAATGTGCCTAAAAAACGGGCGAAACTCGCTGATGCAAATCAATAAATCGATGAGAATCTCTCTCTGACGGTACAAGGCCGCATAGTTAAACGTCAGGCGAGGGGGATTTCAGATTTTTTGTACCGGGCAAATCAAGAGTTTGCCTAATTCCGTTAAGGTAGTATTAAGTTTATCTTTGCTATCTTACTCCGCTTTAAAAATGATACTGGTAAGAGAACGTGTTAATGCGACGTCGATTTATAGGATTTTTTCTTGGATGCCTGGGCCTGCTGCTATCATCCACCTCCGCTAACGCATCGTTTAGCTCGACGCTTCGCGACGGCTACAATACGCTAAGCGATAACGTCTCGCAGACGTGGAATGAGCCTGAGCACTACGATCTTTATATCCCCGCGGTGACCTGGCATGCCCGTTTCGCCTACGATAAAGAGAAAACGGACCGCTATAACGAACGCCCGTGGGGCGCCGGCTTCGGGGTCTCGCGCTGGGACGATAAAGGGAACTGGCATGGCATCTATCTGATGGCGTTTAAAGACTCTTATAACAAATGGGAGCCTATCGGCGGCTATGGCTGGGAGAAGACCTGGCGTCCGCTGGCGGACGATAATTTCCACCTTGGTCTGGGCTACACGCTTGGCGTGACGGCGCGTGATAACTGGAAATATATCCCGATTCCGGTCGTGCTGCCCCTGGCTTCCATCGGTTACGGCCCGGCAACGTTCCAGATGACCTATATACCCGGTACCTACAACAACGGTAACGTTTACTTTGCCTGGGCGCGCATTCAGTTTTGATGCGAATTTTGATAGCCATAAAAGAGATAAGCGGACTGTCTTGTGGAAAAACAAAGACTAAAGGGAACGAGGTACAAAAAGATAGAGACTTTTATCACTTTTTAGCAAAGTTGCGCTGGACAAAAGGTACCACAATTGGTGTACTGATACCCGACACAGTATTAGTGTCGATTTTTTCATATAAAGGTAATTTTGATGTCTAAGATTAAAGGTAACGTTAAGTGGTTTAATGAGTCCAAAGGATTCGGTTTCATTACTCCGGAAGATGGCAGCAAAGATGTATTCGTACATTTCTCTGCAATCCAGTCCAACGGTTTCAAAACTCTGGCTGAAGGTCAGCGCGTAGAGTTCGAAATCACTAACGGTGCCAAAGGCCCTTCTGCTGCAAACGTAATGCCTATCTAAGCAACGCGTCAGTAGAATATAAAAACCCGCTCATGGCGGGTTTTTTTTTGCCTGCGGTTAGCGGCTGGCGGCATGAGAGAACAGCCAGAACGCAGCGGCGGTCATGGCAAATGAGCCTAATAAGTTGACGAGTACGTTGAGTAACGCCCAGCTAAAGCGCCCCTGCTGCAGGAGAAACACCACCTCGGCGGAGAAAGTGGAGAAGGTGGTCAGCCCGCCGCAAAAGCCAGTGGTGATAAGCAGCTTCCACATCGGATCGATATCCGTCAGGCGATTAAACCATGCCAGCCCTGCGCCGATAATAAAAGCGCCCAGCAGGTTAGCGGTGAGCGTACCAATGGGGATAGCATGATGCATGGGGTTAAACTTCATACCCAGCCACCAGCGCAAAACGCTGCCGGTGCCGCCGCCAAGAAACACAGCCAAAAGGAGTTGCAACACGGTCATTCCCTGTTTATTGATCGAGACTAAACTTCGAGTGTAGCGCGCGAAAGACCTCACTGGCTACGACTAACCTGATGGGAGAGAAAAGATGCTTGTTGCTGCCGGACAATTTGCCGTAACGCCGGACTGGACGGGAAACGCGCAGACCTGCGTCAGCATGATGCGCCAGGCCGCGGAGCGGGGGGCGTCGCTTCTGGTTCTGCCTGAGGCGTTGCTGGCGCGAGACGATAACGATGCGGATTTATCGGTTAAATCCGCCCAGCAGCTGGATGGCGGCTTCTTACAGCTCTTGCTGGCGGAGAGCGAAAACAGCGCTTTGACGACGGTGCTGACCCTGCATATCCCTTCCGGCGAAGGTCGAGCGACGAATACGCTGGTGGCCCTGCGTCAGGGGAAGATTGTGGCGCAATATCAGAAACTGCATCTCTATGATGCGTTCAATATCCAGGAATCCAGGCTGGTCGATGCCGGGTGGCAAATTCCGCCGCTGATCGAAGTCGACGGGATGCGCGTCGGGCTGATGACCTGCTACGATTTACGTTTCCCTGAGCTGGCCCTGTCGTTAGCGCTCAGCGGCGCGCAGCTCATAGTGTTGCCTGCCGCGTGGGTAAAAGGGCCGCTGAAGGAACATCACTGGGCGACGCTGCTGGCGGCGCGGGCGCTGGATACAACCTGCTATATTGTCGCCGCAGGAGAGTGCGGGACGCGTAATATCGGTCAAAGCCGTATTATCGACCCCTTAGGGACAACGCTTGCCGGGGCGGGAGAGCGGCCGCAGTTGATTTTTGCCGAACTTTCAGCTGATTATATTCAGCAGGTACGCGAGCGCCTGCCGGTGTTGCGCAATCGCCGCTTTGCGCCACCGCAATTATTATGACGTTTTTTTAAACAAGGCTTGATTCACCTTGTTACAGATTGCTATTGTGTCCGCGCGTCAAATAGCCGTTAATTGTATGCGTGTATGATGGCGTATTCGCAGCTTGTATTAGAGAAGAAGGTTAGCTATGGGTGAGATTAGTATTACCAAACTGCTGGTAGTCGCAGCGCTGATTATCCTGGTGTTTGGTACCAAAAAGTTACGCACGCTGGGTGGAGACCTGGGCTCGGCTATCAAAGGCTTTAAAAAAGCCATGAGCGATGACGATGACAGTGCGAAGAAGACCAGTGCTGAAGAAGCGCCGGCACAGAAGCTCTCTCATAAAGAGTAATTCGCGACGAGTTTCCTGATGAAGGAGGCTCGCTTCCGACGGGGAGACCGCGTCGGCAAAGAGGCCGCAGCGTTAACGCTGCGGCCTCTTTATGTTATATGCACGAAGTTTCGCCGAAAAAGATGCAACCAACTGTTACCGCGTCGGGTTTTTTACTGAGTAATGGAATGCATCGGCAGGATGGGCCGCAGCGCGAAAAATATTACGCCGCGGCCGGAGGGGTTACTTCACTTCCATGCCTTTGGCCTGCAGGTCGGCATGATAGGATGAACGAACGAACGGGCCGCAGGCAGCATGGGTAAAGCCCATGGCCATCGCTTCGGCTTTCATCTCTTCGAACTCATCCGGGCTCACGTAGCGCTGTACCGGCAGGTGATGGCGGCTCGGCTGCAAATACTGGCCTAACGTCAGCATGGTGACGCCGTGGCGACGCAGATCGCGCATCACTTCAACGATTTCAGCGTTGGTTTCGCCTAAACCAACCATCAGGCCTGATTTCGTCGGGATCTCTGGATGCGCTTCTTTAAAGCGTTCCAGCAGCTTCAGCGACCAGTTGTAGTCGGCGCCCGGGCGTACCTGGCGATACAGGCGCGGCACGTTTTCCAGGTTATGGTTAAACACGTCCGGCGGCGTCGCCTGGAGGATTTCCAGCGCACGATCCATACGGCCGCGGAAGTCCGGTACCAGGGTTTCAATTTTAATCGTCGGGCTTTTTTCACGAATCGCTTTGATGCAGTCGGCAAAGTGCTGAGCGCCGCCATCGCGCAGATCGTCACGATCCACGGAAGTCACCACCACATAGCGCAGCGCCATATCGGCGATGGTTTGCGCCAGCTTCTGCGGCTCGTTGGCGTCCGGCGTCACCGGGCGACCGTGGGCAACATCGCAGAACGGGCAACGGCGGGTACAGATGGCGCCCAGAATCATAAAGGTTGCCGTTCCGTGGTTAAAACATTCCGCGAGGTTGGGGCAAGAGGCTTCTTCGCACACGGAGTGCAGGCCGTTCTTACGCATCGCTGCCTTGATCCCCTGGATACGGGACGAGTCAGCCGGAAGTTTGATTTTCATCCATTCCGGTTTTCTGAGCAGAGCTTCACGCTCAGTTGCCACGTTTTTCACCGGGATAAGGGCCATTTTATCGGCATCGCGGTATTTAACACCGCGTTCCATCACAATGGGTTTACTCATAGCGTGCGTGTTCCAGTTGCGAGTGACGAAGGAAAGCGAATCAATTCAAGTAAATGTTGCATTTATCAACTATTTTTGAATTAAACGCAGGCAGTATATCATTGATACGGGGGATAAAGCAGCCTGCTGGCCGGCAAATTGTAAAATAGTTGTTGTTTTATGCTTTTCCCTCACGTGCTTTATCGACTAAAAAGCATGGCGAATCGTCTCGACGATCTCTTTCAACAAGGGCTCCTGCGCGCTGAGCTTGTTATAGTGCAGCGCAATATCAATTCTTTCTTCCCGTAGAGGCGGAAAATCGATCATTTTTAAGGGCCAAATCTTCTCGACCAGCGAGAACATTCCGGACGTGATTAGCCCCAGCATATCGCTGTCGTTGACCAGGGCTGCCTGAGTTAACAGATTGTAGCTGCTGAACCCATAGCGACGTTCGCCGAGATGCTCCTGCAGGTGGCGCAGGATGGTCGTATAGCGCTGGCCTTCAGGCTGCAGAAGCGCGAATTCATATTGACTCAGGTTTGCTGAGGTTGCCGGCAGCGCCAGGGCCGGATGCCCTGCCCGGCAGAAGATATGTACGCTATCCTGAAACAGCACATGGTGCGTAATCGCCTGCCCGCTATGGGGGAAGCTGTCAATCAGCAGGTCAACCTGACGCTGGTTTAACTGGCTGGCCGCGTCGGTGATGGCGACATTGTGCAGCAAAATCTGGGGAAAGACGCTCCGCAGCTGTCTGGTGATAACCGGCATGATCAACGCGCCAATGGCCGGCGAGGTAGCCACGGTTATCACCCGCTCGCTACGGGTATTTCCGGTTAAATCCAGGGCGTTGAGAAATGCTTCCATACCCTGGCTAATATGCTTATGAAGATGCGAGGCATAAGCCGTTGGCGTCACGCCCTGGCCCTTACGGATAAAAAGCGGGTCAGGGAAGAGGGCGCGCAGTTTGTTGATGGACTGACTAATCGCAGAGGGCGTGATATTCAGTATTTTGGCCGCGTTGACGATACCTTTATGGACGTAAACCGCTTCAAAAATAGTGAGTAAATTGAGATCAATATTACGCAGAATGCGAAACATCTGTCGATCGTGGCGATCGTCAAGGCGTTCGGTTGGTTCTGGCTGAGAGTTATTTTCGTCCACTCTATATTTCCGCTAGTGATGATTAGCACCATTATAGCGGGCACAATGATTTTATTAGTGATAATTGATTGCAAAAATAAAGACTTAATCCAGCCTGATGGAAAAATGTGACGTCCCGCGCTCACGGGACGTGATGGCTAGCGGGATTGAATAAATTCCGCCGGCGGATCGTTCAGTAAAGCCAGCAAATTGGCGGCGAGGCGTGGCGCGACGGTATCCGTACGAGCATCAGGCCGCCACTGGCGCATCTGCGTCATCTCCATTCCGGCATAACCGCATGGGTTAATCCTGAGGAATGGTGACAGATCCATGTTGATATTCAGCGCCAGACCGTGGAATGAGCAACCTTTGCGGATACGCAAACCCAGAGAGCAGATCTTCTGTTCGCCCACGTAGACGCCGGGCGCGTCTGCCCGCGGGTGCGATTCAATACCATACTCCGCCAGGGTGTTAACGACAGTTTGCTCTAAAAGAGTCACCAGCTCACGCACGCCCAGCTTGCGGCGTTTAAGATTCAGCAGAACGTACATCACCTGCTGTCCGGGGCCATGATAGGTGACCTGTCCGCCGCGATCGCTCTGAATAACCGGTATCTCGCCGGGGACCAGAACATGTTCAGCCTTTCCGGCCTGACCCTGCGTGAACACCGGATGATGCTCCACCAGCCAGATTTCATCCAGGGTGGCATCGTCGCGACTATCGGTAAACTCATGCATTGCCTGCGAGACAGGTTCGTAAGGTTGCAGGCCGAGCTGGCGGATGAGGATTTTATTGTGCTGCAAAACAACGTCTCCGCAGAGAGAGAATGATTTGAGTGGGGGAGTATATCACAGCGAGAAAGACCCGGCGCAGGGCCGGGTCGGGGGAATCGATTTACAGCACCATCCGTACGATTTCAATATTGCCCAGTTCTTCATACAGGGTTTCTACCTGCTCAATGTGGGTTGCATTGATGGTAATAGAGACTGAGTGGTAGTTGCCTTTGCTGCTGGGTTTTACCGTCGGAGAGTAATCACCTGGTGCATGGCGCTGTACCACTTCAACCACCTGGTCAACCAGCTCCGGCAACGCCTGTCCCATTACTTTGTAAGTAAATGGAGTAGGGAATTCAAGCAGTTCGTTAAGTTTGGTTTTCATGTCAGCTCCGGTGTTACAACAAAAAATAATAACTCCCACGACGTGTGGGAGTTATCAGGATATCTAGTATATGGGGATGTAAATCACACTTTCAAGTGGTCGATTTTTAACCAAACCAGTGATGGAACATTAACTTAATGTAATCAATGATTTTGCCGAAGAAATTGCCTTCCGGGATTTCCTGCAGTACGACCAGAGGGCGCTGATCGATCGTTTTGCCATCCAGCTGGAAGTTAATCGTGCCGACCACCTGATTTTTCTGCAGCGGCGCATGCAGCTCGGCGTTATTTAGCACGTAGCTGGCCTTCAGATCTTTCATGCGGCCGCGCGGGATAGTCAGATAAACGTCTTTATCCACGCCGAGAGAGGCGCGATCGCTATCGCCGAACCAGGCGGGTTCAGAGGCGAACTCTTTACCGGCTTTAATCGGGTTAACGGTTTCGAAGAAGCGGAAGCCCCAGGTCAGCAGCTTTTTGCTTTCGGACTCGCGGCCTTTGTAAGTACGGCCGCCCATTACGGCGGAGATCAGGCGCATCTGGCCTTCGGTTGCGGAAGCCACGAGGTTATAGCCCGCTTTGTCGGTATGGCCGGTTTTAATCCCGTCGACGTTCAGGCTGTTGTCCCACAGTAGTCCGTTGCGGTTGAGCTGGCGAATACCGTTGAAGGTAAACTCTTTTTCTTTATAGATGGTGTATTCGTTCGGGACATCGCGCACCAGCGCCTGGCCAATAAGCGCCATGTCGCGCGCGGAGCTGAACTGACCATCGGCATCCAGGCCGTGAACGGTCTGGAAGTGGGTGTTTTTCAGGCCAAGGGCGTTAACGTAGTTGTTCATCAGGCTGACGAAGGCATCCTGGCTACCGGCGACGTAGTCGGCCATCGCCACGCAGGCGTCGTTGCCGGACTGCAGGTTGATACCGCGGATCAGCTGGGAAACCGGCACTTGCATACCCGGTTTAAGGAACATCAACGAGGAGCCTTTAAAGACCGGGTTGCCGGTCGCCCATGCGTCGTTACCCACGGTGACCAGATCGGACTCTTTAAACTTGCCCGCCTTCATGGCCTGACCAATCACATAGCTGGTCATCATCTTGGTCAGACTTGCCGGGTCACGGCGGGAGTCGGCGTTGTTTTCTGCCAGTACTTTGCCTGAGTTGTAATCGATAAGAATCCAGGATTCGGCGTCAATCTGCGGGGCGCCTGGGATCATAGTTTTGATATTCAGGTCATCGGCGCGGGCAGCGGAGGACAGCGCTGCCACGGAGAGCGCCGTAACGAGTAAACGAGCGGTAAAAGAGGTCTTCATGGTCTGAACAACGGCATCCGTGATGGAGTTAAAAAAGTGCCTTACTATAACAAACGCACTACGAACCAGCATCCGACATTGCGCACGACTTTGTTAATGACTTTGTCATGCGCAACGAGCAGGGGACGCGGGTGCGATGCCTTTAGTTGGCGCGAGTAATAAATGACTGCAGCTGAGCTTCGCTTTGCAGACGCTGCTGGATCGTGCTGGCCTGCGCTTTGCTGCTGAATGGGCCGAGCTGAATCCGCCATACCGCGCCGTTTTGCGTGACGCGGCCCGGGACGGAAAATTGCTGGCTCAGACGCTGCTGGTACTGCTGGGCGCGCGATTGATCGCTGACGGCGCCGACCTGCACGACGAAATCTCCGCCGGCGCTGGCCGCTGCGGCAGGCGTCACGGCGGCAGTGGCGGCTACGGCAGGCGCAACGCTGCCTTGTACTGAGCCTGGTGCGGTAACCGGCGCGGTTTGCACGACAGGCTCGCTGCCTTCCAGCACGCCGTTATTCAGCGGCGTCGGCGCGCCGAGGAAACCGCCGCTGCTAACCGGAGCGCCGGTAGTGTCTTCCGGCTTCAGGGTTGAGTTACTGATGGCGTGCACGTCAGTTTGTGCGGGTTGACTCATCCCCGCGCTGTTATCGCCGTCAAGATTCGGGCGGGCAGGCAGGGCATAGGTCTGTTTGGCCACTGTCGTACATGCCATCCCCGGACCGGAAAGCGAGCCGTCCGGCGCGACGACGATCGGATCGATGCGCACTTTGGTGTTATTCGAGGTATTGAGGCGATCGGCTGAGGCGCGCGACAGTGAAATCACGCGATCGTTACCGTAGGGGCCGCGATCGTTGATACGTACTACGATCATGCGGCCGTTCGCCAGGTTGGTGATCCGCGCGTAGCTTGGGATCGGCAGCGTGGGGTGGGCTGCGGTAAGCTGCGTGGGATCAAACGCTTCACCCGATGCGGTCAGATTGCTGTTAGGCTCGGCGTCGTAGATAGCTGCGAAGCCCGCCTGGGTGAAGTTAGAGGGATCCTGAACGATTTTATAGCTTTTGCCATCGCGTTCGTAATCCTGATTCGCCGTTGCGTTAGGCGTTTCATACTGCGGATCGGCGCCGCTAATTTCCACCGTCGGGCCATTGCAAACGGCCGGCTGTGGAGTGCTGACCGTTTTTTGTTGAACGTCTTCACCCGAACATGCCGCCAGCAGCCCTGCTGCTATGCAGATCCCCAGCCATTGCTTACGCATCGCGAACCCCTTACACGCTTTTCGACAACATTTTTCTGTGAGTATGGATCGACATAACGATACCAAACCCGGCCATCAATACGATTAGGGCAGAGCCCCCGTAGCTGACCAGCGGCAAAGGTACCCCCACCACCGGTAAAATACCACTTACCATACCAATATTTACGAAGACATAAACGAATAAAATCAACATTAAACCGCCGGCCATGACCCGGCCAAAGGTGGTTTGCGCCTGGGCGGCAATCCACAACCCGCGCATGATAAGCAGAATATAGAGCGCCAGCAGGATCAGCACGCCAATCAGCCCCAGCTCTTCCGCCAGTACGGCAAAGATAAAGTCGGTATGGCGTTCAGGCAGAAACTCCAGCTGCGACTGGGTTCCATGCAGCCAGCCTTTCCCGCGCAGCCCGCCGGAGCCGATGGCAATTTTTGACTGAATAATGTGGTACCCCGCGCCGAGCGGATCGGTTTCCGGGTCGAGCAGCATCATTACGCGCTGGCGCTGATAATCATGCATCAGGAAGAACCAGAGGATCGGAATAAAGGCGGCGACCAGCACCACGGCGATACCGATCAGACGCCAGCTCAGACCAGACAGAAAGAGCACGAATAGACCGGACAGGGCGACCAGAATCGAGGTCCCGAGGTCCGGCTGCGCGGCGACCAGCAGCGTGGGCAGGAAAATCAGCACCAGCGCGATAGCGGTATTTTTCAGCGATGGCGGGCAAACGTCGCGGTTGATAAAGCGCGCCACCATCAGCGGTACGGCTATTTTGGCGATTTCCGACGGCTGGAAGCGGACGATGCCGAGATCCAGCCAGCGCTGCGCCCCTTTAGAGATGGCGCCGAAGGCATCAACCGCCACCAGCAGGATAATACAGAATATATAGAGATAGGGCGCCCAGCCCTCATAGACCCGCGGCGGAATTTGCGCCATGACGATCATAATAACAATCCCCATGGCGATCTGGCCGATTTTACGCTCCATCATGCCCATGTCCTGACCGCTGGCGCTCCAGATAACCAGCGCGCTATAGGTCAGCAGCGCCAGCAGGATAAGCAGCATGGTGGGGTCGAGGTGGATTTTATCCCATAGCGATTTTTTATTCGGATTATCAGTCATTATTGATCCTCCCCAGCCGTTACCGCCGGGTTTTCACTCGGCAGGTTGGTGTTGTTATCGCCCAGCATTATATGATCGAGAATCTGACGCATAATGGTACCGACTGCCGGACCTGCGCCGCCGTTCTCAAGAATAATGGCCACGGCAACCTGGGGGTTGTTGTAAGGGGCAAACGCCGTCATCAGTTTATGGTCACGCAGGCGTTCAGCGATTCTGTGCGCGTTATAGGTCTCGTTGGCTTTCAGGCCGAAGACCTGAGCGGTACCCGATTTGGCCGCAATTTTATACGGCGCGCTGGCGAAGTATTTATGCGCGGTACCGTTGCCGCGGTTGGCGACGCCAAACATCCCGTCTTTGGCGATTTCCCAAAAACCAGAGTGAATATCGCCGACCGGCGGTTCATGGGGCTGAACCCACGGCACCGGTTTGCCGTCCTCCACCGTGCTCTGCAGCAGGTGCGGCACTTTAACCACACCGTCGTTAATCAGGATCATCAGCGCCTTGTTCATCTGGATAGGCGTTGCGGTCCAGTAGCCCTGTCCGATCCCGACCGGAATGGTATCGCCCTGGTACCAGGGTTTCTTGAAGCGCTTGAGCTTCCATTCGCGGGTCGGCATGTTGCCGGAGCGCTCTTCCGCCAGGTCAACGCCGGTATAGTGGCCATAGCCGAATTTGCCCATCCACTCCGACAGGCGATCGATACCCATATCGTAGGCAACCTGATAGAAGTAAGTATCGGCCGACTCTTCCAGCGCTTTAGTGACGTTCAGATGGCCGTGGCCCCACTTTTTCCAGTCGCGGTAGCGTTTATCCGAGCCGGGAAGCTGCCACCAGCCGGGGTCAAACAGGCTGGTGTTGCGGGTAATAACCCCGGCGCTGAGCGCCGAGACGGCCACGTAAGGCTTAACCGTTGATGCTGGTGGATAAACGCCCTGGGTCGCGCGGTTGACCAACGGCGTATTAGGATCGTTAAGCAGCCCGGAGTAGTCTTTGCTGGAAATACCATCAACGAACAGGTTGGGGTCGTAGCTTGGCGTCGAGACCAGCGCGAGGATGGCGCCGGTACGCGGGTCTGTGACCACGACCGCCGCGCGGCTGCCGGCCAGCAGCGTTTCAATATACTGCTGTAGCTTCAGGTCGAGCGTTAAATAGATATCGCGTCCGGCCTGCGGCGGAACCTCTTTCAGCTGGCGAATTACCCGGCCGCGGTTGTTTACTTCAACTTCTTCATAGCCAGTCTGCCCGTGCAGGACATCTTCGTAATAGCGTTCGATCCCCAGCTTGCCGATATCGTGCGTGGAGGCGTAGTTAGCCAGCTTTCCCTCTTTATCCAGGCGATCGACGTCTTTATCGTTAATTTTGGAGACGTAGCCGATAACGTGGGTCAGGGCTGAATTATAGGGATAGTAGCGGCGCTTATAGCCTTTGACTTCTACGCCGGGAAAACGGTACTGGTTAACCGCGAAACGGGCGACCTGTACTTCGCTGAGATTGACTTTCACCGGAATGGAGGTAAAGCGGTGGGAGCGGGCACGCTCTTTTTTAAAGTTCGCTACATCGTCATCGGTGAGATCGATAACGTCGCGCAGCGCATCCAGCGTTTGCTGAACGTTGTCGACCTTCTCCGGCATCATTTCCAGCTGGTAAATCGTGCGGTTGAGCGCCAGCGGCGTGCCGTTGCGATCGTAGATAATGCCGCGGCTTGGCGGAATAGGGACCAGCTTGATGCGGTTTTCGTTTGAACGCGTTTGATAGTCGGTGTAACGCACAATCTGCACGTTATAAAGATTGGCGATCAATACACCGGTAAGCAGCAAAATCCCCAAAAAAGCGACCAGCGCCCGGCGCACGAACAGCGAGGATTCAGCCGTATAGTCGCGGAAAGAATTCTGTAATTTCATTCGCTGCTTAGTCTACCCTGGTCATCATTACTCACGGTGGTAAGGGTGGTTGGTGGTAATGCTCCACGCCCGATACAGACTCTCGGCCACCAGTACGCGAACCAGCGGGTGAGGTAAGGTGAGCGTTGAGAGCGACCAACTTTGTTCCGCTGCCGCTTTGCAGGCGGGTGAAAGGCCTTCCGGGCCGCCGATGAGCAGACTGACGTCCCGGCCATCCTGTTTCCAGCGTTCTAGTTCGCGCGCCAGCTGCGGCGTATCCCATGGTTTCCCCGGAATATCCAGGGTGACGATGCGGTTTTTGCCTGCGGCCGCCAGCATCATTTCACCTTCTTTTTCCAGAATTCGCTTGATGTCGGCATTTTTGCCGCGTTTTCCGGCGGGGATTTCCACCAGTTCGAACGGCATATCTTTTGGAAAACGGCGCAGATATTCGCTAAAGCCGGTCTGAACCCAGTCCGGCATTTTGGTGCCAACGGCTACCAGGTGCAGCTTCACGCGTTAACTCCAGAGTTTTTCCAGCTCGTACAGACGACGGCTCTCTTCCTGCATGACGTGAACCATAACGTCGCCGAGATCGACGACAATCCAGTCCGCGGCGGCTTCGCCTTCAACGCCCAGCGGCAGCATACCGGCGGCGCGAGACTCTTGCACTACGTGGTCGGCGATGGACATAACATGGCGCGTAGAAGTGCCTGTGCAGATAACCATGCAATCGGTGATGCTGGATTTGCCATGAACGTCAATGGCAACGATGTCCTGACCTTTCAGGTCATCAATTTTGTCGATAACAAAATCCTGGAGTGCTTTACCCTGCAAGAGTTCCCCCTGGGTGTGTGAAGAGTGATAATAATAAACAGCCTGACAGTATACCTGAACTGGTAGCAAAATCGGGATAAATGTCGATAAATAGGCGGTTAAGGCCGCTATCATCCCATCCATCGCCGATGATTGCATCGCCATTTTTGTAAAACAATTTCTGCAAAGTTCAAATGGTAAATGCAGCCTGGCTGCGGAGAATAACAGCCTGCTTTGCCCTGTCAATGGTCTGCGCGCAATTCTTCTTCCGCCAGCCAAACTGCCTGGCTATTCAGCACGCGCAGGGTAGTGAAATCGGGCTGGAGATCGACAAGGCTCCACGCGCCGTGCTCGATGGGGAAGTGCCACATCGCCGAATCCGGCATATTCAGAAGTTGAGCGATTAACAGGCTAAGCACGCCCTGGTGGCCGACGATCAGCAGATGACTAAGTTCCCGGTGCTGAGGGAGGGCGGCGGTGAAGCCGGAGACGCGTTCGGCGAACGCCTGAAAGCCTTCACCGTTAGTGGGCGCCGCATGCTGCCAGTCGGCGCACCACGCGGCGTAGTTTTCCGCATCTTCATGCTGTAAATCGCGATGGTGGCGCATTTCCCAGTCGCCGAAGAACATTTCATTGAGCTCGGCGAAGGACTGGCGAGGGACGTCACGGTCGCCAAGCAGCAGGCTGGCCGTACGCTGGGTGCGCTCAAGTTCACTGCAAAACACGCGCTGAAAAGGAACGGCCTGCAGCCGCTTTCCCAGCGTTTGCGCTTGTCTGATTCCGCGTTCGGTTAAGGCTGTGGGAGCATGTCCGCTATAGAGGCCCGCGACGTTGGCCTCGGTCTCGCCATGACGAACTAACCATAACTTCATGATGACCCTCTCGAAAGGAGTCTATAAGACTCTCCTTGTGGCAAGGCTAGCAGTAGAGCTTCTGCTCATGGATATAGTCGAGCACGGTTTCCGGCAGCATGTCCGCGCAGGGCTCGCCAGCTTCAAGACGCTGGCGAATCAGGGTGGCAGAAATATCAAACCACGGCGTTTCGGCCAGGTAGATAACGCCCGCCGGGCTGCTATGCAGCCGCTCGACGTCATGAGTGAGATGTTTGTCCAGCCACTGCTGATCCTGCTCGCACGCCATGGTCAGCGGATAACCCGGGCGTCGGCAAACGATCAGATGTACGTTATCAAGAATGCTTTCATACTCGTGCCAGGTGGTAAAGGTGAGCAGCGAATCCTGGCCAATGATAAACGCCAGGGGGCGCTGTGGACCTTGCTCCTGGCGCCACTCGCGCAGGGTTTGCGCTGAATATGACGGCGTGTCGCGCTTAAGCTCACGATCGTCGAGGATAAACAGCGGCTTATCCGCGATGGCCAGCGCCAGCATATGCCTGCGTTGGTCGCTGGTGGCTTCGGGCTGCGGGCGGTGCGGCGGCACATTGTTGGGCACGATGGTGACTTTATTGAGGCCGATAAGGTTGGCCAGAATTTCCACCGGTTTAAGGTGACCGTAATGCACCGGATCGAAGGTGCCGCCGTACATCGCCTGTAACTGAGTCATATCAACCATCAATAAAAACGTCTGCCAGCGCTTTATGGCAGAGCAATAAAGAGAGACTTTCCAGCTCGGGCCATACGGAGTGCCCGTAATCCTGCTTGAAGGTAAGCTCCGCGCGGGTCAACAACGTGACGGCCTGACGCAGCTGGTCGGCGCTCAGGCGTGCCAGCGCGTCGCTGACCAGCTGGCGGCGGTTTTGCCATACGCGATGCTTGTCAAACAGCGAACGCAGCGGCGTATGGGCCGATTGCCGCTTCAGGTTGACCAGCAGCAGCAGCTCGCGCTGTAGGGTGCGCAGCAGGATAGCCGGCTCGCTGCCTTCCAGACGCAGCTGTTGCAGAACGTGGAGAACGCGCTTGCTTTTACCGGCCAGCAGCGCATCCACCCAGTGATAAGGTGTGAAATGCGCAGCATCATTCACGGCCTGCTCAACCCGCGGCAGCGTCAGTTTACCATCCGGCCACAGCAGCGAAAGGCGCTCAAGAGCCTGGGCCAACGCCAGCAGATTACCCTCATAGCAGTAGCACAGAAGCTGGCTGGCCGCGTCATCAAGCTGCAGATTATTCTGCTTTGCGCGCGCGGCGAGCCAGCGCGGCAGCTGGGCATATTCCGGCGTCTGGCAGCTAACCTGCACCGCCCGGCTGGTCAGCGCCGTCATCCACGCGGCGTTCTCCTGCGCTTTCGTTAGCTTATTACCGCGAACGATCAGCAGTAAATCGTCATGCAGCATGCCGACGAGCGTCGCAAGCTGTTCGTTAATTGCCGCATTAGGGCCATTATCGGGCAGGATCAGCAGCAGCGTCTGGCGGCTGGAAAACAGGCTCATGGCCTGACTTAACGAGAAGAGGGCGGGCCAGTCGGTACTGGCATCAACGGTGGCGGTGTGGTGTTCGATAAAGCCCTGGGTCGCGGCCGCTTCGCGGATGGCGTCCTGGCTCTCCTGCAGCAGCAGCGGATCGTTGCCAAGCAGCAGATAGGCCGCGCGCAGCCCTTCAGTGAGCTGCGCGCGGAGCTGTTCCGGGTACAACCGAATCATCAGTTACCCAGCGTGGTGGAGACGCGATTGCCGGAGGTGGAAGCGGCTGGGGTCGTGGCGACCGGCTTCTCATCCTCTTTGGTGGCTTCGACATCCGCAACGTGTACGCTCGGCAGCTTACGGATCAGCTGCTCTGCCGCTTTGTCGTACATTTCCTGAACGATCATGTCCTGCTCGGCATCTTTCGCTAACGCCGCCTGCGGGTTATCGAAGAACGAGCGGTAGACTTTGGTCGTGATGGGATAGATATCATGACCTGGGATCAGGACGCTGGCGTTTACCGTCATCACCATCTGATATTCCGCAGTACGGCCGTCCTGGAAAATAGATGCCGTATCTTTCTGAATGGACGATGTCTCCAGACGCAGGGAAGGAATATCCTTGCGCAGCGTACTGCTATCGACCAGTTCAACCCCGTTCAGACGCAGCTGATTACGGACGGCACGACTTAATGGACCATTAGGATCGCCCGACTGGAAGATCATGGTTTTCATTGCGGTCGGAACCTGCGTAGTGCTACGCAGGTGCCAGCCACAGCCGGCGGTGATTAACACCGCCAGAGATAACAACAATGTTGCCAGATATCGCACGCTTCCTCCTGCGCTTAGCCAACGACCAGATTGAGCAGTTTACCCGGAACGTAGATCACTTTACGTACGGTCACACCGTCGAGATATTTCGCAACCAGATGCTCCTGACCCGCACGCTCACGAACCTGCTCTTCGGTTGCATCCACCGCAACGGTAATCTTACCACGAACTTTACCATTTACCTGGACCACGACCAGAGTGGTGTCTTCAACCATCGCGCTTTCGTCAGCGACCGGCCACGGCGTGTTGTCAATATCGCCTTCGCCGCCCAGCTCCTGCCACAAGGTAAAGCTGGCATGCGGAGTGAACGGGTTGAGCATACGAACCACGGCCAGCAGGGCCTCACGCATCAGCGCGCGATCCTGTTCACCTTCCTGCGGCGCTTTCGCCAGCTTGTTCATCAGCTCCATAATCGCCGCAATCGCGGTGTTGAAGGTCTGACGACGGCCGATATCATCGGTCACTTTCGCGATCGTTTTGTGCACGTCGCGACGCAGCGCTTTTTGATCTTCGCTGAGGCTGGCAACGTCCAGCGCAGCGGCTTCGCCCTGGGAGGTATGTTCGTAGACCAGTTTCCAGACGCGTTTCAGGAAGCGGTTCGCACCTTCCACCCCGGATTCCTGCCACTCAAGCGTCATGTCGGCCGGAGAAGCGAACATCATAAACAGACGCACGGTGTCCGCGCCGTAGCGTTCAACCATTTCCTGCGGGTCGATGCCGTTGTTTTTCGACTTGGACATCTTGCTCATGCCGGTATAGACCAGCTCGCGGCCCTGTGGGTCGAAGGCTTTAACGATACGGCCCTTCTCGTCGCGCTCGGTAGTCGCTTCTTTCGGCGACACCCAGTTACGCTCGCCGTTTTCGCCAACGTAGTAGAAGGCATCCGCCAGCACCATCCCCTGGCAAAGCAGCTGTTTAGCCGGTTCGTCAGAGTTCACCATGCCCGCGTCGCGCATCAACTTGTGGAAGAAGCGGAAATAGAGCAGGTGCATAATGGCGTGTTCGATCCCGCCGATATAGATATCGACAGGCAGCCAGTAGTTCGCCGCTTCCGGGTCCAGCATACCCTGGTCGTACTGCGGGCAGGTGTAGCGCGCGTAGTACCAGGAGGACTCCATAAAGGTGTCAAAGGTATCGGTTTCGCGCAGCGCCGGCTGGCCGTTAACGGTGGTTTTCGCCCACTCCGGATCGGCTTTAATTGGGCTGGTGATCCCGTCCATCACGACATCTTCCGGCAGAATAACCGGCAGCTGATCTTCCGGCGTCGGCATCACGGTGCCGTCTTCAAGGGTGACCATTGGGATCGGCGCGCCCCAGTAGCGCTGACGGGAAACGCCCCAGTCGCGCAGGCGGTAGTTCACTTTACGTTCGCCGACGCCAAGAGACGCGAGCTTATCGGCGATAGCATTAAAGCCCGCCTCGTGATCCAGACCGTCGAACTCGCCAGAGTTAAACAATACGCCTTTTTCGGTCAGCGCCTGTTCAGAGAGGTCGGGCTCTGAGCCATCGGCGGCCAGGATAACCGGCTTGATGTTCAGACCGTATTTGCTGGCAAATTCGTAGTCGCGCTGATCGTGACCCGGGACGGCCATCACCGCGCCGGTGCCGTACTCCATCAGCACAAAGTTTGCCGCCCATACCGGGATCGCTTCGCCGGTCAGCGGGTGGATGGCTTTGTAGCCGGTATCGACGCCTTTTTTCTCCATGGTCGCCATATCGGCTTCGGCAACTTTGGTATTGCGGCATTCGTCGATAAAGGTCGCCAGCGCGGGGTTATTGGCGGCAGCCTGCTGCGCCAGCGGGTGGCCCGCAGCGACGGCAAGGTAGGTGCAGCCCATAAAGGTGTCCGGGCGGGTGGTGTAGACGGTCAGCTTGTCGGCGTAGTCGTTCACATCGAAGGAGATTTCGACGCCTTCGGAGCGGCCGATCCAGTTGCGCTGCATGGTTTTAACGGTGTCAGGCCAGTGATCCAGGTTATCCAGATCGTTCAGTAGCTCGTCAGCGTAGGCGGTGATTTTAATAAACCACTGCGGAATCTCTTTACGCTCGACTTTGGTGTCGCAGCGCCAGCAGCAGCCATCGATAACCTGCTCGTTCGCCAGTACGGTCTGGTCGTTCGGGCACCAGTTCACCGCGGAGGTTTTTTTGTAGACCAGGCCTTTTTTATACAGCTCGGTAAAGAACTTCTGCTCCCAGCGGTAGTATTCCGGGGTGCAGGTCGCCACTTCACGGCTCCAGTCATAGCCGAAGCCCAGCTTCTTCAGCTGGTTTTTCATGTAGGCGATGTTGTCATAGGTCCACGGGGCCGGCGCGGTGTTGTTTTTCACCGCTGCGCCTTCCGCAGGTAGGCCAAACGCATCCCAGCCGATAGGCTGCAGGACATTTTTGCCCAACATACGCTGGTAACGGGAAATCACGTCACCGATGGTATAGTTGCGCACGTGGCCCATGTGTAGTCGACCAGAAGGATAGGGAAGCATCGACAGGCAGTAATACTTCTCTTTGCTCTCGTCTTCGGTAACTTCAAAGGTACGCTTCTCGTCCCAGTGTTGCTGGACTTTTGATTCTATCTCTTCCGGGCGGTATTGCTCTTGCATGGCAGCCAGTGGTCCTGTTTTCAATACAGCTACAAAATGTAGCCAATGGATGTTTTATTTCAGATCGGCATAGCATAGCCCAAACGCCAACGTCAAAACAGCCTTTCACACACTTACCGAGATGAAAGCGGTAGAGAAAATTTCGCGACTCTGTGGCTTGGCTTGCAGAGCAATCCGCAGATAACGTCTACCATTATAAGAAGTTAACCACACCGGAGGCGAAAAGATGAACAAGGTTGCTCAATTCTACCGAGAGCTGGTGTCGACGCTCAGCGAGCGGTTACGCAATGGAGAACGCGATATTGACGCGCTGGTGGAGCAGGCCAGGGTCAGGATTAGCCAGTCCGGCGAGTTAACGCAGAGTGAAATCGACAACGTTATTCGCGCCGTCAGACGCGATCTGGAAGAGTTCGCCCTCAGCTATGAAGAGAGCCAGGATGAGCTAACGGACAGCGTCTTTATGCGGGTGATCAAAGAGAGCCTGTGGCAGGAGCTGGCGGATATTACCGACAAAACCCAGCTTGAGTGGCGCGAAGTGTTCCAGGACCTCAGCCACCACGGCGTTTATCATAGCGGCGAAGTGGTCGGGCTCGGCAATCTGGTGTGTGAGAAGTGCCATTACCATCTGCCGGTGTATACGCCGGATGTGCTGCCGCGTTGCCCCAAATGCGGGCACGATCAGTTCCAGCGTCGGCCATTTGAGCCCTAAACGATAAGGCCCGGAGTTGAATATACCGGGCCTCTGATAAACTCAGCGGCTCATGTCAATTTTATAAAATGCCGGCGCTGGTAGCGCCGGCATTTTAGAGTGTAGTTCAATAAGATGGCTGGTTTTTGGTTAATAATTTATTTGGTGGTGTTAACTTCCGTTAACTTGAAATACTGTTCGCCACCCACTTCAGAAGCATATCGCTGAGAAGTATTCAGGACCAGTTTATTGCCGCTCAGTAAGCCGGCATCGCAGGTGAACATTTTCAGGAACCCGCATTTATAGCCGCCGTTAACCACTTGTTTTGCATTTAAGGTCATCGTTCCGCCAGCTACGATTTTGTCGCGGTTGATAATGTTGCCTTTATTGTGGGTATCAATGGTGAAATCGCCAAAGGATTCCATAATCCATTTATTTACCAGATCTGAGTTGGTGGAAATGTTGATGGTCCCGCCAATAATTTCTCCGCTGTTTTGCATCGCGTTGTTATTAAAGTTTAAGACAGCAGAATCGCCGCGAACGGTTCCCCCATCGTTATTCAGCCAGTTGCTGTTGGTTGTCAGCATATTGCTGGCGAGTATTTTGCTATCACGGTTTAACGCCAGCGTACCATTCGTCTGGATGGTGACGTTACCCCCTTTTAAGGTTCCCGAGTTGCTGATTTCACCGGATGAGAGCGCTTTATCTTTAACCGATTGAATCACGAGATTGTCCGTTCCGTGAATGTTACCGGTTACCTTGAGCGAGCTACCGCTAAAAGCAATGCTGGTATTTTTCGCCCGGGTTGAACCGCCGTTATCGATATTGCCAAGAGCCGATACTAGCAGTTGATTATCAGAAAGAAGATTAGAGCCGTGAGCCGTTTTCAGGTTGCCGTTAGTCGCTACGCTTAATGCCGTGCTGCTTTTGATGGTGCCGTTGTTTTCGATATTTCCAGAGGCGCTGACCATCAACTGTTTGCTGCTGGATATGGTTCCGTTGTTGGTAAGTGTTTGTAATCCATTGATAATTGTAATGTTTGTCGTCGAGATGTTACCCGTGTTTTTAATATTCCCGGCGGCGGCGATCTGCGTAAGCATACCGTTGCTGGTGATCGATCCTTCGTTGGTCAGTGAACCGTTACTGGACATTGTCAGTGTGCTATTGGCGACAATCGCGCCTTTATTGCGTACGCCGAGACCTAAGTCGTTGCCAATCATGCTGATGCTGTTAGCTTTAATTCCGCCAAGATTGCTAATATCAATGCTGTATTCCGGAATCAGCATCTGTAGTACCGTAGGCGTTTTACCCGCAGAGGTCATTTGCCCTGTATTGTTGTCAAGCGTGAAGTTTCCTGCGGCTACCGTCGCGTTGGGAGTGCTGACGGTACCGTTAATGGCAATAGCATTTGCCAGCAGGGTGGCATAGCTATTTGTTGCATTCATCCCGTTTTGCCCAATAGTGATCTGACCTTGGGAGATGGTATAGCTGTCAATCGCGCCACTGTCGTTGAGCTTTACCTGGCCGGTGGTTAAAACCGCGCGATCGGTGTTAATAAAGCTACAGCCTGAGCAGGAGATTCCGTTTGGGTTAGCGATGATAACGTCGGCTTTTTGACCGGCGACTTCAATAAATCCATTGAGCGAGCTGGATTTATTTGAGGTCACTTCATTGAGGATCACCGAAGCGCCGCCATTAGCCAGATTATTGTTTTTAGCGATATTGCCTAAGGTGTCGTGAGTAAGATCGCTGGAACTATTGTTGAGAATCATGCCCTTGTTACTGACATTAAAGTCACGGTACATATTGTGAGAAACGCCCGCTGCGTTAGGCGTTTCAATATCAACGACGGTAGCTCCGGATGAGTGGGTCCAGACCGTCGGATCGGCATAGACGTAAGACGAACTGAGTGCTGCCGCCAGGGCGACATAAGTAAATTTAAATTTGAACATTGCGTTTATTCCTTTAAATAAATTGCTTAAAAGTTAATGAATATTTATTAGTTTATTTAACGACGTTAATACCTCCAGTTGAGCGAGAAACCAAGGTTGAGCGGATCGCTATGAAAACGATCGGGTTTAATGAACGGCGTACCGATAAAAAAATCATACTGCGTGGAAAATAGCTGGCCGCGCAGCCCGCTTACGGCGCCGGAAATAACTTTACCCTGTTTATATTTTTCACTGCCGGTGATGCGGCCAATATCCAGACCAAAATATAATTGCCGATCCGGGGTTGGCATATCCCAGATAAAATCATTACGCCAGTACCAGCCTTGGTTGCCGGACAGCGAATTTTCTCCATCAAAACCCCGTACCGTCCAGCGGCTGCCGATATTAAATTTATTATCCGTGGATAAAATATCGGGACTAAACTGAGCATTAATATGCGGCGCGTAGCTGAAACGATCGCCGGTAATATCAAATTTCATAAATGCCTGAATATCAGCATGTATCACCCGCGAAAGTGGGCTGTAGAGACCCGCTTTTTCCTCAAGGGTTGGCATGGAGCTAAGCCAGGGCAAGCTGCGCTGAATGCCCAGGCTGGCATCGATGATTTTTTTATTGAAGTAGCGCTGCTGGCGAAGGGTCAATTCCCAAACCGGGTTCTGCTTGCGCATAACCTTGAGTTCGTTGCCGCCAAAATAGTAACGAGACGTGCTTTTTGCAACCCGGGCGTCCAGGGTGGTTTTTTGCTGCCGCGTATGGGAAAGCAGCCTCGAGAGCGTCGCGCTGGCGTAACGGTTTTCGCTTTTGTATTCGGTGGTTGAATAGTTGGCTTTAAATTGCTGACGATATTCGCTCTGCGAGCCGTAAAGGCTTAGCGACCAGTACCCGACAGGAACCGAATAATAGAGGCTGCTATTGTGGTTGCCGTCATTATGCTGATTAAATTCGACGTCGCCTCCGGCGGAGACATAGAAAATATCGTTAAGCGTAGCCATATCATAGAGATAGAGTGCACCCCCGGACTGATAGCGACCGCTTTCCCGGCTGCCGGCATCATCCATCCACGCGCTTACCTGCCATTTTTTATCCAGATTACGCGTTATCTGAATATCGCTTTCCGCGTTGTTTTTCCCGGGCTGGATTTTCATTTGCGCCGACGATCCGGGTAGCCGTTGCAGATTGGCCATCCCTTGCTCAAGGTCGGTTAGTTTGAGGATCTCACCCGTGGCGGTAGGTATGGCATTCCACAGGCTGGACGTGGCGCCGCTGTCGGCAGACCATATCATATTGCCTATCTTACCGTAGGTGAGGGTAATGTCTAAAACGCCATCTTCCAGTGACTGTGAAGGTATATCAATAAGTGAAGTAATATACCCCTGGACTATGATTTCATTTTGTAATGCCGTAGCGAGTTGGCGAATGCCTTTAATACCCAGACATTTCTTTTCTGCCTGGACGGCGATATTGCGCAGGAGACGCTGCGTGAGTTTTTCATTTGAGGAAATGATATTGACGTGGCTGATATACCGGCAGGTCTCCTCCACCGGAAAAATAAGTTTATATTTATGCGAGCCAGTGCGCGATGATTGATAATCTTGCTGCTCGGGCTTTAATGCGCTCTGGCGAGCTTTATCCTGTTCAGTTTGATGAGTGTTGTTGGCAACATCCGCAAACGTGGAGGCAGTAAAAATAAAGTAAAGAAAAAGCGCGTTTAACAGTTTGTTATTGTTGTATTTCATGAAGCAATATCCATTTGTTTCATTCGATAATGATGCCCTTGTAAAGGAAATTGAGTTTTGTTCTGACTGGTGTTATGAGCTCGCCAGCAGCTCGTGGTTTTCAATTTTAAGAATTTTATTTTTTATAAAATACCAAAGCGAATTTTTTAAGTACTCAGTGTCCTCGTAAATAGTCGTGCTATGTTAGCGATGCAGGATTATCGAGGCTACGATGTTAATCCTGAATTTTATTTGAATTGGTCATTTCAACTTGTGAATTATCAGCGATGGGGTGTGAATATATGGGTGGCGGTTATTTAAGCGTGGGCGAGTGATTATAATTCAATATGATAAGGGGAATAAAAGGACGACGCGCACTTTGCGTGCGCGCCGGAGGCTTAGTGCAGTATTTTGGCGAGGAAGTCTTTCGCCCGTTCTGATTGCGGGTTAGCGAAAAACGCTTCTTTATCCGCGTCTTCGACAATTTTCCCCTCATCCATAAAGATAACCCGATTCGCTACTTTGCGGGCAAAGCCCATTTCGTGGGTGACCACCATCATCGTCATCCCTTCATTCGCCAGTTCAACCATCACGTCCAGTACTTCATTAATCATCTCTGGATCAAGCGCGGAAGTGGGTTCATCAAACAGCATGGCGATGGGGTCCATACACAATGCGCGAGCGATGGCCACGCGCTGCTGCTGGCCGCCAGAGAGCTGAGCGGGAAACTTTTCTGCATGAGCGGAAAGTCCCACGCGTTCCAGCAGCTTGAGCCCTTTTGCGCGTGAAGCGGCTTTATCGCGATTGAGCACCTTAACCTGCGCCAGCGTCAGGTTATCGATAATCGACAAATGCGGGAACAGTTCGAAGTGCTGGAATACCATTCCGACGCGCGAGCGCAGCTTAGCCAGATTGGTCTTTTTATCGTTAACCGTGGTGCCGTCGACGATGATTTGACCCTGCTGGATTGGCTCCAGACCGTTGACGGTTTTAATTAGCGTGGATTTACCCGAGCCTGATGGCCCGCAGACCACCACCACTTCGCCTTTTTTCACTTCCGTGGAGCAATCGGTCAGCACCTGAAAGTGACCATACCATTTTGAAACATTTTTCAGGGTAATCATTACACAGTCCTTTTCTTCAACCAGCTGACCAACAGCGATGCGCTGAGACTAAATACAAAATATACGGCGCCTGCGAACAGGATCATTTCTACCTGGGTTCCATCACGTTCGCCGATAGTGGAGGCGGTACGGAAGAAATCGGCCAGGCTCAGGACGTAGACCAGCGAGGTATCCTGGAACAGCACGATGCCCTGGGTGAGCAGCAGCGGTACCATGGCGCGGAAGGCCTGCGGCAGAATCACCAGCTTCATGGATTGCCAGTGGGTCATGCCCAGCGCCAGCGCAGCGCTGGACTGGCCGCGAGAGATACTCTGAATACCGGCGCGAATAATTTCCGAGTAATACGCCGCTTCAAACATGGAGAAGGCGATCATCGCTGAAATCAGTCGGATATCGGTTTTCGGCGACAGGCCAAGCACGTTCTGCAGGAACCCCGGAACAATCAGATAAAACCACAGCAGTACCATCACCAGCGGAATGGAGCGGAAGACGTTAACGTAGGTTTTGGCAAACCACGCCAGCGGCAGGAAGCTCGACAGGCGCATGACGGCCAGAATCGTCCCCCAGACAATCCCGATAACAATCGCGGTCACGGTAATTTTTAAGGTAATAACCAGTCCAGCCAGCAGATACGGCATGGAAGGAATAATGGAACTCCAGTCAAAATCGTACATTATTTACCCCCCATATTGCCCGGCAGGCGGACCTTACGTTCGACCACGTACATGATCAGCATAATAACGGCGTTGATAAACACGTAGGCGAGGGTGATAGCGGTAAACGACTCCCAGGCATGGGCCGAGTAATCCAGCAGCTTGCCCGCCTGCGCGGCCATATCGGCCAGTCCGATGGTGGAGGCGATGGCCGAGTTTTTCACCAGGTTCATCATTTCAGAGGTCATCGGCGGCACGATAACGCGATAGGCGTTGGGCAGCAGAACGTAGCGGTAGGTTTGCGGTAGCGTTAGTCCCATCGCCAGCCCGGCGTTTTTCTGCCCGCGCGGCAGGGACTGGATGCCGGAGCGAACTTGTTCGCAGACGCGCGCGGCGGTAAACAATCCCAGACACAGCATCGAGGAAACGAAGAACTGAATATTGGGATCCAGCTCGGACTTAAACCACATACCGATGTTTTCCGGCAGCAGTTCAGGTACCACCAGATACCAGGTAAAAAATTGAACGATAAGCGGAACGTTACGAAAAAGCTCAACGTAACAGGTGCCGATAGTTGACAGCAGACGGTTCGGGACCGTACGGAGAATACCGAAGAGCGACCCCACAAAGAACGCGATAATCCAGGCCGTTACCGACAGGGTGACGGTGACCTGAAAACCACTCCACAGCCAGCCTAAATAGGTGGTGTTGCCGAACGGGGCCTGTTGCAGGAATATCCCCCAGTTCCAGTCTATTGACATAAATGACTCCTGGAAAAAAAAGGGTAGCAGCGCTACCCTCGAAGATTGTTGCTCAGCCTGTTTCGGTATTCGCGGCCGCTGGGGAACGACCAGCCGCCGTATAGTCTGTCCGCGCCGTGGCAACAATCGGGAGGGCAGGATTCCCCGCCCTTTGTTTTTTTAATTAGTTAAGAGCTTTGTCGTTAGGTGATTTGAACAGCGCTTTCATTTCGTCAGAGAGTTCAAAGTTCATATTCAGATTCTTTGGCGGAATAGGATTTTTAAACCACTTATCGAACCATTTTTCGGCTTCACCGGAAGTCTGAACATGGGCAACCGTGTCGTCCACCAGCGTTTTGAACTGCGGATCGTCTTTGCGCAGCATGCAGCCATAGGCTTCCTGAGACTGAGCGGTACCGACAATCTCCCAGTTATCCGGTTTCTTCGCTTTCGCACGTTCGCCCGCCAGCAGAGCGTCATCCATCATAAAGGCCACCGCGCGACCGCTTTCCAGAGTACGGAAGGAGTCACCGTGATCTTTTGCGCTGATAATGCGCATATTCATTTTTTTCTCGTCGTTCAGCTTGTGCAGCAGAATTTCCGAGGTGGTGCCGGAGGTGACGACGACGGCTTTATCCTTCAGATCCGGGAAATCTTTAATCGCGCCGCCTTTTTTCACCAGCAGACGGGTACCGACAACGAAAATGGTGTCGGAGAACGCTGCCTGTTTTTGACGTTCAAGGTTGTTGGTGGTGGAACCGCATTCGAAATCATAAGTGCCGTTTTGCAGCAGCGGAATACGGTTTTGTGAGGTGACCGGGATCAGTTTGATCTGCAGATCCGGTTTGTTCAGCTTCTTCTTAATGGCATCAACGATCGCGTTCGAGTAGTCCTGAGAGTAGCCGACGACCTGCTGTTTGTTGTCATAGTAAGAGAACGGAACGGATGATTCACGGTGACCGACGACGATAACGCCGTTTTTGGCAATTTTATCCAGAGTGCTCTGGCCAGCGGTGGATGCCGCATCTTCTGCATGCGCCGCACCGGCGGTCAGTCCCATGACCAGCATTGCTGCGGCCAGTTTACGTAATTGCATATCCGACTCCTTATCCTCAGCGCCATCAGACGCTATTGATACCCATTGTGAATGTGTGTGCTTTTTATTGCTGCCGTCTTTGCGTGCAGCATTTGTATGTGTTTGTTAGCATTTAGTTTGGCTTAATGTAAAGATTTTGCTCTTATATTGTTGATTTTTGCGAAGCGCACCGCACCATTTAAAGGCAAAAATCCCCCATTGCACCAAAATAGCGCAGCATGGCGATCGGTGGTGGTGCAACCAGGTTGTACCCTCAAGGATCGCGCTGCTACATCAATTTATTAAGCAATGGTCGTGCCAAAATGGACAAGAAGGAGAGGTGACCGCGGCGACGAATGCCGCCGCGGGAGAAGCAATTAGCGACGGCGCTGGCGCAGACTCATCAGCAGCGCTGCAAAGCCAAACAGCGCGGTTAACGCCCACAGCGGCCAGTTCCCCGTACGCGCGTACGGCGTCAGCCCTGAAGTCGGGGTCACTTTGGTGGTCAATACGGCGCGGGTGAACTGCGGGATCATCTCCTGTATTTCACCGCGCGGGCCGATGACCGCGGTAATGCCGTTATTGGTACTGCGCAGCAGCGGACGGGCCAGCTCCAGCGCGCGCATCCGCGCCATCTGGAAGTGCTGCCACGGGCCGATAGATTTGCCGAACCACGCGTCATTAGAGATGGTTAACAGAAAATCCGTATCCGGGCGGAAGTTATCCCGCACCTGCTCGCCAAGAATGATCTCATAGCAGATAGCCGCCGTGAGACGCATATTATGCGCAACCAGCTGCGGCTGCACGTAAGGCCCGCGGCTGAAAGAGGACATCGGCAGATCGAAGAACGGCGCCAGCGGACGCAGAATCGATTCCAGTGGCACAAACTCACCGAACGGCACCAGATGGTTCTTGTTGTAACGATTCTTTGAGTCGTAGCTGTATGGGTTATCTTTGCCCAGCGTAATAATGGTGTTGTACGTATCGTAGCGATTCTGCGCGTTCAGGCGCGCGTCGACGATACCGGTAATCAGCGCGCTGTTTTTCGACCGCATCAGATCGTCCATCATGCTCAGGAAACGCTGCTGATTGATTTCCAGATCGGGAATTGCGGACTCCGGCCAGACGATCAGCTGCGATTTACCCATGTGCGGTTGGGTGAGATCCAGATAGGTTTTCAGGGTGTTGAGCAGCTGATTCTGGTCCCATTTCATCGCCTGGGGGATATCGCCCTGTACCAGCGAAACCGTGGTTGCGCGTTCCGGCAGCGGTTGATACCACTGAATATAGCGAAGCGGGAAGGGCAGGGCGAACAACACGACGGCGGCGATCAGCGGCTTCCAGCTACGCTGCGCGATAGCGAGTACCAGCAGGCCGCTGACGAGCATCAGCAGGAAGTTAATCGCCTCAACGCCCATCACGGGCGCCAGGCCTTTAAGCGGGCCGTCGATTTGACTGTAGCCGAACTGTAGCCACGGGAAGCCGGTGAGCACCCAGCCGCGCAGAAATTCGCTGATTTGCCAGACCACCGGCGCGGCGATGGTCACGCGTATCCAGCTGGTTTTCGGCCACAGGCGCGAAAGAATACCGGCGAATAACCCGGTATAAAGGGAGAGATACGCGGCCAGCAGAATCACCAGGAAAACGTTAACCGGACCGGGCATGCCGCCGAACTGCGCGATACTCACGTAAACCCAGTTAATACCCGAGCCGAATAGCCCGAGTCCCCAGAAATAGCCAATCGCGGCGCTTTGTAAAGGACGGCGGTTGAGCGTTAAACCCTGCAGGCCAATTAGCGAAATAATCGCCGCCGGCCAGAAGTCATAAGGTGAAAAAGCCAGCGTTCCGCTGGCTCCGAATAACAGCGCCAGCAGCAGGCGTACGCGCTGGCGTTCAATAAGAGAGGCAAATACCATTTAGGTTAATCGTCCCGTTGGATTAGTCTTCCAGCTTCGGCTGCGGGGCATCATCAGGAAGCTTTACATGTACCTGAATAATACGTCGGCTGTCAGCCATTGCGACCTTGAATTGGTAACCATCAATGTCGATAGACTCGCCGCGGGCAGGCAGATGACCAAACGCCTGCATCACCAGGCCGCCGATGGTGTCGACCTCTTCATCGCTGAAGTGGGTGCCGTACGCTTCGTTGAAGTCTTCGATTGAAGCCAGCGCGCGCACCGTCCACGTATGGCGGCTTAGCTGACGAAAATCGATGTCTTCTTCTTCGTCGTATTCGTCTTCGATTTCACCGACGATCAGCTCAAGAATGTCTTCAATGGTCACCAGACCCGAGACGCCGCCAAACTCATCGATAACGATAGCCATATGATAACGCTGGGAGCGGAACTCCTTCAGCATGCGGTCAACCCGCTTGCTTTCAGGCACGACAACCGCCGGGCGCAACACTTTTTCCATGCTGAAGGCTTCGGCATCGCTGCGCATAAACGGCAGCAGATCTTTGGCCATCAGAATCCCTTCAATGTGATCTTTATCTTCGCTGATCACCGGGAAACGCGAGTGGGCGGATTCGATGATCACATCGAGGCACTCGTCCAGCGTCTGGTTGCGTTTCAGGGTAATCATCTGCGAGCGGGGGATCATGATGTCGCGGACGCGCTGGTCGGCGATATCCATTACCCCTTCGAGCATATCGCGCGTATCTTCGTCGATAAGGTCGTTTTGCCCGGAATCACGGATCAGCGCCAGCAGTTCGTCACGATTTTTGGGTTCACCGTGAAAGAGCTGGCTGAGTAACAGGGAGAAGAATCCCTTTTTGCTGTTTACTGTGTCGCTACTGTGTGAATTGTCGTCGCTCATGGCGTCGTATGGGTTCTCATGTTGATTAAATAGTCGCTCGTCACGCGTATACTCAGCGCCCGGCATAGCGGCCAGTCGCCGGCAAAGCCGGCAACGGGTTATTCCTTCTCGGCAATGTACGGATCCTCATAGCCCAGAGCAAGCATTATCTCTGTTTCGAGGGATTCCATCTCTTCCGCTTCTTCGTCGATGATGTGGTCATAGCCCAAAAGATGCAGGCTACCGTGGACCACCATATGCGCCCAGTGCGCTTCCAGCGGTTTGCCTTGCTCTTTCGCTTCCTGTTCAACCACCTGACGGCAGATAACCAGGTCGCCAAGGAGCGGCATTTCGATGCCCGGCGGGGCTTCGAACGGGAAAGAGAGCACGTTAGTCGGTTTATCCTTCCCGCGATAGGTCAGGTTCAGCTCGTGGCTTTCCGCTTCATCAACCAGACGAATCGTCAGCTCCGACTCCTCCTGAAACTGCGGGATAACGCTATCGACCCAGCGCTGAAACAGGGCTTCATCCGGCATTCCGCCGTTATCTTCGCAAGCCAGCTGTAAATCGAGAATGACCTGACTCATTTATGCTCCTGTTCCTGGGCTTCGCGTTTGCGCTCGGCGGCCAGCTCTGCTTTACGTTTCTGGTCTGCTTCTTCCCAGGCTTCATAGGCGTTAACGATACGGGCAACCACCGGATGGCGCACGACGTCTTCGCTGTGGAAGAAGTTGAAGCTAATCTCATCGACTTCTGCCAGCACTTCAATTGCGTGGCGCAGGCCCGATTTGGTGCTGCGCGGCAGGTCAATCTGCGTGACGTCGCCAGTGATAACCGCTTTAGAGTTAAAGCCGATACGGGTCAGGAACATTTTCATCTGTTCAATGGTGGTGTTCTGGCTTTCGTCGAGAATGATAAACGCGTCGTTCAGCGTACGGCCGCGCATATAGGCCAGCGGCGCGACTTCAATCACGTTGCGTTCAATCAACTTTTCGACTTTTTCGAAGCCGAGCATTTCAAACAGCGCGTCGTACAGCGGTCGCAGGTACGGGTCCACTTTCTGGCTCAAATCGCCGGGCAGGAAGCCCAGTTTTTCGCCGGCCTCAACCGCCGGACGGGTCAGAAGAATACGGCGGATCTCCTGACGCTCCAGCGCGTCCACCGCGGCGGCGACCGCCAGGTAGGTTTTCCCGGTACCGGCGGGGCCGACGCCGAAGGTAATGTCGTGGTCGAGAATATTGGCGATGTACTGCGCCTGATTCGGCGTACGCGGCTTAATCACGCCACGTTTGGTTTTGATATTGATGGCCTTACCGTAGTCCGGCACGCTTTCGGCGCTTTGCTCAAGCACGCGGGCTTCTTTAATCGCCAGATGAATTTGTTCCGGTTCAATATCCTGAATCTCGCCGCGCATTGGCGCGGTGTCGACGTACAGACTGCGCAGGATATCCGCCGCAGCGGTGACGCAAATCGGTCGACCGGTCAGTTTAAAGTGGTTGTCACGACGGTTAATCTCGATGCCGAGACGGCGTTCCAGCTGTTTAATGTTGTCATCAAACGGGCCGCATAGGCTCAGCAGACGGGCGTTGTCTGCGGGCTCAAGGGTGATTTCGCGAGTGTCTGTGTTCAAACTGTTCCTCTTATGCATAGGTAGCCAGAAGATGGCCTGTCAGGAAATTATTCACGTCATCGGAATATGGCGCAAGCATCCCTGTAGATATTGGGTTGAGGAGAGGAAATACAAGGCCTGCCGGAGCGGCAGGCCTGAACGGATTATGGCTGGTAGATACCGACGCCCAAATCGTTTTCTTTACGGGTGCGGGCAATCACCGACTCCGGGGTTTCCGCGATGCGCAGACCCATTTCGTCCTCGGTGCGCACCACTTTACCGCGCAGGGAGTTTGTCCAGACGTCGGTGATTTCGACGTCGACAAACTTGCCGATCATCTCAGGCGAGCCTTCGAAGTTCACCACGCGGTTATTCTCGGTGCGGCCAGACAGCTCCATGATGCTCTTGCGTGAAGTGCCTTCCACCAGAATGCGCTGCACGGTGCCGAGCATACGGCGACTCCAGGCCGTCGCCTGCTGGTTGATACGCTCCTGCAGAATATACAGACGTTGCTTCTTATCCTCTTCCGGTACGTCATCGACCATGTCGGCCGCCGGCGTTCCCGGACGCGCAGAGAAGATGAAGCTGTAGCTCATATCGAAATTCACATCGGCGATCAGTTTCATGGTCTGCTCGAAATCCTGCGTGGTTTCGCCAGGGAAGCCGACGATAAAGTCGGAGCTGATCTGAATATCCGGGCGCGCCGCGCGCAGTTTGCGGATAATCGCTTTATATTCCAGCGCCGTGTGGGTTCGGCCCATCAGGTTCAGCACGCGGTCAGAACCGCTCTGCACCGGCAGGTGCAGGAAGCTGACCAGCTCTGGCGTATCGCGGTAAACCTCGATGATATCGTCGGTGAACTCGATCGGATGGCTGGTGGTAAAGCGGATCCGATCGATACCGTCGATCGCCGCAACCAGACGCAGCAGATCGGCAAAGCTGCCGGTGGTGCCGTCGTAGTTTTCCCCGCGCCAGGCGTTCACGTTCTGCCCGAGCAGGTTGACTTCACGCACGCCCTGTGCCGCCAGCTGGGCGATTTCAAACAGGATATCGTCGCTTGGGCGGCTCACTTCCTCGCCGCGGGTGTAAGGCACCACGCAGTAGGTGCAGTACTTGTTACAACCTTCCATAATGGAAACAAAGGCGCTTGGGCCTTCGGCGCGCGGTTCCGGCAGGCGGTCGAACTTTTCGATTTCCGGGAAGCTGATATCGACGACCGGGCTGCGGTTGCCTCGTACCGAGTTAATCATTTCCGGCAGACGGTGCAGGGTCTGCGGCCCAAAAATAATATCGACGTAATGGGCGCGTTGGCGAATATGGTCGCCTTCCTGAGAAGCCACGCAGCCGCCAACGCCGATGATCAGATTGGGATTCTTCTCTTTCAGCAGCTTCCAGCGTCCTAGCTGATGGAATACTTTTTCCTGAGCCTTCTCACGGATTGAGCAGGTATTGAGCAGCAGCACATCCGCTTCTTCCGCCACTTCAGTGAGTTGATACCCGTGGGTGGCATCCAGCAGATCGGCCATCTTTGATGAATCGTATTCGTTCATCTGACAGCCCCAGGTTTTAATATGGAGTTTTTTTGTCATCGACTTGCTCATGCTTAATTAGGTATACCCAAAGTCAGCGTCTTCACCGGATGTTGCTCTGCAATGTGAAGGGTGACGGATATAAAGCCAGGATTGCAGGGCGCGTATTGTAATGCTTTGACCGCGCCCTGACCAGTACGACCGTAATCACCACAAGCCGAATAAAAATCCGGTAAACTGAGGGGATTCGGGTTTAAGGATAATAGCCATGACAATTCATGCAACAGATGTCGTTATCGTCGGCGGCGGAATGGTTGGCGGCGCCCTGGCGCTTGGCCTGGCGCAGCAGGGCTTTACGGTGACGGTTATTGAAAAAAACGCGCCACCGGCTTTTGATGCATCTTCACCGCCTGACGTGCGTATTTCGGCAATCAGCGCCTCATCGGTAGGGCTGCTGAGAGGACTCGGCGTCTGGGATAGCGTGCGGAAAATGCGCGCCCATGCCTATCGCCAGCTCGAGACCTGGGAGTGGGAAAGCGCCCACGTTGTCTTCAACGCCGCGGAGCTGAAGCTACCTGAACTGGGCTATATGGTGGAAAACAACGTCCTGCAGCTTGCCCTGTGGCAGGCGCTGGAAGCCCATGAGCGCATATCGCTGCGGGTGGGGACATCGCTCCAGGCGATGCGGCGCGAAGAAATGTACACGTCGTTAACGCTGACTGACGGCAGCCAGATCGATGCGCGTCTGGTGGTGGGCGCGGACGGCGCCAGTTCGCAGGTGCGGCAGCTGGCCGGAATCGGCATCCACGCGTGGCAGTATCAGCAATCCTGTATGTTGATAAGCGTACAGTGCGCGGGCGATCCCGGCGACAGTACCTGGCAGCAGTTCACCCCAGCGGGGCCGCGCGCGTTTTTACCGCTGTTTGACCATTGGGCTTCGCTGGTGTGGTACGACGCGCCGGCGCGGATCCGCCAGCTGCAGGGCATGAGCATGGCTCAGCTACAGCAGGAAATTACTCGTCACTTCCCGTCGCGGCTGGGAGAGGTTAGGCCGCTGAGCGCGGGCGCCTTCCCGCTCACCCGCCGCCACGCATTGCAGTATGTGAAGCCGGGGCTGGCGCTGGTGGGCGATGCTGCGCACACCATTCATCCGCTGGCGGGGCAGGGGGTGAACCTCGGCTATCGCGATGTCGAGGCGCTGCTTGATATTCTTGGCAGAGCAAAAGCGCACGGCGAGGAGTGGGCCAGCCTGCCGGTACTTAAGCGCTACCAGACGCGGCGTCAGGCGGACAACTTTATTATGCAGTCGGGAATGGATCTGTTTTACGCCGGATTCAGCAACGACCTGCCGCCGGTGCGTATGCTGCGAAATTTAGGGCTGATGGCGGCCGAGCGCGCCGGCGGATTAAAGCGTCAGGCGTTGAAATATGCGTTAGGTTTGTAACGAGAAAGACCCCGGCTTGCAAAGGTTAGGTCGGGGTGCGGAACGGTGATGCGCATAGCGTAAACGCCAAAAAGCAAAAAGCTCGCCGAAGCGAGCTTTTTGCTTTTGTTGGCTGGGGTACGAGGATTCGAACCTCGGAATGCCGGAATCAGAATCCGGTGCCTTACCGCTTGGCGATACCCCAATTTTACGTTGACCATTTCGTACCGGGGTCAAACCGGTGGCTTAGCGCCTGGAAATACTCCAACGAGTGCGCGCACAGCGTGAGCGACTTTTAAAATTGGCTGGGGTACGAGGATTCGAACCTCGGAATGCTGGTATCAGAAACCAGAGCCTTACCGCTTGGCGATACCCCAACAATTCTTTTGGATTTATCGAACTGAATCAATAATTCCTTTGTATGGTGGCTACGACGGGATTCGAACCTGTGACCCCATCATTATGAGTGATGTGCTCTAACCAGCTGAGCTACGTAGCCAAAATCTTACTCTATTTTCGATGGCTGGGGTACCTGGATTCGAACCAGGGAATGCCGGTATCAAAAACCGGTGCCTTACCGCTTGGCGATACCCCAACAAAAATCTTTTACTGCCAACGCGAAAGAGTAAATGGTGCGGGAGGCGAGACTTGAACTCGCACACCTTGCGGCGCCAGAACCTAAATCTGGTGCGTCTACCAATTTCGCCACTCCCGCAAAAAAGATGGTGGCTACGACGGGATTTGAACCTGTGACCCCATCATTATGAGTGATGTGCTCTAACCAGCTGAGCTACGTAGCCATCTTTTTGCGCGTTACCTTATCGGCGTTGCGGGGCGCATTATGCGTATTGAGCCTTGAAGCGTCAACCCCTTTTTCATCGAAAATGGGCTGAACGTAACTGTTTGGTTAGGTTGCGAACAGCGTGGCGCAATAATCGGCAATTATTGGTTATTTATCGTTTTTAACGGCTTAAATAAGGCACAAAACAAAAACGGACTCCGAAGAGTCCGTTTGGAAAACCGCGCCGGTTAGTAGGCCGACTGATGTACGCCAACCGCGCGTCCTGACGGATCGTTCATTTTTTTGAAAGATTCGTCCCACTCAATCGCTTTTGCTGAAGAGCATGCGACGGAAGGGCCGCCAGGAACGCATTCGGCCGCGCTTGGAACCGGGAACAGCTCTTCGAAGATCTCACGGTACAGATACGCTTCTTTCGATGATGGCGTGTTGTACGGGAAGCGGAAGCTGGCGGTTTCCAGCTGCTGATCGGAAATTTGTTCAGCGGCCACTTCTTTTAAAGTATCGATCCAGCTGTAACCGACGCCATCAGAGAACTGCTCTTTCTGGCGCCAGGCGACGCTTGCCGGCAGGTAAGATTCAAAACATTCACGCAGGACATGTTTTTCCATTTTACCGTTGCCGCACATTTTGTCCTGCGGGTTGATACGCATTGCCACATCGAGGAATTTCTTATCCAGGAACGGCACGCGCGCTTCAACGCCCCATGCGGACATCGCTTTGTTGGCGCGAGCGCAGTCAAACATATGTAGCGCCTGCAGCTTGCGTACGGTCTCTTCGTGCAGCTCTTTGGCGTTTGGCGCTTTATGGAAATAAAGGTAGCCGCCAAATACTTCGTCAGAACCTTCGCCAGACAGCACCATTTTGATGCCCATGGCTTTGATTTTACGCGACATCAGGTACATCGGCGTTGACGCGCGAATCGTCGTCACGTCATAGGTTTCAATGTGATAGATAACATCGCGAATCGCGTCCAGGCCTTCCTGCACCGTAAAGTGGATTTCGTGGTGCACGGTGCCCAGATGGTTAGCCACTTCCTGCGCGGCTTTCAGATCGGGCGCGCCTTCCAGACCGACGGCGAAGGAGTGCAGCTGCGGCCACCAGGCTTCTGATTTTTCCTGATCTTCGACGCGGCGCGCGGCATATTTTTTGGTGATGGCGGAAATCACCGATGAATCCAGGCCGCCGGAGAGCAGGACGCCGTACGGGACATCGGACATCAGGTGGCTTTTCACCGACTCTTCCAGCGCCTGACGCAGTTCGTTTTTGTCCGTGACGTTGTCTTTGACCGCGTCATAGTCGAACCAGTCGCGCTGATAGTACTCGCGGATTTCGCCATCTTTGCTCCACAGGTAGCTGCCTGCCGGGAACTCTTTAATCGTGCGGCATACCGGAACCAGCGCTTTCATTTCTGAGGCAACGTAGAAGTTGCCGTGTTCGTCGTGACCCATATACAGCGGGATGATGCCGATGTGGTCGCGACCAATCAGATACGCGTCTTTTTCGCTGTCGTAGAGAGCGAAAGCAAACATCCCCTGCAGATCGTCGAGGAAGTCCGGACCTTTTTCCTGATACAGCGCGAGGATAACTTCGCAGTCGGAACCGGTCTGGAACGCATAGCGGTCGCCGTATTCCGCGCGCAGCGCCTGGTGGTTGTAGATTTCACCGTTAACGGCGAGGGCGTGAGTTTTTGCAGCGTTGTACAGCGGCTGCGCGCCGGCGTTCACGTCGACGATTGACAGGCGTTCATGCGCCAGGATGGCTTTATCACAGGCATAGACGCCTGACCAGTCCGGACCGCGGTGGCGCATCAGGCGGGAAAGCTCCAGTGCCTTTTTACGCAGCTCACCCGCGTCAGTTTTAATATCCAGTACGCCAAAAATCGAACACATAGCCTTCTCCGTTACCCTGTCTTGTTTGATGTTGTGCAGGCTTCGTCTAATCGCGAAGCCTCAGTGCATGCTTTAGAAAATGCCGCAAAGGGGCGAAGGGCGCAAGGGGTTTACGCCAGCAAAAGAAAATAACGCAATTGTGATTGTCGAATAGTGAAAAAAGAGTATGTTTTGAGCGCTTTTGTTGATGAATATTCAGTAATAACGCTTTTCTTTTAGATGAAAGCGTTCAGAAGAGGCTTGAAAATAAGAAACCACGTCGCAGGACGTGGTTTTATTTAGAAAATATCGATTTCCGCAACCGATGGATAAATCCAGGATGGGCGGAACGGCATGCTGTCGATATCATCAAGCGTGGCTACCCCGGAAAGCACCAGAATGGTTTCCAGCCCGGCCTGGAAACCCGCCAGAATATCCGTGCGCAGGTTATCGCCGACGATGACCGTCTGTTCTGAATGCGCCTGCATTTTGTTGAGCGCGGAGCGGATAATCCACGGGCTCGGTTTACCCACGTAGAACGGCTTGCGGCCGGAGATTTTTTCAATACCGGCGCACAGCGCGCCGCAGGCCGGGTAATAGCCGCGACCGTGGGTATCGGGGTTAGTGGCGATAAAGCGCGCGCCGTTAGCGACAAAAAAAGCGGCCTTATGCATCATCTCCCAGTTAAAGGAGCGCGTCTCACCGACGATAACAAAATCCGGATTGACGTCGGTGATGGTAAAGCCGGCTTTGTACAGTTCGTGAATCAGCGCGCCTTCACCGACCACATAGGCTTTTTTGCCTTCCTGACGGCGCAGAAAATCGGCAGTGGCCATCGCCGAGGTATAAAAGGCGGTATCAGGGACATCGATTCCCGCCGTCGCAAAGCGGTTTGCCAGGTCCTGCCCGGTTTGCGAAGGGTAGTTGGTCAGCATCACCAGCGGCATCTCTTTTTCGAGAATGCGCTTGATGAATTCAGCGGCGCCCGGCACGGCCACATTGTCGTGCATCAGCACGCCGTCAATATCACAAATTATGTTTTGAATGGTCATGAACTGTCCGACATCGTTGGAGAAAGGCGAAACTATAAAGCGGCTTTAGCTTTCCAGCAAACGCTGGAGCAGAGTCCCGTTGAGCATCGCGCGCTTGACCAGGGCAAAAGCGCCGATGGCTGAACGATGATCGAGCGTGGATCGCACTACTGGCAGATTTTTGCGAAATGCCTTCAGGGCCTGGGTATTGATACAGGCTTCAATCGCCGGCAGGAGAACTTTCTCCGCTTCCACGATCTCCCCGGCAATCACCACTTTTTGCGGATTAAACAGGTTAATGGCGATAGCGATGGTTTTACCCAGATGACGGCCAACGTGCTCGATCACCTCGCAGGCCAGCGCATCGCCTTTATTTGCGGCTTTGCAGATCGTTTTTATCGTGCAGTCATCGAGGGAGATTTTGCTCTGATAACCCTGCTCCAGCAGATGACGAACGCGATGTTCAATGGCGGCGTTGGCGGCGACGGTTTCCAGACAGCCGAAGTTGCCGCAGTGGCAGCGCTCGCCCAGCGGGTCGACCTGGATATGGCCGATTTCCCCGACGTTACCGTTACGGCCAATAAAAATCCGCCCGTTGGAGATGATCCCTGCGCCGGTCCCACGGTGTACGCGCACCAGAATGGAGTCTTCACAGTCGTGGCTCGCACCAAAGTAGTGCTCCGCCAGCGCCAGGCTACGAATATCGTGCCCGACATAGCAAGTGACTTTAAAGCGTTTTTCCAGCGCTTCAACCAGCCCCCAGTTCTCCACCTGAATATGCGGCATATAGCGAATGACGCCGCTTTCCGGATCGACCAGCCCCGGCAGGATCACCGAAATGGCGATTAGCTCGCGGATTTTGCGCTGACAGCTCTCGATAAAGGAGGCGATGATGTTGAGCAGGGCGTGTTCCAGCGTTTCCTGGGTTCTTTCCGGCAGCGGGTAGTGCTCTTCTTCGAGGGTCTTACTGCTTAAATCATAGAGCGTCAGGGTGGCGTCATAGCGGCCAAGACGTACGCCGATGGCGTGAAAGCTGCGGGTTTCGGCAATAATTGAGATAGCGCGGCGGCCCCCGGTGGAGGCCTGCTGATCGACTTCTTTGATCAGTCCGCGTTCAATAAGCTGACGCGTAATTTTGGTTACGCTGGCAGGGGCAAGCTGGCTTTGTTCCGCAATCTGGATACGCGAGATGGGGCCGTGCTGATCGATGAGCCGATAGACGGCTGCGCTGTTCAGCTGTTTTACGAGATCGACGTTACCAATTTGAGCCTGTCCGCCTGCTGTCATACTTTTACTTACTCAGTGACGACCTCGTTACCATTAACGATGGTCTTGGTGATTTTATAATCGCGGGTGAATGCGGTCAGGTTAGCGACCATCCCCGGGGCAATGCTGCCTAACTGTTTGTCTACGCCAATGGCGCGGGAAGGGTAGAGCGTCGCCATACGCAACACTTCATCCAGCGCAATGCCGCAATGCTCAACGAGGTTACGCACCCCTTCAATCATGGTCAATGAAGAGCCGCTGAGGGTACCGTTCTCATCTACGCACAGGCCGTTCCGGTAGTATATTGTTTTACCAGCAAAAATGAACTGCTCAATATTGGCACCCGCCGGCGCCGTTGCGTCGGTGACGAGGCACAGCTTGTCGCCTTTCAAGCGTTTAGCGAGGCGGACGTTAGCGTAATCGACGTGCATGCCATCGACGATGATACCGCAGTAGACATCCGGTTCGTCGAAAATCGCCCCGGCCAGACCCGGTTCGCGGCCGGTAATATACGGCATAGCGTTAAACAGGTGGGTGGCAAACGTAATCCCGGCGCGAAAACCGATTTTCGCTTCTTTTAGCGTCGCGTTGGAATGACCGGCGGAGACGATGATACCTGCGGCCACCAGTTTGCGGATAACTTCTGGTTCAACGCGTTCCGGCGCGAGGGTGATTTTGGTTATTACATCCGCGTTTTCGCACAGGAAATCGACCAGCGCGGCGTCCGGTTTACGGACGTAATCCGGGTTATGGGTGCCTTTTTTGACAATATTCAGCCACGGGCCTTCAAGATGCAGGCCCAGCGCCTGGTTGGGATGCTTTTGCAAATACTCGCGCATCACGCGGACACCCTGTTTCATCAGGTCATCGCTGGCGGTAATGAGCGTGGGCAGATAGCTGGTGCAGCCGGAGCGTTCATTCGCCTTCTGCATAATTTCCAGCGTTTCAACGGTGACCGCATCCGCCGTGTCGTTGAACTGCACGCCGCCGCAGCCGTTAAGCTGGACGTCGATAAAACCGGGGGCAAGGATCGCACCATTAACCGAGCGCTGTTCGATCCCGGTGGGCAGCTCAGTCTGCGGACAGATACGTTCGATAAGGCCATTGGCGATAACAATCGCATGGTCATCCAGAATTTCATGACCGGTATAAATCCGGCCTTGGGTTAATGCATACATTACGACCCCCGGTTGTCAAAAATGGTTGTCCCGCAGGGTCTGCTGCGGGACGAAACTACATTACAGACCTTTGATATTTTCGGCTTCTAATTCGTTGAAATATTTCAGTGTCTTAACTTTCAGTTCCATAGTTGACGGCTCATCGCAGACGACAACCGCTTTCGGGTGCAGCTGCAGACAGGTGATGGTCCACATATGGTTTACGTTGCCTTCCACCGCCGCCTGCAGCGCCAGCGCTTTCTGATGACCCAGCACCAGAATCATCACTTCTTCCGCGTCGAGCAGCGTGCCCACGCCAACGGTCAGCGCGTATTTAGGCACCTGGTCAACGTCACCGTCGAAGAAACGGGAATTCGCTACGCGAGTATCGTGGGTCAGGGTTTTGATGCGTGTGCGTGAAGCCAAAGAAGAGGCTGGTTCGTTAAAAGCGATGTGGCCATCGTTACCCACGCCGCCCATAAACAGGTGGATTTTACCGTAAGAACGAATTTTTTCTTCATAGCGACGGCATTCTGCATCAATATCCGGCGCGTTACCATTCAGCAGGTTAATATTTTCCGCCGGGATATCAACGTGATCAAAGAAGTTGCGATGCATAAAGCTATGATAGCTTTCCGGGTGCTCTTTCGGCAGGCCTACGTACTCATCCATGTTGAAGGTGACGACATGCTTAAAGCTAACCTGGCCTGCTTTGTGCATCTCAACCAGGGCTTTATAAGCGGTCAGAGGCGTGCCGCCGGTAGGCAGACCGAGGACAAACGGGCGGTCCGCTGTCGGTTTGAACGCATTGATGCGGTTAACGATATGCCGGGCAGCCCATTTACCGACTTGTTCAGCTGTTACCAGGGGGATCAGTCTCATTGTTCACCTCTATAGTTAAATTAGAACCTGGCGGATTGGCGCCAGCATACTATTAAGAGTATCGCAGTAACTGCGCCGACCGGGGTCAATCCGTGTTGATTTTTTGAATGATAAAATAAGTTTTCGTTGTTAGCCAGTCAAAGGCGGAGGTGAATACGATATTTGGTGACTATTGTCACAAAAAATACCCATTTAATTTGCGAGACGAATTAATTTTTCAGACACTTTGCAGGTAAGTTAAAAAATTAACCAGGTTACACAATAATAAAGTGGCTTTAGTGAGCCTCATCGGGGTCTCATAGGGGGAATAAGATGAATATTTTAGGTTTTTTTCAGCGTCTCGGTAGGGCGTTACAGCTCCCTATCGCAGTGCTGCCGGTCGCGGCGCTGCTGCTGCGATTCGGTCAACCGGATCTGCTTAACATTTCGTTTATCGCCCAGGCGGGCGGGGCAATCTTTGACAACCTGGCGCTGATTTTCGCTATCGGTGTCGCATCCAGCTGGTCGAAAGACAGCGCCGGCGCCGCGGCGCTGGCGGGGGCGGTAGGTTACTTCGTTTTGACCAAAGCGATGGTCACCATCAACCCGGCCATCAACATGGGCGTGCTGGCGGGTATCATTACCGGTCTGGTCGGCGGCGCCGTGTATAACCGCTGGTCGGGCATCAAACTGCCTGACTTCCTGAGCTTCTTCGGCGGCAAACGCTTTGTGCCCATCGCCACCGGCTTCTTCTGTCTGGTGCTGGCAGCCATCTTCGGCTACGTCTGGCCGCCGGTGCAGAACGCCATTCATGCCGGCGGTGAATGGATTGTCGGCGCGGGCGCGCTCGGCTCCGGTATCTTTGGTTTCATCAACCGTCTGCTGATCCCGACGGGTCTGCATCAGGTGCTGAACACCATCGCCTGGTTCCAGATTGGTGAATTCACCAACGCTGCTGGCGCGGTGTTCCACGGCGACATCAACCGCTTCTATGCGGGTGACGGCACCGCGGGGATGTTCATGTCCGGTTTCTTCCCGATCATGATGTTCGGTTTGCCGGGTGCGGCGCTGGCGATGTATTTCGCAGCCCCGAAAGAGCGTCGTCCGATGGTCGGCGGTATGCTGCTGTCGGTGGCCATCACCGCGTTCCTGACCGGTGTGACCGAACCGCTGGAATTCCTGTTCATGTTCCTGGCGCCGCTGCTGTACCTCCTGCACGCCATCCTGACCGGTATCAGCCTGTTCGTTGCGACGGCGCTGGGTATCCACGCGGGCTTCTCCTTCTCCGCAGGCGCCATCGACTATGTTCTGATGTACAGCCTGCCGGCAGCCAGTAAAAACGTCTGGATGCTGATCGTGATGGGCGTCGTGTTCTTCGTTATCTACTTCCTGCTGTTCAGCGCGGTTATCCGCATGTTCAATCTGAAAACGCCGGGTCGTGAAGATAAAGTGGATGACGTGGTCACTGAAGAGGCCAACAGCAACACCGAAGAAGGCTTAACTCAGCTGGCGACCAACTACATCGCGGCGGTCGGCGGTACGGATAACCTGAAAGCGATTGATGCTTGTATTACCCGTCTGCGTCTGACCGTGGCGGACTCTGCGCTGGTTAACGACGCGGCCTGTAAGCGCCTCGGCGCTTCCGGTGTGGTTAAACTGAACAAGCAGACCATCCAGGTTATCGTGGGCGCGAAAGCGGAATCCGTGGGCGATGAAATGAAGAAAGTGGTTGCCCGTGGCCCGGTTGCCGCAGCGGCTGCAGCGTCTCATAGCGCACCCGTAGCCGCTCAGGCAGTTAAACCACAGGCTGTTGCTAACGCGAAGACTGTCGAAGCGCTGGTTTCGCCGATTACCGGCGACATTGTGGCGCTGGAGCAGGTTCCGGATGAAGCCTTCGCCAGCAAAGCCGTCGGCGACGGCGTGGCGGTAAAACCGACCGATAAGATTGTTGTTGCGCCGGCGGCGGGCACCGTGGTGAAGATTTTCAACACCAACCATGCTTTCTGTCTGGAAACTGAAAACGGTGCGGAAATCGTCGTCCATATGGGCATCGATACCGTTGCGCTTAACGGCCAGGGCTTTAAACGCCTGGTGGAAGAGGGCGCGGAAGTGAAAGCGGGTGAGCCGATTCTGGAACTGGATCTTGAGTTCCTCAACGCTAACGCGCGTTCGATGATTAGCCCGGTCGTCTGCAGCAACAGCGACGACTACAGCGCGCTGGTTATCCAGGCAACCGGTAAGGTTGTTGCGGGCCAGACGCCGCTGTACGAAATTAAAGGCAAGTAAGACTCCTGAGTGGCGTTTGTGCCTCAGCGGCGCAGCGAAAGCTGCGCCGCTTTTTTTTACCGCAAACACCCCCATAATCTCCTTCTAATCGCTATTTTGCGTAACTAATAGTTGTCTCTACGCCCTGCTTGTAAGATCATGTGCCGTTATACGTTGTTTACGCTTTGAGGAACCCACGATGAGTGAGGCAGAAGCCCGCCCGACTAACTTTATTCGTCAGATCATTGATGAAGATCTGGCTACTGGTAAGCACACCACCGTTCATACCCGTTTCCCACCGGAACCGAACGGCTATCTGCACATTGGCCACGCGAAGTCTATTTGCCTGAACTTTGGCATCGCCCAGGATTACCAGGGCCAATGCAACCTGCGTTTCGATGACACCAACCCGGTGAAGGAAGATATCGAATACGTTGAGTCGATTAAAAACGACGTGCAGTGGTTAGGTTTCCACTGGTCCGGGGATGTTTGCTACTCGTCTGATTATTTCGATCAGCTGCACCAGTATGCGGTTGAGCTGATCAATAAAGGTCTGGCCTACGTTGACGAACTGTCAGCGGAGGAGATCCGTGAGTACCGCGGCACGCTGAAAGAGCCGGGTAAAAATAGCCCGTACCGCGATCGCAGCGTGGAAGAGAATCTGGCGCTGTTTGAAAAAATGCGTAGCGGCGGATTTGCTGAAGGTAAAGCCTGCCTGCGCGCAAAAATCGATATGGCCTCTCCGTTTATCGTCATGCGCGATCCGGTGCTGTACCGCATTAAGTTTGCCGATCACCACCAGACCGGTAACAAGTGGTGCATCTACCCGATGTACGACTTCACCCACTGCATCAGCGATGCGCTGGAAGGCATTACGCACTCTCTATGCACGCTGGAATTCCAGGACAACCGTCGTCTGTACGACTGGGTGCTGGATAACATCACCATTCCTGTGCATCCGCGTCAGTACGAGTTCTCTCGTCTGAACCTGGAATACACCGTGATGTCCAAGCGTAAGCTGAACCTGCTGGTCACCGACAAGCACGTTGAAGGCTGGGACGATCCGCGTATGCCGACCATCTCCGGTCTGCGCCGCCGCGGCTATACCGCTGAATCTATCCGCGAGTTCTGCAAACGTATCGGCGTGACCAAGCAGGACAACACCATCGAAATGGCGTCTCTGGAATCCTGCATTCGCGAAGACCTGAACGAAAACGCGCCGCGCGCGATGGCGGTTATCGACCCGGTTAAGCTGGTCATCGAAAACTATCCGCAGGGTGGAAGCGAACTGGTCTCGATGCCTAACCATCCTAACAAGCCGGAGATGGGCAGCCGCGAGGTGCCGTTCAGCGGCGAAATCTGGATCGATCGCGCCGACTTCCGTGAGGAAGCGAACAAGCAGTACAAGCGTCTGGTGCTGGGTAAAGAAGTTCGTCTGCGTAACGCTTACGTGATTAAAGCGGAGCGCGTGGAGAAAGATGCGGAAGGCAACATCACGACTATCTTCTGCACCTACGATGCCGACACCCTGAGCAAAGACCCGGCCGACGGTCGCAAGGTGAAGGGCGTGATTCACTGGGTGAGCGCGGCGCACGCGCTGCCGGTAGAAATCCGCCTCTACGATCGCCTGTTCAGCGTACCGAACCCGGGCGCGGCGGAAGATTTCCTCGCGGTGATGAACCCGGAATCGCTGGTGATTAAACAGGGATTCGCTGAGCCGAGCCTGGCGCAGGCGCAGGCGGAAAAAGCCTACCAGTTCGAGCGTGAAGGTTATTTCTGCCTGGATAGCCGCTATGCCACCGCAAGCCATCTGGTGTTTAACCGCACCGTCGGCCTGCGCGATACCTGGACGAAAGTCGGCGCGTAGCTATTCGCCATCATTAAGAACGCCGCTAACTGCGGCGTTTTTTTATTCAGAATCAGCGAATTAAATTACCATATTTTCGCGATGCGAATTAATCTTGTTTACAGATTGTAATAAGCGTTATTTTTAATCCTTCCGGTATATCACCTGAAATCAGGTAAGCACTTTCATTTCTATTGATTTTCTCTGTTTTTGCAAGCACTTCCACGCTAAATGTGTGATGTCTAAGACTGAAACATAAAGACATAAATTATGTGCGCTTTGTCATAATCTTCATCTTTGGTCGGCGAAAGAGATTGATAATTCGCGTCACGAAAAATAGTCTATACCCAGTGGTTATGCGAATTTTTAGCGCACCACTTTTTTAGCAGTTTTATTTTATTTTTTGCGTGTTGCCCTTTGGTGACCGCACTTTAAAACGTCAAAGAGGATATGCATATGCGTACGTTTAGTGGCAAACGTAGTACGCTGGCGCTGGCTATTGCCGGTGTCACAGCCCTGTCAGGATTTGCAATGGTGCCGGATGCAAAAGCAGAAGGGTTCATTGATGATTCAACGTTAACCGGCGGCATCTATTACTGGCAGCGTGAACGCGACCGTAAAGATGTGACCGACGGCGATAAATATAAAACTAACCTGTCACACTCCACCTGGAACGCCAACCTCGACTTCCAGTCCGGCTATGCCGCCGACATGTTCGGTATTGACGTCGCTGCCTTTACCGCCATCGAAATGGGTGAAAGCAGCGAGAGCGGTCACCCGAACGAAATCGCTTTCTCCTCGCGTAATAAAGGCTACGATGAAGACTATTCCGGCGATAAGAGCGGGATCAGCCTGTATAAAGCAGCCGCGAAATTTAAATTTGGTCCGGCATGGGCGCGCGCGGGCTATATTCAGCCAACCGGCCAAACGCTGCTGGCGCCGCACTGGAGCTTTATGCCCGGTACTTACCAGGGCGCGGAAGCTGGCGCGAACTTTGACTACGGTGATGCGGGCGCGCTGAGTTTCTCCTATATGTGGACAAACGAATATAAAGCGCCGTGGCACATTGAGATGGATGAGTTCTATCAGAACGACAAGAAAACCAAGGTGGATTATCTCCACTCTCTCGGCGCCAAATATGATTTTAAAAACGACCTTGTACTCGAAGCGGCGTTTGGCCAGGCACAGGGTTACATCGACCAGTATTTTGCCAAGGCCAGCTATAAGTTTGATGTCGCCGGCACGCCGTTAACCACCAGCTATCAGTTCTATGGCACCCGCGATAAAGTCAGCAACGGCGGGGCTAACGATATCTATGACGGCACCGCGTGGCTGCAGGCCTTGACCTTTGGCTATAAGGTTGCCGACGTTCTGGATCTGCGTCTGGAAGGCACCTGGGTTAAAGCTGATGGCCAGCAGGGCTACTTCCTGCAGCGTATGACGCCTACCTATGCATCGTCTAACGGGCGACTGGATATCTGGTGGGATAACCGTTCGGACTTCAACGCCAACGGTGAAAAAGCGGTGTTCTTCGGCGCGATGTATGACATGAAGAACTGGAACATGCCGGGCTGGGCCTTCGGCGCATCCTACGTTTATGCCTGGGATGCGAAGCCGGGGAGAATGTCCTCACCTGATGCGTACTACAACCCGGATAAACGTCTGGAAGAGTCCGCTTATAGCCTGGATGCCATGTACACCGTTCAGGAAGGACGCGCGAAGGGCACGCTGTTCAAACTCCACTTTACGCAATACGACAACCACTCCGATATCCCAAGCTGGAGCGGCGGTTACGGCAACATCTTCCAGGATGAGCGCGACGTGAAGTTCATGGTTATCGCTCCGTTCACCATTTTCTGATGCCACTGCGGCGGGGAAAACCCGCCGCAATTTCCCGAGGTTCATGATGAAAAAGTTAATGCTTGTCGCCATTATGGCAGCAGGTCTGGTTGCCTGTACCCAGTCGCCAGCGCCTAAGGAAGACTCAAAGTTAAAAGATGCCTACAGCGCCTGCATCAATAGCGCTGAGGGCAATCCGGATAAAGTGGAAGCCTGTCAGAGCGTACTGAACGTGCTGAAACAGGAGAAACAGCATCAGCAGTTCGCGACCCAGGAAAGCGTGCGGGTTCTGGATTATCAGCAGTGCATCCAGGCGCGCAAAACCGGGAACGATCAGGCTGTAGAGGCGCGCTGCGACCAGATCTGGAAAGAGATCCGCAGCAATAATACACCGCGTTAAGCCAGATGGCGGCAAGCAAACGGGCGGAGCGAAAACTCCGCCCGTTGCTATTTTAGCGGGGTATTTCTGCCGGCCGGTAGCCGCGGCTCAGGCGTACGAAGAGCATTGCGGTAGCGGCGAATCCGCATAGCGCGGCGCACATCAGCCACCAGCCCGGCGAGCTTTTATCGCCCGTTATCTCTACCAGCGCGGTGGAAATTGCCGGCGTCAGGCCGCCGAAGATCGCGGTGGCGAGGCTAAAGGCCAGTGAAAAGCCGACGGTGCGGACGTAGACCGGCATCACTTCCGTCAGCGCGGCCACCATCGCGCCGTTATACATACCAAAGAAGAACGAGAACCAGAGCAGGACCAGCGTCATGCGGGTGAAATCCGGCGCGGCGGTGAGCCAGTGCATTACCGGCCAGGTAGTGAGCAGCGCCAGCAGGGTAATGCCCATCAGCACCGCTCGACGGCCTATTTTGTCAGAAATTGCCCCGCCGATCGGTAACCAGATAAAGTTGGAGATGCCGACCAGCATGGTCACCAGCAGACTGTCGCGGGCGCTCAGGTGCAGCACGGCTCTGCCGTAGGTCGGGGTATAGACGGTAATGAAGTAAAAAGTTGTCGTGGTCATTGCCACCAGCAAGGTGCCCGCCGAGATGATGCGCCAGTTTTTGACAATTGTGCTCAGGATCTCCCGGGTATCAGGACGATGTTTACGCTGCAGGAAGGCTTCGGTTTCCTGTAACGAACGCCGCAGCACAAAAATCAGCGGAATAATCATACAGCCAATAAAGAAGGGAATGCGCCAGCCCCATTCGGCGATCTGATCGTGGCCGAGCGTTTCATTCAGCGCGTAGCCAATCAGCGCCGCCACAACGATAGCCACCTGCTGGCTGGCGGATTGCCAGCTGGTATAGAATCCCTTGTTCCCCGGCGTGGCGATTTCCGATAAATAGACCGACACGCCGCCGAGCTCGACGCCCGCCGAGAAACCCTGCAACAGCCGCCCGACAACCACCAGGATGGGGGCGAGAATGCCGATAGTCTGATAGCCGGGCACCAGCGCTATCAGAAGCGTCCCGCAGCCCATAATCGCCAGCGTCACCATCAGCCCTTTACGGCGGCCGATTCTGTCGATATAGGCCCCCAACACTATCGCGCCGATAGGGCGCATCAGGAAGCCCGAACCAAAGACGGCGAAGGTGAGCATTAACGCCGCAAACTCGCTTTCCGCCGGAAAGAACGTTCTGGCGATGTAGGTGGCGTAAAAACCAAACAGAAAAAAGTCGAACTGTTCGAGAAAATTACCGCTGGTCACGCGGAGGATGGCGCCAATGGTACCGGCGCGCGATGAGGGTTGCGTCATAGGGTTTGCTCTCCATTGTCTTTATCTTGTTTTTATAGAGGTAAGAGGGGGGCTAGTCGCCTGCGACTGCCGCCTGTTTTCCGCGCCGTTTCTCAATCGCCCACTTGAGTAACGCCGCACAGCGATAAAATCCGTGGGCGAATTTTCCGTAAGGAAGGGTTAAAAACAGCGCCATCACCACGCCGAGATGAATGGCAAGCAGAATGCCCATCCACGAGGTGTCCCGTCCCGCCAGCAGGGCGAGGCCGGTGAAGCTGGTCAGCAGCAGCAGCAGGATAAAGGCGCGATCCATCGGTTTTTGCCGCGGGTCGCCGTGCAGCGGCGAACGACGAAGGTTCAGCCATAGCAGGCCTGCCGGGCCCACCAGCAGGCCGATTCCGCCAAGCGTGCCCAGCAGAACCGGTGCGCTGAAGAACGGGTAGGGCGCTTCCCATCCGGCAAAATAGTGATAGCCCGTGGCCACCAGGGTGGCAGCGAAACAGAGCAGAAAACCATAAAAGGTAAGATGATGGAAACGACGGCGCATCAGGGTAAACGCGTCATCAGCCTCGTTGCAGCCCTTACCGTGGCCGCCGTCGAGATATTTTAAGGTCAGCGCGTTATGCGAGGCTTCGGCGATATCAACGGCGTGGGGATGCCCCGGGGAGATCTCGCGCCAGAAACGGATCACGCCGGCCATCAGTAAGCCCATGGCCAGTACGAAGACCGAACCAAACATCCACGCCAGCAGGTTATGGGGAAAAATCTGGTAGAAATCGCCGGCCAGCGGCGGATGTAGCAGGGAGCCTTTGAGCCCCATCGCCAGCAGCAGAAAGAGGATCAACCCACCGACCAGCGCCAGCGCCGTGGTCACGCCGGCCCGACGATACAGGCTGCCGAAAGCCGCGGGCTGGGCATAATGTTGATAGGTTTCCAGCCGCACTTCCGCCATCGCCTTCGGGACATTAATGGCAAACTCATGCGGCGGCGCGTACTGGCAGGCATGCAGGCAGGCACCGCAGTTATGGCACAGGTTGGCCAGGTAGTTTATATCCGCTTTACCAAAAGCCAGGCGTTGGGTCATGGCCGGAAACACGGCGCAAAACCCTTCGCAATAGCGGCAGGCGTTACAGACCTGCATCACCCGTTCGACCTCCGCTTCGGGCTGGGTGATGATTTGCGCGTCAATGATTAGCTTTTCAAGCGACTTCATGGTGTCTCTCCTGCAGTGCCGCCCTGGCGGCTTGTTGGCCGGCAATGCGGCCGAATGTCGTCCCGATCGACATGCCCACGCCGGCGGTATAGCCTTTGCCCAGCACGTTGCCGGCCATCATTTCACCGGCAACGAACAGGCTTCGGCTGGGCTTGCCCGCAAAATGGACGGCGGCGTGTTCATTGACGTACAGCCCGAGGTAGGTGAAGGTGATCCCCGGTCGTAGGGCATAGCCGTAGTAGGGCGGCGTATCGATGGGCCGCGCCCAGTGGGTTTTCGGCGGCGTCAGGCCGGATGTCGCGCAGTTATCAAGGCGGGTATGATCGAACTGGCCGGGCGCGCAGGCGGCGTTGTAGCGGGCGATGGTTTGCGCCAGGCTTTCTGCGTCCAATCCCAGCTGGCGAGCCAGCTCTTCAATGGTATTGGCCTGGGCGCCGGGGAAAACGGGCGGCATAAAGTGGCCGATCGCTTTGCTGTCGATAATTGAGTAGCCGATTTGCCCCGGCTGGTGGGCGACCAGTCTGCCCCAGATGGCATAACGTTTGGGCCAGAAATCTTCCCCTTCGTCATAAAAGCGCCTGGCGTCACGGTTGACGACCACCCCCAGCGACACGCAGTCCACGCGCGTACAGATCCCGCCATCGTAGAGCGGCGCCCTGGCGTCAATGGCGACGCAGTGGGATTGTGAAGGATCGCCGATGATGTCAGCCCCGGCGTCAATCATAAACTTGAGCAGCACGCCCTGGTTGAAGCGGGTGCCGCGGATGAGAAAGTTATCGGCTGGCCATTCACCACGATCGTTCTGTCCCCATGCTTCACGCAGCCACTCGCGGTTAGATTCAAACCCGCCGGCGGCGAGGACGCAGGTTTTGGCGACGATCCTTTCTTCGCCCGCCAGCGCGGCGACGAATTCGCCGTTATCTAATTCGAGCGCCTGTACCGGCGTGTTGTAGCGGATCTTAACGCCCATCTGCTCCGCGCTGCGGTAATAGGCGTTGACCAGGGCTTTACCGCCGCCCATAAAAAAGGCGTTGGTGCGGGCAACGTGCAGGGCGCCGGAGAGCGGCGGCTGAAAGTTAACCCCGTGCTGGCGCATCCAGTCCCGGCATTGCGCTGAAGTGCGGATCACCAGCCGCGCCAGCGCTTCGTTGGTGTTGCCCTCGGTGACGCGCAGCAGGTCCTGCCAGTACTCTTCTTCCGGATAGCTGTCGATTAAAACATCCTGCGGAGCATCGTGCATACAGCGAAGATTCCGCGTGTGCTGAGAGTTTCCGCCTCGCCATTCCCGCGGCGCAGCCTCCAGCAGCAGCACGGACGCGCCGGCTTCCCGGGCGGTTAATGCGGCGCATAGCGCGGCATTGCCGCCGCCAATCACCAGTACATCCACCATTTTTGGCTCCATTACGCTTTGCTTGATTGTTAAATTTGTAATGGAAATGTATTCGTTTTGGCCGTAAGGACGCTATGGCGTATTGCTAAAGGGGGGTTTAGTGCGCGTAAAGGCTGGCGCCGGGCCAGCGGCCTGACTCCACGAGCTGACGCATGACTTTCGCCAGTATCACCCGCGCGGCAAGGCCCGCTGGGGTCAGTTCATCATCGGAAAGGCTGACGAGAAAGTTTGGCCGACTGAGTATCGGATTCTCGACGCCGATCACTCTCAGGGACTCGCCGTCGAGATGGGAAATCGCCGCCCCCGGCTGCAGCGTGGCGCCCAGTCCGTCGCGGACGGCGCGCATCAGCAGGGCCAGACCGTCGATTTCAGCCACCACATCGACGCTCAGGGCGTGCTCCTGGCAGATCGCCTCCAGCCTGCCGCGCAGGCCATGCCCCAGGCTTGGCATTATCAGCGGGATAGCGGCCAGTTGGCCAGGCGAGATGCTCGCTTCGGGAAGGGGGGCCAGCACGTCATGGGTGCCAATCAGAAACAGACGCTCTTCGAGAATCGGCCTGGCGCTCCAGCGCGCAAGCTTCTCCTTCTGGAACACGATAGCTAAATCAAGCTGGCGGGTGTTGATCATGCGTTCCAGATTACCGGAGAGGCTCTCGACCAAATGCAGGCGGACGTCGGCATAGCTTTCGCGCATCGCGTGAATAAAAGGTACCCCCAGTACAGAGGCGGTGCTGGGGGCCATACCGACGCTGACGTGGCCGGAAAGGCGCGCCTCGCGCGCGGCGAGAACCGCATCGTCGGCGTGGCGCAGCGCCAGCTGCGCCTGGGAGTAGAAGGCGAGACCAGCGCTGGTCGGCATTACGCCGCGCGATGTCCGCTGCAGCAGACGGATGGCGAGTTCGTTCTCCAGGCGCGCCATCTGTTGGCTCAGCGCGGAGACGCCGATATTCAGGTCAAGCGCGGCGCGGCCCATACTGCCGGTTTCAATAATGCGCACATAATAGCGTAGCTGGCGAAGCTCCATGTCGACTCTCCGTACACCTCAGGATGCACTGACAGTAAACGTATTGCAGCGCGAGAGAAAGAGGCGGCAAATTCCGGGCAAAAAAAAGCCAACCTTCAGGTTGGCTTTTGGCGGTATACGATGCGGTGATTATTTCTCTGCCGCGTCGTGGGCATGTTCATCTTCGCGGCAGTCGCCTTCCGCACAGTGTCCGTACAGGTACAGGCTGTGGTTGGTCAGACGAATACCGTGCCTTGCGGCAATTTCACGCTGGCGCGCTTCGATGGAATCATCGCTAAATTCGATCACTTTGCCGCAGTCGAGGCAAATCAGGTGATCGTGATGATGCTGCTGCGTCAGTTCAAAAACGGATTTACCGCCTTCAAAATTATGACGGGTGACGATACCGGCGTCGTCGAACTGGTTCAGTACGCGGTAGACGGTGGCCAGGCCAATCTCTTCACCCATATCAATCAGGCGTTTGTATAAGTCTTCCGCACTGACATGATGGTTATCCGGTCCTTGCAGCACTTCCAGGATTTTTAATCTCGGAAGCGTCACTTTCAGGCCAGCTTTCTTTAATGCGGTATTGTTGTCAGTCATGCGGAATCTGTCCTGTTGCTAAACGATCTACTTCCATCAGCGGAAGTAATACAGAGAATCACCCGATGTAATGCGTCTCATTATAGAACTGCCATGGTGAAATGAAAACTGCAAGCATCGGGCCTTGTATGCTGTCAAAAACGAGGCACTCGCTACAAAGTGCTTCACGCGACCCCGTTAAATCAGAGGACATTGTACAGATATGTGATTAAAAGTTAAAAACTTGTAGCTATAACTTTGATTGCTTTTATCTATCAATTCGGCGAAATCTGATGATTTCGCCGTTTAGACTCAGGCATTCTTGATTTCTTCAAGGTGCAGCTCTTCAGAAATCTGTTTTACCCATTTTTCCACGCGTTCGTTAGTCAATTCTGGCTGACGGTCTTCGTCAATGGCCAGGCCAACAAAGTGATCGTCATCGGCCAGGCCTTTAGACGCTTCGAAATGGTAGCCCGCGGTCGGCCAGTGGCCAACGATAGTTGCGCCGCGCGGTTCGATGATGTCGCGGATGGTACCCAGCGCATCGCAGAAGTATTCAGCATAGTCTTCCTGATCGCCACAGCCAAACAGCGCGACCAGTTTGCCGTTGAAATCGATCTCTTCCAGCGTCGGGAAGAAATCGTCCCAGTCGCACTGGGCTTCGCCGTAGTACCAGGTCGGAATGCCGAGCAGCAGGATATCGTGAGCTTCCAGATCCTCTTTGCTGCTTTTGGCAATGTCGTGAACATCAGCAACATCTTTACCAAGCTGCTTTTGGATCATTTTTGCAATATTTTCGGTGTTGCCGGTGTCGCTGCCAAAAAAGATGCCGATGATTGCCATGAGTAAAATAACCTCTTGAAACTTAATGATGTGGTAGTGGCGTAATGCCCGCAGATAGGGGCAATGATAGCAGAACAGAGAAGGGCGCGGAAACAGCAATCACGCCCAACTGCACACTCTGCTACATGAAAGCTTATTTTTTAAGGGTTTTAGGCTTTATCCTGGCCGCGCAGGACCGCCAGCTGGCTCATCAGCATCTCTTCGATAAGATCGCTGCGGTTCATATTACGGGCTTCCGCCAGCTCATTAAGCGCATCGACCGCATCGGCATTCAGCTTTAGCTCCACGCGCTTAAGACCGCGACTCTTATCGCGTTTAAGCTGATTGCGTTTGTTGATGCGCAGCTGTTCATCGCGCGAAAGCGGATTGGTTTTCGGTCTACCCGGCCGACGCTCGGTTGCGAACAAATCTAATGTCGTACGGTCCGTTTGTTCTTTTGCCATGATTCAGAGTGACTTCGGGGGAAACAAGCTATCGGGCATAGCCGACGCAGACAGCGCGCCATAATACATCAGGCGACGGGCTGCGCCAACGACCGCGGGCATTAAGCCGCGCGGTCGGGCAGATTTTAGCCAGTCAGGCGGCGATCGAGGTTAAATAACGGCGAATTGCGCGGATCACGGCCTCCGGTTTTTCGGCATGCACCCAGTGACCGGCGCCGGCGATAACGTGCGCGCGCGCCTGGGGAAACTGAGCCAATAGTGCATCACGGTATGCGTCGGTGACGTAGGGGGAGTTACCGCCGGGGATAAACAGCGCCGGATGCGGCCAGGCCGGGACGGCTTGCCAGCCGACGATATTATCGTACTGCTCCCACAGCACCGGTACGTTAAACCGCCACTGGCCGTCCACGAAAGACTTCAGCAGAAACTGAATCACGCCCTCTTCGTTAAGGTGCTGGCGCATGACTACCGCCGCCTGTTGACGCGTTGCGGCGCCCGCATCGGTGACGGCGTTGATGGCGGCGAAGATTTCATCATGACGGCGAACGTGATAATCCACCGGGGCGATATCAATGGCGACCAGGCCCGCGATGCGCTCCGGCGCCAGCGCGCTCAGCGCCATCACAGCCTTTCCGCCCATTGAGTGACCAATAAAGGTAGCTTTCTCAATCTGTGATTCATTGAGAGTATCAAGCAGATCCTGGGCCATCGCGGAATAGGTCATTTCCGGCGAGCGCGGCGAAAGACCGTGGTTTCGCATGTCGACCTGTAAAATATCGCGATCGTGAACCAGATCGCGGGCGAGGATCCCAAGGTTATCCAGGCTGCCAAAAAGGCCGTGGACCAGGACGATAGGGGGATTATTGTGCGGATTCTGTGCAGATTGCGCTCGGCTATTTAATTTCATGGCAAAGTTCTTTTTTTCGCTCCGTCGGGTTAGGGTATTATGTTGGACATTCTGCCATCCGGCTGCAAGACCCGGAAGATTTCCGAGTTTTACCGCCATCCTGGTTTGACGCTATCCGCGGTTGGGATTTGACCCTATAATCCCGACAACTTGTATTCAGAAAAAGATATCGCACTGGATTAAGATGAAAACAATTGAAGTTGATGATGAACTCTATAGCTATATTGCCAGCCACACCAAGCATATTGGCGAGAGCGCATCCGACATTTTACGGCGTATGTTGAAGTTTTCCGCCGTTTCCCAGCCTGTCGCGCCGGTAGCGAAAGCCGCTCCGGCCCCTGCGCCAACGCCTGTCGCTGAAGTGAAGCCCGCTAATCCTCTGAAGGATAAAGTCCGCGCGATGCGTGAGCTGCTGTTATCTGATGAGTACGCTGATCAAAAGCGCGCGGTAAACCGTTTCATGCTGGTTCTGACTACCCTCTACTCCTTAGACAGCAAAGCGTTCGCGGAGGCGACCGAGTCCCTCCACGGCCGCACTCGCGTTTATTTCGCTGAGGATGAGCGCACGCTGCAGAAAAACGGTAATCAGACGAAACCTAAGCAGGTTCCGGGCACGCCGTGGTGGGTCATTACAAATACCAATACCGGTCGCAAATGCAGCATGATCGAACATATCATGCAGTCTATGCAGTTCCCTGCGGAATTGATCGAAAAGGTTTGCGGTACGATCTAGTTAATTAACTTTTGCACCAGAAGGATCAGGCAATGGCAATCGATAAGCGCGCGGGTCAACCTGCGCAACAGAGTGATTTGATTAACGTCGCCCAGCTGACTGCCCAGTACTATGTGCTGAAGCCGGAAGTCGGCAACGCGGAACATGCGGTGAAGTTTGGCACCTCCGGTCACCGCGGCAGCGCGGCGCGCCACAACTTCAACGAGCAGCATATTCTGGCGATTGCTCAGGCAATTGCGGAAGACCGCGCGAAGAACGGGATCGCCGGCCCATGCTACGTCGGGAAGGACACTCATGCACTCTCCGAACCGGCCTTCATTTCCGTACTGGAAGTGCTGGCGGCGAACGGCGTTGACGTCATCGTTCAGGAAAACAACGGTTTCACCCCGACGCCGGCGATTTCTAATGCGATTCTGGTGCATAACAAAAAGGGCGGTCCGCTGGCTGACGGTATTGTGATCACGCCGTCCCACAACCCGCCGGAAGACGGTGGTATCAAGTACAATCCGCCAAACGGCGGCCCGGCTGATACCAACGTGACCAAGGTTGTCGAAAATCGCGCCAATGAACTGCTGGCTGCCGGTCTGCAGGGCGTCAAGCGTATTTCTCTTGACGCGGCGCTGGCCTCCGGCCACGTTAAAGAACAGGATCTGGTGCAGCCGTTTATTGAAGGGCTGGCGGATATCGTCGATATGGCGGCGATCCAGAAAGCCGGATTGACCCTCGGCGTCGACCCGCTGGGCGGCTCCGGTATCGAATACTGGAAGCGTATCGCTGAGCATTACAACCTCAATCTGACCATCGTCAACGACCACGTCGATCAGACCTTCCGCTTTATGCATCTCGATAAAGACGGCGCAATCCGTATGGACTGTTCCTCCGAGTGCGCGATGGCGGGCCTGCTGGCGCTGCGCGACAAATTTGACCTGGCCTTCGCGAATGACCCGGATTACGACCGTCACGGTATCGTCACGCCGGCCGGGTTGATGAACCCGAACCACTATCTGGCGGTGGCGATTAACTACCTGTTCCAGCATCGTCCGCAGTGGGGCAAAGATGTCGCCGTGGGTAAAACCCTGGTCTCCTCGGCGATGATTGACCGTGTGGTTAACGACCTCGGCCGTAAGCTGGTGGAAGTGCCGGTCGGCTTTAAGTGGTTTGTTGATGGTCTGTTTGACGGCAGCTTCGGCTTCGGCGGTGAAGAGAGCGCGGGGGCTTCGTTCCTGCGCTTTGACGGCACCCCGTGGTCCACCGACAAAGACGGCATCATCATGTGCCTGCTGGCGGCGGAAATCACCGCGGTCACCGGGAAAAACCCGCAGCAGCATTACGACGAGCTGGCAGAGCGCTTTGGCGCGCCGAGCTACAACCGTCTGCAGGCCTCCGCGACTTCTGCCCAGAAAGCGGCGCTGTCTAAGCTCTCTCCGGAAATGGTCAGCGCCAGCACCCTGGCGGGCGACCCGATTACCGCGCGTCTGACCGCGGCGCCGGGTAACGGGGCGGCGATTGGCGGCCTGAAGGTAATGACCGACAACGGCTGGTTCGCCGCGCGTCCGTCAGGAACCGAAGACGCCTATAAAATCTACTGTGAAAGCTTTCTCGGCGCTGAACATCGTCAGCAGATTGAGAAAGAAGCGGTGGAGATTGTCAGCGAAGTGCTGAAAAACGCGTAATTGACATCATGATAATCAGGCCCTTTTCAGGGCCTGATTTTTTCGCAGGGATAGCGATGAAACTGGAACGAAAAAACGTTTTTTGGTTCTGGGGTGGGATGGATCTGTTCTATCTCCTCCAGTTTATTGTCTGGAATGTCTACCATCAGCGAGTGCCTTTCTACAGCGATATCCTCGCTTATCTACAGCTTGTGCAAAGCTACGGTTCCGCGGCAGCCTGGCTATATCCGCTTAATGCCATATTGATTATCACTATTCCCGTCTCGATGATTCTCTTCTGGCGACACAGTCGCTATGCGCTGTGGCTGGCGTATGCGCAGACGCCGTTGCGTCTGATCTTCATGCTACCTTCGCTTTCGCTGGTGTTCTGGATGCTGCGCGAGATGGAGTTTAAGGGGAGCGCGTTTTATATTGGGTTCCTGCTGGTTTCAGAGGCGGCAAAAGTCGTCACCCTTTGGCGATGTCGCAGGGCCTGACTGCTAGGGCATAAACCGATAGCCGATCCCGGTTTCGGTCAGCAGATGCTGCGGGCGCGCCGGGTCGGCCTCCAGCTTCTGTCGCAGATGTCCCATATAGATCCGCAGATAGTGGCTGTGTTCCACCGCGTTCGGCCCCCAGACCTGGTTGAGCAGCTGCCGCTGGGTCAGCACTTTGCCGGGATTATTCAGCAGTACCGCCAGCAGGCGAAATTCAATGGGCGTCAGGTGGATCTCTTCGTCGCCGCGCACGATGCGGCGGGCGGGGATATCGACTTCGACATCGGCAAAAAGCACCAGCGGCTCATCGGCCTGGGCGCCGGCATGGCGGCGCATTGCCACCCTCAGCCGCGCCTGCAGTTCACCGATACCAAAGGGTTTGCTGAGATAATCATCGGCGCCGGCGTCAAGCGCGGCGATTTTGTCCTGCTCCTCGGTGCGCGCAGAGAGGACGATAATCGGCATCTGGCTCCACTGGCGAACCTCGCGGATAAACGCGTTGCCGTCACCATCGGGCAGGCCAAGATCGAGAATGGTTAAATCCGGCTTGCGGGTCGCGGCTTCGATCAGCCCGCGCTGCAGCGTTTCCGCTTCAAATACGCGCATGCCGTCGGCTTCCAGCGCGGTGCGCAGAAAGCGGCGGATAGCATGCTCATCTTCGATGATCAAAACGTTAATCACATTTCCTCGGCTAAATCTTCCAGTTCAGGGGGCGCTTCTCTCGGCAGTGTAACACGGAAACAGGCGCCGCCTTGCGGGCGCGTCGCGGCGCTAATCGTTCCGCCGTGCACCTCAACGATCGCCTGGCAAATCGCCAGGCCCAGACCGACGCCGGGGATCGCCGACTCTTTATTCCCGCGGGCGAATTTATCAAAGATAGCCTGTTCCTGGCCGGCAGGAATACCCGGTCCGTTATCCCAAACCTCAAGCAGTAAATTGTGCGGGTCGACGTGCGCGGTAATGCCGATGTGCGCCTCTGTTCCCGCGTACTTCACCGCATTTTCCAGCAGATTAATCAGTACCCGTTCAAATAGCGGCCCGTCGACGTGAACCAGCAGCAGCGGGTCCGGCAGCGCGAGCTGAATATGCCGGCCGCCGAGCCCCGGCTCCAGCATACGCAGCGCGCTACCGACCACCTCTTCCAGAGTTAGCCACTCTTTATGCAAATTAAAGCCGCCGGACTGGATCCGCGCCATGTCGAGGAGATTATTTACCAGCCGGGTGGTGTTCAACACGTGCTGACGAATCTCATTGGCCTGCGGCGCGTGTTTCGACCCTTCGCTGGCGAGATCGAGCGTCAGGATTTCAGCCTGGCCGAACAGCACCGTTAACGGCGTCCGCAGATCGTGGGACAGCGCTGCCAGCAGCGAGTTACGCAGGCTTTCCCGTTCGCTGTTCAGCCGCGCCTGCTCTTCGCTGGCGGTAAGCGTCAGTCTCTCCAGCGCGCTGGCGACCAGCAGGGTGAAGGTTTCCAGCAGGCGCTGCTGTTCGGGGATCATCAGCTGGCGGAGGTTGGCGGGTTCCACGACCAGCAGCCCCCAGGTGCGGGCGGCGCTTTTCAGCGGCAGGATTTGGTACGGCACGCCGGGTAGCGTATCGGTACCCGCCCCGGCGGGCTGCCCTTTATCGAAGCTCCAGCGGGCAATGGCGTCATCCCAGGTGATGGCCGCCGTTTGCGGAGTCAGCGGAGAGAGCCGGTTCGTTTCATCGGGCAGCAGCAGCTGGCTGCGCGCCTGAAACGTCGAGGCGATAAAGCGCTCGCTGGTGGCGGCGACATCCTCACGGCTGCGGCCCACCGCCAGCGCTTTTGACATTTCGTACAGATGCCGGGTGCGCTGTTCGCGATAGCGCGCCACCCGCGCCTGATAGCGTACGCCGGCGGTGAGGTTGCCGATAAGCAGCCCGACGGTGAGCATCACGCTAAAGGTCAGCAGATACTGCACATCGGAAACCGCCAGCGTACCGCGCGGCGCGACAAAAAACAGGTCAAAGCTGACCACGTTAATCACCGTCGCCAGCACCGACGGCCAGCGTCCATACAACAGGGCGATAATTACCACGCCCAGCAGATACAGCATCACCAGGTTGGCGGCTTCAAAGGCCATCAGCCACTGCATGGCGACGACGGTTATCACCGCGCACAGGGCGATGGCGACGACGCATCCCTGGAGCTGCAAACGCCATTTTTCCATTGCGGTCCGGCCATCGCTGGCGCGAGCGGGCAGGGGGGCGGCCTTTTCATCCAGCGCGATCACGACCAGATCGAGGTCCGGCGCGTGGCGGGCCAGCCGATCGGCGAAGCCGCTGCGGTCCCACCAGCGCCTTTTTTGCTGGCGGCCAATCACTATCTTGCCGAGGTTATGCTCGCGGGCGTAGTGCAGAACGGCCCGCTCTTCAGAAGGATCGGCGAGGGTCGCGGTTTCCGCCCCCAGTTCCTGAGCCAGCCTGAGCGCGGCGAGGATCGCCCGCCGTTTCGCTTCCGGCAGGCGATGCAGAGAGGGGGTTTCCACATACACCGCATGCCAGACGCTCCCCAGCCTGGCCGCGAGGCGGGCGGCGGCGCGAACCAGCTTTTCGCTGCCGGTGTTGTGGCCGATGCAGAGCAAAATGGCGTCGCGGGTGTGCCAGACTTTTTCCTGTCCCTGACGATCGCGCCAGGCGCGCATTTGCTCATCGACCCGATCGGCGGTACGGCGCAGCGCCAGCTCGCGCAGGGCGATCAGGTTGCCCTTGCGAAAGAAGTTCTCAATAGCCCGCTCGGCCTGGCCGCCGATATAGACTTTCCCTTCATTGAGCCGCTGGCGGAGATCGTCCGGGGGCAGGTCGACCAGCACTACGTCGTCGGCGGCGTCGAAAAACGGATCGGGGACGGTTTCACGGACCTGCACGCCGGTGATGCCGCTGACGACGTCGTTCAGGCTCTCGAGGTGCTGGACGTTAATGGTGGTAAACACGTCGATGCCGGCTTCCAACAGCTCTTCGACGTCCTGCCAGCGTTTAGGATGACGGGAGCCGGGCGCGTTGCTGTGCGCCAGCTCATCGACCAGGATCAGCGCCGGGCGGCGGGCCAGGGCGCCGTCAAGGTCAAACTCTTTAACGTAGCGCCCGCGGTGGGAGAGGCGGCGCTGGGGCAGGGTGCAGAGCCCCTCAAGCATCGCCGCCGTCTCTTTACGCCCGTGGGTTTCCGCCACGCCAATCAGAATATCCAGCCCCTGGGCGCGCAGCCGCTGCGCTTCCGCCAGCATCGCCCAGGTTTTCCCCACCCCCGCGCAGGCGCCGAAAAAAACCTTTAACTTACCGCGATGCGGGGCGGCGGTGTGTTGCAGCAGGCGATCGGGGTCCGGACGCAGCGGCTCGTCACTCATTTCACTTATCCTTCAGGGCATCCAGCGACATATTCAGCTGCAGTATATTTACCACAGGTTGGCCGAGAAAGCTGAGCAACGGTTTTTGCGTTGCCTCGTTGACCAGCTGCGTGACCTGCTCCACGCTCAGCTGCCGGGCTTTGGCGACGCGCGGCGCCTGCCACAGGGCGGCGGCCGGGGTCAGGCTGTAATCCAGTCCGCTTGCCGAGGCGGTGACCAGCTCCACCGGAACCCTGGACGTGGCGTCCGGGTTGGCGACGCGCAGGGTCTGCACTCGTTCGCTGATGGCTTTATCCAGCGCCGGATTGCTGGCCGCGAGGTTGCTGCCGCCGGATGCCAGCGGATTATCCGGCATCTCCGCCGTGGCGGATGGGCGACCCTGGAAATAGCCCGGCGCGGTAAAGTTCTGCCCGATAAGGCTGGAACCGCGCACTTCGCCGTCAATCCTCAGAAGCGAGCCGTTGGCCTGCTGCGGGAACCACCACTGTCCTAGCGCGGTGGTTAACAGCGGATAGACGCCGCCGGTGAGCAGCGTTAACAGAATAAACAGCACAACAGCAGGACGAATCAATGACATGGTTTTTTCCTCACATCAGCCCGGTCAGGGTCAGTAACAGGTCGATCGCTTTGATACCGATAAACGGCACCAGCAGTCCGCCCAGGCCATAGACCCACAGGTTGCGGCGCAGCATCGCCGAGGCCGTCAGCGGCTTATAGCTCACCCCCTTCAGCGCCAGCGGGATCAGGAAGATGATAATCAGCGCATTAAAAATCACCGCGCTCAGGATCGCCGAAGAGGGCGAGTGCAGATGCATCACGTTAAGCATCGCCAGCGGCGGATAGACCGCGGCAAAGGCGGCCGGAATGATGGCAAAGTACTTCGCCACGTCATTGGCGATACTGAAGGTGGTTAATGAACCGCGGGTCATCAGCATCTGTTTACCGATGTGCACGACCTCGATCAGTTTGGTGGGGTTGGAGTCGAGGTCCACCATGTTACCCGCCTCTTTCGCCGCCTGGGTACCGGAGTTCATCGCCACCGCGACGTCGGCCTGCGCCAGCGCCGGGGCGTCGTTGGTACCGTCGCCGGTCATCGCCACCAGCCGTCCTTCCGACTGATACTGGCGGATTAACGCCAGCTTGGCTTCCGGCGTCGCTTCGGCGAGAAAGTCGTCCACGCCCGCTTCCGCGGCGATAGCGGCGGCGGTCAGGCGGTTATCGCCGGTGATCATCACCGTTTTAATCCCCATTTTACGCAGCTGGGCAAAACGCTCTTTGATGCCGCCTTTGACGATATCTTTCAGCGAAATAATCCCCAGCACCCGCTCGCCTTCGGCGACCACCAGCGGCGTGGCGCCAAGACGCGCCACGTCTTCAACCTGTTTATCGACATCGGCCGGGAAGTGGCCGCCGTTAGCCTCAACGTGGCGGCGAATGGCATCCACGGAACCTTTACGGATCATCCGCTGGTCGATGTTAATCCCGCTCATCCGGGTCTGGGCGGTAAAGGGCACGAAGGTGGCGTGCAGCGATTGCAGATCGCGCTCGCGCAGATTAAAGCGCTGCTTTGCCAGCACCACGATGCTGCGGCCTTCCGGCGTTTCGTCGGCCAGCGAAGAGAGCTGGGCGGCATCGGCAAGGGTTTTCTCTTCCACGCCCTGCGCGGGCAGGAACGCTGAAGCCTGGCGGTTGCCGAGGGTAATGGTGCCGGTTTTATCCAGCAGTAGAACGTCGACATCGCCCGCCGCTTCAACCGCGCGTCCGCTGGTGGCAATCACGTTCGCGCCGAGCATGCGGCTCATCCCGGCGACGCCGATAGCCGACAGCAGGCCGCCGATAGTGGTCGGGATCAGGCACACCAGCAGCGCCACCAGCACCGTCACGCTGACCGCGTTACCGCTCCAGGCGGAGAAGGGCCAGATGGTGGCGGTGGCCAGCAGGAACACCAGGGTCAGGGCGATAAGCAGGATCGTCAGGGCGATTTCGTTCGGCGTCTTGCGCCGCTGGGCGCCTTCAACCATGGCGATCATCCGGTCGAGGAAGGTTTCGCCCGGGTTGACGCTGCAGCGGATCACCAGCCAGTCGGAGAGAATACGCGTCCCGCCGGTCACCGAGGCGAAGTCGCCCCCGGATTCGCGGATAACCGGCGCGGATTCGCCGGTAATGGCGCTTTCATCCACGGATGCGCCGCCTTCGATAACCTCGCCGTCGCAGGGAATAATATCCCCCGCTTCGACCAGCACCACGTCGCCTTTACGCAGATCTTCAGCGGGTACGTGGTCAATTTGCGCATCGTGCTGCGGCGCGCGCAGCTTACGGGCAAAGGCGGTCTTTTTGACCCCCTTCAAGCTGTTGGCCTGCGCTTTACTGCGGCCTTCGGCCATCGCTTCGGCGAAATTGGCGAACAGGACGGTGAACCACAGCCAGAGACTAATGGCGGCGGTAAAACCGGCGCTGCCGGCGATATGCCCGCTCGCCATGGCGATAGCGAGCAGGGTGGTCAGCAGGCTGCCGATCCAGACGATAAACATCACTGGGTTACGCCACTGTACGGCAGGGCTCAGTTTTTTCACGGCGTCCAGCAGCGCCTGGCGCACCAGCGTCGGCTCCAGCAGGGCTAATGATTTGCGACTCATAACAGGTTGCTCCGCAATCGCTTAAAGTAAGGAAAAGTGTTCCGCCAGCGGGCCGAGCGCCAGCGCGGGAATAAAGGTCAGGGCGCCCACCAGCAGTACGGTGCCGATCAGCAGGCCGATAAACAGCGCGTCGTGGGTGGCGAGCGTGCCGCTGCCGGCGGGCTGAATTTTCTTGGTCACCAGCGAACCGGCAATGGCCATCACCGGGATAATCACCGCGAAGCGGCCAACCAGCATGCAGAACGCCAGCAGCAGGTTCCAGAACGGCGTCGCCGCGCTCAGGCCGCCAAAGGCGCTGCCGTTGTTGTTGGCCGCGGAGGTGACGGCGTACAGCACTTCGCTGAAGCCGTGCGGTCCGGGGTTGAACATGCCCGCGCGCCCGGCCTCGGTCATCATTGCCAGCGCCGTACCGAGCAGCACCAGCGTTGGGGTCACGAGGATCGCCAGCGCGATCATTTTCATTTCGCGCACGTCGATCTTTTTGCCGAGGTATTCCGGTGTGCGGCCAATCATCAGCCCGGCGATGAAGACCGCCAGCATGACGAACAGCAGCATGCCGTACAGGCCAGAGCCCACGCCGCCGAAGACCACTTCGCCTATCTGCATCAGCCACATCGGCACCATCCCGCCCAGCGCGGTAAAGGAGTCATGCATGGCGTTGACCGCGCCGCATGACGCGGCGGTGGTGACCACGGCGAACAGGCTGCTGGCGAGAATGCCGAACCGGCTCTCTTTGCCTTCCATATTCAGGCTACTATCGGCGCCAAGGCTCAGCAGATGCGGGTTGCCGCGGGTCTCCGCCCACATCACTACCGCCACGCAGACGATGAAGATCAGCGTCATCGCCCACAGAATCGCGCGTCCCTGACGGCGGTCGCCCACCACCTCGCCGAAGGCGAAGCACAGCGCCGCCGGGATGAGAAAGATAGCCAGCATCTGCACCAGGTTGGTCAGCGCGGTGGGGTTTTCAAACGGATGCGCCGAGTTGGCGTTAAAGAAGCCGCCGCCGTTGGTCCCCAGCATTTTTATCGCTTCCTGCGAGGCCACCGGCCCCATCGGCAGCATCTGGCGTACCCCTTCAAGCGAGGTAAATCCCTGATTGGGGGAAAAGCTCTGCGGTACGCCCTGCTGAATAAAGAACAGCGCGATGAGCAGCGAAATCGGCAGCAGCCAGAGGGTGATGCGGGTCAGGTCGACCCAGGCGTTGCCCAGGGTGCTGACTTTCTGTCGGGCATAGGCGCGGGTGAGGGCAAAGATCACCGCGATGCCGGTGGCGGCGGAGAGGAAGTTTTGCACCGCCAGCCCGGCCATCTGGCTAAGACTACTCATGGTGGTTTCACCGGCATAGGCCTGCCAGTTGGTGTTGCTGACAAAGCTCACCGCCGTATTCAGCGCCAGGTCCCACGACAGGCCGGGCTGATGCTGCGGGTTAAGCGGCAGCGAGCCCTGGAACGTCAGCAGCGCGAACAGCGCCACCAGACCCAGCGCGTTAAACAGCAGGATAGCGAATAAATATTGATACCAGTTCATCTCCTGCGAACGAATGCCCGCCGCCCGCCATAAACCGCGTTCGATACCGGCCAGGCCCGGTAGCGGGGCATCATTGATCATGGTCGCCAGCGCCGCGCCCAGCGGACGCGCCAGGATCATCAGTAGCAGAATAAAGCTCGCAATGAGCAAAAATCCTTGAGCGGCCATCAGAATGCCTCCGCGTGTATCAGGGCATAAACCAGATAAACCAGCAACAGGAACACCAGCGCTACGCCAGCGATTACGCCTGCAGTCACAATCCACCTCCGGGTGTATTTTCGATTTACGAGGAGAATAGGCAGTCGGGCGCAAAGATTTCGCAAAAATCAGCGACGGGGGTGTAAAAAAAATATAAAAATCACCAAGCCCACAATTTAACTAATGGTTAGTATTAATTTAACTTTTTTGTAACTAAGTTACCGGATGAATGTAAATAAAAGCTAAATAGGCGCTTTTTAGTGGTCGGATGAGTAGTAAAATTACAGCCAAAGCGGTACTATTTTAAGCAGAGAAACATTGTAACTTTTCCGGCCTTGCTTGCCGGCCTGACAAAGGGGAGAGAAATTATGGCGTTGTACAAAACTTATCCTGCTCATATCATCTTTGCGCGTCGCGCTTTCGCCGTGACGGCTGGCGTGCTGGCGCTGCCGGTAATGCTGTTCTGGAAAGACCGCGCGCGTTTCTACAGCTGGCTGCACCGCGTGTGGGCAAAAACCAGCGAACAGCCGGTATGGATGGCGCAGGCGGAAAAGGCCTCCGCAGATTTTTATTAACCTTTGCAGATGGCCGAACGGCTAAGCCTGCTGAAGCGCAGGCGCTGCGCCTAAGAATTTTGTTATCAATCACGCCGCCGGTTTATCCGGCGGTTTTTTTTTGCCTGGAGTGGCTTACACTTATTAACTTCCCGCAGGCTAAGCCCGGGGGATAGCTGTTTTAGACGTCGTATGTATCCATTTTAATGATGAAAGGAATGTTATGGCCACCCATCTGGTCTGGTTTCGCGCGGATTTGCGCATGCACGATAATCTGGCGCTTGCTGCCGCCTGCCGCGATCCCCATGCCGAGGTGCTGGGGTTATTTATCGCCACGCCAGGGCAATGGCGCCAGCACGGGATGGCGGCGCGTCAGGCTGCATTTATCGTTAGCCATCTTCACAGCCTGCAAGCGGCGCTGGCGGAAAAGGGGATCCCGCTGCACGTTGAACAGGCGGAAGATTTTGCCGCCAGCGTAAAACGGCTCGCCAGCTTCTGCGGGCAGCAGCAGGTCACACATCTGTTTTACAACTATCAGTACGAAATTAACGAACGCCAGCGCGATGCCGCGGTGGAAAATACCCTGGCCGGAGTGACTTGTCAGGGTTTTGATGACAGCGTCCTGCTGCCGCCGGGCAGCGCGCTGACCGGCAATCGCGAAATGTATAAGGTGTTTACGCCGTTTAAAAATGCCTTTCTTCGCCGTTTACAGGAAGCGCTGCCCGAGTGCGTCGCCGCGCCGAAAGTCCGCGCGAGTGGCCCCATCGCTGCCGCCTCTAATGTGGAAATAGACTATCCGCAGACGCCCTTTGATAGCGAGCTGTTCGCCGCGGATGAAAAAAGCGCTATCGCCCGGCTCCGCGGTTTCTGCCAGCAAAAAGCCGCCGATTATGAACAGCAGCGCGATCTTCCCGCCGTCGAAGGAACCAGCCGGCTGTCGCCGTGCCTGGCGGTGGGCGCGCTCTCGCCGCGCCAGTGCCTGCACCGTTTGCTGGTTGAGCAGCCGCGGGCGCTGGATGGCGAAGCCGGGGCGGTATGGCTCAACGAGCTTATCTGGCGCGAGTTTTACCGTCATCTGATGGTTTACTACCCAAACTTGTGTAAAGGTCGCCCTTTTATCGGCTGGACCGATAACGTGGCGTGGCTGGATGATAAATCCGCGCTTCAGGCCTGGCAGCGCGGGCAAACCGGTTTCCCGATTGTCGATGCCGCCATGCGTCAGCTTAATACCACTGGGTGGATGCATAACCGCCTGCGGATGATTGTCGCCAGCTTCCTGGTGAAAGACCTGCGAATCGACTGGCGGCTGGGCGAGCGCTACTTTATCGAACAGCTTATTGATGGCGATCTGGCGGCGAATAACGGCGGCTGGCAGTGGGCGGCCTCCACGGGTACCGATGCCGCGCCCTATTTTCGTATTTTTAACCCGACGACCCAGGGAGAACGCTTCGATAAAGCGGGGCGGTTTATTCGTCACTGGCTGCCGGAGCTGGCCGGAGTGCCAGAGAAAGCGGTGCATCAACCGTGGCTGTGGGCGGAAAAGCAGGGCGTAAAGCTGGATTATCCGCGCCCGATTGTTGACCACAAGCAGGCGCGGCTGGAGACGCTGGCGGCCTGGGAAGCCGCCAGAGAACTTAAGACTCCATCGCCAGGCGACGAGCCCTGATCTTAACGGAGTGATACAGCCAGATCGCCAGCACCAGGCCGACGCAGGCCAGCGCGCCCCAGGTTATCTGGCTGAACACCTCAATGTAGGCGTTAATCGAGTAGTTGATGGCCCCGGCGGCGTCGAACGACCCCTGCGAGGTCTGGTCGGCAATCACCCCCGCCAGATAGTTGGCGATTGCGCCGGAGAGCAGCATATAAATGCCGGTCAGCACGCCGGTCACGCCGGGGATCTGAATGCGGGTGATTTGCGACATCGCAACCGGGTCGATAAACAGCTCGGCAAAGCCCATCACCGCCAGACCCAATACCATTAGCGGCATCGAGGAGTGGCCATAGGCGGCTGACCAGCGGGCGCTGAGGGTCAGGATGCAGAACCCGGCGCTCATCAGGCCGAGGCCCAACGCAAACTTGCCCCAGATGCGCACGGTACGGTTGCCGTTGATATTCTCTTTCACCAGCCACGCCAGCACCACTCCGCAGAGCATCACCGCAAAGGCGTTGACCGACTGGAACATCGCGGTCGGTATTTCATAGCCCATAAAATGGCGGTTAACGAAACGGTCGATATACAGGCTGATGGAACTGCCGCCCTGCTGCGCAAAGGCCCAGAACAGCAGGCTGAAGCAGGTGAGCACCATAATCAGCCGCAGATCTTTACGCTGCCCGGCGGTCTCCGCGCGCAGGTAGATCCGCGTCAGTACCGCCAGGCCGATAACCGTCGCCACAATCAGCGCATAGACCGACCACTCCTGCCAAAACAGCACGGTGATTAGCAGCGGAGCGGCGATCAGCAGCACCAGCAGCCAGCCCCAGTTTGGTAAAACAAAGCTCCGCGCCCGCAGCGCTTCGCGATTGACGCCCCGGGTATGGCGGAAATGGCGGTTGCCGCTGAGGAAAATGACCAGCCCGGCGATCATGCCTACCGCCGCCAGCGCAAAGCCCATCGCCCAGCTGTACTCCTCCTGCACGTAGCCGCAGGCGATTGGCGCAATGATAGACCCGACGTTGCCCGCCGCGTACATCAGCGAAAAACCGCCGTCGCGGCGCGGGTCGGTGGGTTCATACAGTTCGCCGAGCAGGCAGCTGACGTTGGATTTAAACAGCCCGTAGCCGCAGACAATAATCGCCAGCGACAGATAGAGGAAGGTGGGGGCGATTTCGCTGGCGCCGAGCACCAGATGGCCGATGGCCATCAACAGCGCGCCGAGCATCACCGCCATGCGGTTGCCCAGCAGCTTATCGGCCAGGAAGCCGCCGAGAATCGGCGTGACGTAAACTAAAGAACAGTAGGCGCTGAACAGCGCATAAGCGTGATTATCGTCATACTTGAGCTGATTGGTGAGATAAAGAATCAGCAGCGCGCGCATGCCGTAAAAGCTGAAGTATTCCCAGATTTGCAGCGCGACGACGTAATAAATCGCCCGCGGCTGTGAGGATTGTGTGTTCATGTAATGCTTCGTCCTGCCATAAAAAAGAAAGTCGATCTTTCTGCATGAATAGCTATTAACTAGCGATATTCATGGCGTTATAGGCTTTCTGGTTATTTAATATGCTGTAATAGTGCATAAATATACACGAATGCGCGCAGGAGGGAGTAGACAAATTGCGGGATTTCGCGAAAAGTCAAAATGGACGGCGAAGCGGCAGAACTATCGACTGACCGGGCGGATACCGTTATGTTATCCCTCTGCATAGAATGATGACCTGGTGGAGCGGCAATGAAAAATAGTGAACTGGAACAACTGATTAATGAAAAGCTGAATAGCGCGGCCATCAGTGATTACGCCCCCAATGGGCTCCAGGTGGAAGGGCGCGAGACGATACAAAAAATCGTCACCGGCGTAACCGCCAGCCAGGCGCTGCTGGATGAAGCCGTGCGCCTGGAGGCCGATGCGGTGATCGTCCATCACGGCTACTTCTGGAAAGGTGAATCGCCGGTGATTCGCGGCATGAAGCGCAACCGCCTCAAAACGCTGTTGGCTAACGACATTAACCTCTACGGCTGGCACCTGCCGCTTGATGCCCACCCGGAACTGGGCAATAACGCCCAGTTGGCGTCGCTGCTCGGCATCAACGTGATGGGCGAAATCGAGCCGCTGGTGCCGTGGGGCGAACTGTCGATGGCGGTATCGGGTCTGGAACTGGCTTCGTGGATTGAAGCGCGGCTGGGACGCAAACCGCTGTGGTGCGGCGACACCGGGCCGGACAAAGTCGCTCGCGTGGCGTGGTGCACCGGCGGCGGCCAGAGCTTTATCGACAGCGCCGCCCGCTTTGGCGTCGACGCGTTTATTACCGGTGAGGTTTCAGAGCAAACCATCCACTCGGCGCGCGAGCAGGGGCTGCATTTTTACGCCGCCGGGCACCATGCCACCGAGCGCGGCGGAATTCGCGCGTTAAGCGAATGGCTAACGGAAAATACCGAACTGGACGTCACGTTTATTGATATCCCCAACCCGGCTTGATGAACGGAGGCAAAAGTGCAGCGAGCGCGTTGTTATTTGTTAGGTGAAACGGCAGTGGTACTGGAGCTTGAGCCGCCGGTAACCCTGGAAAGCCAGAAGCGGATCTGGCGGTTAGCCCAGCGGCTGGTAGGCCATACCGAGGTGGTGGAAGCCATCCCGGGGATGAACAACATTACCGTGATATTGCGTAATCCGCAGCAGACGGCGTGGGATGCGATTGAGCGCCTGCAGCTCTGGTGGGAGGAGTGCGATACGCTCGAACCGGAATCGCGGCAGGTGTCGGTTCCGGTGGTTTACGGCGGCGAATACGGACCGGATCTGGGGGAAATTGCCCGCCACAGCGGCCTGAGCGAGAAGCAGGTGGTTGAGCTGCATTCGTCGGTGGAGTACGTGGTGTGGTTCCTCGGCTTTCAGCCGGGTTTCCCGTATTTCGGCGGCCTGCCAGAAAAGCTGGCGATGCCGCGACGGGCGGAGCCGCGCCTGCTGGTGCCCGCCGGGTCCGTCGGTATTGGCGGCGCGCAAACCGGGATCTATCCGCTGGCGACGCCGGGGGGGTGGCAGCTGCTGGGGCGTACGCCGCTGGCGCTATTTGATCCGAAGCGCAAGGAACCGGTGCTGCTGCGTTCCGGCGACAGAGTGCGTTTCGTGCCGCAAAAGGAGGGCGTATGTTAAAAATTATCCGCGCCGGAATGTATACCTCGGTGCAGGACGGCGGGCGTGAAGGGCTGCGTCAGCTGGGCATCAGCCGCTGCGGCGCGATGGATAAGCCGGCGCTGGTCACCGCCAATCTGCTGGTGGGTAACGGCGCCAACGCCGCGGCGCTGGAGATAACCCTGGGCCAGGTGGATATTCAGTTTGAGCGTAGCGGCTGGTTTGCGCTGACCGGCGCCGCCTGCGAGGCGAAGCTCGATGGCGAGCCGGTATGGGTGGGCTGGCGAACGGCGGTCAAGGCCGGGCAGCATCTGGTGCTCAAGAATCCCCAGCACGGCGTGCGCAGCTATCTGGCGGTGGCGGGGGGAATTGCGGTGCCGAAGGTGCTGGGTTCGCGCAGCACTGACCTGAAAGTGGGAATTGGCGGCCTTGAAGGGCGACGCTTGCAGGACGGCGACCGGCTGAAGCTGGGGAAATCGGATAAGCAGTTCCGCGGACCGCGCGGCGTGAAGCAGCTGCCCATCGGCAACCGCATCCGCGCGCTGCCCGGGCCGGAGTACCAGGAGTTCGATAGCGTGTCGCAGGACGCCTTCTGGCGTTCGCCGTGGCGGCTTAGCCCGCAGAGCAATCGCATGGGCTACCGCCTGCAGGGGCAACCGCTGAAGCGAATGACCGATCGCGAGATGCTGTCCCACGGCCTGCTGCCTGGGGTGGTGCAGGTTCCGCATAACGGCCAGCCCATCGTACTGATGAACGACGCGCAGACCACCGGCGGCTATCCGCGGATTGCGACCATTATCGAAGCCGACATGTACCAGCTGGCGCAGATCCCGCTGGGACAACCGATCCACTTTGTTCCCTGCTCCCTGGAGGAAGCGCTGAAAGCGCGCGCCGACAGGCAACGTTACTTTGAACAACTGGCATGGAGACTTAACGATGAAGATTGATTTAAACGCCGATCTCGGCGAAGGCTGCGCCAACGATAGCGCGCTGCTACAGCTGGTCTCTTCCGCCAATATCGCCTGCGGTTTCCATGCGGGCGATGCGCTAATGATGCTGCAGTGCGTCCGCGAAGCGCTGAAATATGGCGTCGCGGTGGGCGCGCATCCCAGCTTTCCCGACCGGGAAAATTTTGGCCGTACGGCGATGCAGCTGCCGCCGGAAACGGTTTATGCGCAAACGCTGTATCAGGTTGGCGCGCTGGCGGCGCTGGTGCGCGCTCAGGGCGGCGAGCTGCGGCACGTCAAGCCGCACGGTATGCTCTATAACCAGGCGGCAAAAGATCCGCAGCTAGCTGACGCTATCGCCAAAGCGGTATATGACGTTGACGCGGGTCTGGTGCTGGTGGGCCTGGCGGGCAGCGAGCTGATTCGCGCCGGGCAGCGTTATCAGCTGACCACTCGCCAGGAGGTCTTCGCCGACCGCGGCTATCTGGCGGACGGCAGCCTGGTGCCGCGTACCCAGCCCGGCGCGCTGATCGAAAGCGAAGAACAGTCGCTGGCGCAAACCCTGGAAATGGTGCAGCACAGCCGGGTGCGCAGTATCACCGGCGAATGGGCGCACGTGGTGGCGGAAACCGTCTGCCTGCACGGTGACGGCGAGCACGCGCTGGATTTTGCGCGCCGCTTGCGCGCGGCGTTTGCCGGGCGCAATATACAGGTCAGTGCGGAAGTGCAAGAATAAAAACAATAAAATCAATTTCTTAAAATTAGACAACAACTCACAACAACATACAGGATGTTACTATGGGAGAGTCATTATCTCTCTGGCCACTGATTGGCATTGCGGCGATCGTGGTCGGATTTGTTCTGCGTTTTAACCCGGTGCTGGTGGTTATTGTCTCCGGGATCATCACCGGTCTGACGGCGCATATGCCGATCGCGACCATTCTGGAAAAGCTGGGTGAAGGGTTTCTCAATACTCGCAACCTGCCGTTTATTCTGCTGCTGCCGCTGGCGGTGATTGGCCTGCTGGAGCGGCACGGGCTGAAAGAGCGCGCGCAGATGTGGATCGCGAAGATCCGCAGCGCCACCGCCGGTCGTCTGCTTATCGTCTATCTGTTCGTGCGTGAAGTGACCGCGGCGATGGGCCTCACCAGCCTGGGCGGACATCCGCAGATGGTGCGCCCGCTGCTGGCGCCGATGGCGGAAGGGGCGGCGGAGAAAAACTTTGGCGCCTTGCCTGGCGAGGTCCGCTATCGCCTGCGCGCGATGTCGGCGGCGACCGATAACGTCGGCCTGTTCTTCGGGGAAGATATTTTCGTCGCCTTCGGCGCGATTATCTTTATGCATAACTTTATGCTGGAGTCGGGCGGCATTCAGACCGAGCCGCTGCACATCGCCCTGTGGGGGATCCCCACGGCGGTCTGCGCTTTCCTGATCCACTCTGCCCGCCTGTGGCGCCTCGACCGCCATCTCCAGCGCGAGCTGGACAAGGTTAACGCCGGCCAGGCGAAAGGCGGTGCCGCATGAATTTTCAGCAAACCTGGCTTTACTGGCTGGCGGGCGTCGTTCTACTGGTGGTAGCGGTGATGTCATGGCGCGATAAGGCCAACCCGCGCAGGCTGACAACCGGCCTGTTCTGGGGGCTGTACGGCCTGGTGTTTCTGTTTGGCGACTGGACCTATGAGCTGGTCGGCGACAAGCGCACCGTCAATATCGGCGTTGGCGTGGTGGTGGTGGTACTGGCGCTGATCGCCGGTTTTGGCGGCGTGCGCCTCGGTCGCTATCATCAGCGCTCGCAGGAAGAACGTACCGCCAGCGCAGCGCGTCTTGGCAACCGGCTGTTTTTCCCGGCGCTGGCGATACCGGTGGTGACGGTGATCGGCGTGCTGCTGTTTAATAATCTCCCCTCGCTACAGGTCGCTATCTTTGGGCCGGGCAATCACGCCACGCTGATCACGCTGTTTTCAATGACCGCAGGTACGCTGCTCGGCCTGGTGATGGCTATCCGCATGACCCATGAAACGGCGGCGCAGCCGTTGCAGGAAGCTCGTCGCCTGCTGGATTCCGTGGGCTGGGCGTTTATTTTGCCGCAGATCCTCGCGGTGCTCGGGCTGCTGTTTACCGCCGCGGGCGTCGGCAATAGCATCTCCTGGCTGACGCAGCACTATCTGGCGGTAGACAGCCGGTTTATCGCCGTGGCCGTCTATACCTTGGGTATGGCGCTGCTGACGATGGTGATGGGCAACGCTTTCGCCGCGTTTCCCATCGTGACGGCGGGCGTCGGGATCCCGATTCTGGTGCTGCAGCACGGCGGTAACCCGGCGGTGATGGCGGCAATTGGCATGTTCTCCGGCTACTGCGGGACCCTGATGACCCCAATGGCGGCGAACTTCAATATCGTCCCGGCCGCGCTGCTGGAGCTGCCGGATAAAAACGCGGTGATCAAAGCCCAGGTGCCGACCGGCGTTATGCTGCTTATCGTGAACGTATTTTTGCTCTATTTCCTGATGTTCCTGTAAGGAGGGATCATGGCTGGCGTACTGATTACCGGTTTTGAACCGTTTGGCGGCGAAGCGGTTAACCCTTCGTGGGAAGTGGTAAAGCGGCTGGACGGCGCTATCATCGCCGGGCAGCCGGTGGTGGCGCGGCAGCTGCCGTGCGTCTTTGGCGACGCCCTGACGGCGCTGAACGCCGCGCTGGATGAGCTGAAACCTGTCTTAACGCTGGCGATTGGCCAGGCGGGCGGTCGCGTCGACATCACCGTTGAACGGGTGGCGATCAACGTCGATGATGCGCGGATCCCGGACAATAAAGGCCTGCAGCCGATCGACGTGCCGATCGTAGCCGGAGGCCCGGCGGCGTACTTCAGCACGCTGCCGATCAAAGCGATCGTGACCGCCCTGCGGAGCAAAGGCATTCCGGCGTCGGTGTCGCAGACGGCGGGGACGTTTGTCTGTAATCACGTGATGTATGGCCTGCTGCATAGCCTGCGTCATCGCAGCGGCGCGAAGGGCGGGTTTATCCATATACCGTATTTGCCGGAGCAGGCCGCGGCTCACCCCGGCGAAGCGAGTATGGCGGTAGACACGGTGCGTGCGGCGCTGGAAACGGCTATCGCCGTTGCCCTGCAGCAGGACGGGGACGTGAAAGTCGGCGGCGGCGCAACGCATTAACACAAGGATAAGATTATGCCGGAAGGTCCGGAAATTCGCCGCGCGGCGGATAGCCTGGAAGCGGCGATTAAAGGCGAACCCCTGACCGGGGCGTGGTTCGCCTTCCCGCAGTTACAACAATACCAATCTCAGCTGGTCGGCCAGCGAGTGACGCACATTGAAACTCGCGGCAAGGCGCTGCTGACCCACTTCTCCGGCGGGCTAACGCTGTATAGCCACAATCAGCTGTACGGCGTCTGGCGAGTGGTGGACGCGGGGGAGCAGCCTGAAACGACGCGCGTTCTGCGCGTCCGGCTGCAGACCGCGCGCAGGGCGATTTTGCTCTACAGCGCCTCCGATATTGAAATGCTGACGCCCGGGCAGCTCGCCCGCCATCCATTTTTGCTGCGGGTCGGGCCGGATGTGCTCGATATGCGCCTTAGCGTTGAACAGGTTAAAGCGCGGCTGCTGTCGGCGAAATTTCGCAACCGCCAGTTCTCCGGTCTGCTGCTGGATCAGGCGTTTCTTGCCGGATTAGGCAACTATCTGCGCGTGGAGATCCTCTGGCAGGTGGGGCTGACCGGGCGGCATAAAGCCTCTGAACTGGATGAAAAACAGCTCGATGCGCTGGCGCATGCGCTGCTGGAGATCCCGCGATTGTCCTACAACACCCGCGGTCTGGCCGATGAGAATAAGCACCACGGCGCGCTGTTTCGCTTTAAGGTTTTTCATCGCGAAGGGGAGGCCTGCGAGCGCTGCGGCGGGATTATCGAGAGGACCATGCTGTCGTCGCGACCGTTTTACTGGTGCCCGGGATGCCAGCAATAAAAAAACGCGCCAGAAGGCGCGTTTTTTGTCGTAGCGATAGCCGACTTAGCGGGCGATATCGTTTTTGAAATCGCGCTTTTCATAGCCGGTATACAGCTGACGCGGACGGGCGATTTTCATGCCGTCGCTGTGCATTTCGTTCCAGTGCGCAATCCAGCCCACGGTACGCGCCATCGCAAAGATAACGGTAAACATGGAGGATGGGATGCCCATCGCTTTGAGGATGATACCGGAGTAGAAATCGACGTTCGGGTAAAGTTTCTTCTCGATGAAGTACGGGTCGTTGAGCGCGATGTGCTCAAGCTCCATGGCCACTTCCAGCAGATCGTCTTTGGTGCCCAGCTCTTTCAGCACTTCATGGCAGGTTTCACGCATAACGGTGGCGCGCGGGTCGTAGTTTTTGTACACCCGGTGGCCAAAGCCCATCAGGCGGAAAGAGTCGTTTTTGTCTTTCGCGCGACGGACGAATTCCGGAATGTGCTCAACGGAGCTGATCTCTTCGAGCATCTTCAGCGCCGCTTCGTTGGCGCCGCCGTGCGCCGGTCCCCACAGGGAGGCAATACCCGCAGCGATGCAGGCAAACGGGTTGGCGCCGGAAGAGCCGGCGGTACGCACGGTGGAAGTCGAAGCGTTTTGTTCATGGTCGGCGTGCAGGATCAGGATACGGTCCATGGCGCGTTCCAGAATCGGGTTCACTTCATATTTTTCACACGGCGTGGAGAACATCATATTCAGGAAGTTACCCGCGTAGGAGAGGTCGTTGCGCGGATAAACGAAAGGCTGGCCGATAGAATATTTGTAACACATTGCCGCCATAGTCGGCATCTTGGAGAGCAGGCGGAATGCGGCGATATCGCGGTGGCGTGGGTTATTTACATCCAGCGAATCGTGATAGAAGGCGGCCAGCGCGCCGGTGATACCGCACATAACGGCCATCGGATGTGAATCGCGGCGGAACGCGTGGAACAGACGGGTAATCTGTTCGTGAATCATAGTGTGGCGAGTAACGATAGTTTTGAATTCGTCGTACTGGGCCTGGGTTGGCTTCTCACCGTTCAGCAGGATGTAGCATACTTCCAGATAGTTGGAGTCGGTTGCTAACTGATCGATCGGAAAACCGCGGTGCAGCAGGATACCTTCATCACCGTCGATAAAGGTGATTTTAGATTCGCAGGATGCGGTTGAGGTGAAACCAGGGTCAAAAGTAAATACGCCTTTTGAACCAAGACTACGAATATCAATAACATCCTGACCGAGAGTGCCCTTTAGCACATCCAGTTCGATAGCAGTATCACCACCCAGGGTGATTTTTGCTTTAGCATCAGACATTTATGGTCTCCTTAGCGCCTTTATTGCTTAAGACTGCCGGGTGGTGGATTTGCATTCGGCCCGTAGCAGATGACGTTACCAGTTTGTTATGTTGCACATCGCTCTGCGTCGCGAAAGGGGCAGGGTACAGAGCAAGGGCGCTTGATGGTACGACTTCAGCCTACGATGAAACAACAGCAAATCAGCGTTTTAGCAGCCCGAATATTTTAAAACTATATACCACTAATAACTGTCCTGATTACATCGGTCAATACTCTCTCACTGTTGCATAACTTATTCTCAGGTAAAAGAGTGACCCCATAACTTTTGCGTATTATTGCATTTATCTGGTAATGGTTGTAACAATAATGTTTAATATTTGTCAAATCAGATGATTAAAAATTAAAAATATGTTGTTATCGTGACATTGATCACTGTTCGGGAGAAAACCCGACAAACTATATGTAGGTTAATTGTAATGATTTTGTGAACGGCCTATACTGCCGCCAGGTCTCCGGAACACCCTGCAATCCCGAGCCACCCAGCGTTATTTTGTCACGCTTTAACTCCTGAAAAGGCGTTTTAACATGACTTTTAGTTATAGATAAGGACGCTGTCTGACCCGCAAGCAGACCGGAGGAAGGAAACAATAAGAACAGCATGTGGGCGTTATTCATGGTAAGAAATGTGAAAAAACAAAGACCTGTCAATCTGGATCTGCAAACGATCCGGTTCCCAATCACGGCGATAGCGTCCATTCTCCATCGCGTATCCGGAGTGATCACCTTCGTGGCGGTCGGGATTCTGCTTTGGCTGCTGGGCACCAGCCTTTCCTCTCCCGAAGGTTTTCTCACTGCGGCATCCATTATGGATAGCTTCTTTGTGAAGTTCATCATGTGGGGCATCCTGACCGCGCTGGCGTATCACGCGGTGGTCGGTATTCGCCACCTGCTGATGGATTTTGGCTACCTTGAAGAAACCCTCGAAGTAGGGACACGCTCCGCCAAAATTTCTTTTGTTATTACTGTCGTGCTTTCACTTCTCGCAGGAGTCCTCGTATGGTAAGCAACGCCTCAGCACTAGGACGCAACGGCGTACATGACTTTATTCTGGTCCGTGCTACCGCTATCGTTCTGACCCTCTACATCATCTATATGGTGGGCTTTTTTGCCACTACCGGTGAAATTTCATGGGAAGTCTGGACGGGCTTTTTCTCCTCCGCGTTCACTAAAGTCTTCACCCTGCTGGCTCTCGTTTCCATTCTGATCCACGCCTGGATTGGGATGTGGCAGGTGTTAACGGACTACGTTAAACCACTGGCCGTGCGCTTAATTCTGCAACTGCTGATCGTTGTTGCGCTGGTGGCTTACGTTCTTTATGGATTTGTTGTGGTGTGGGGTGTGTAATGAAATTGCCAGTCAGAGAATTTGATGCAGTTGTGATCGGTGCCGGCGGCGCAGGTATGCGCGCGGCGCTGCAGATTTCCCAAAGCGGCCAGACCTGTGCGCTGCTCTCCAAAGTCTTCCCGACCCGTTCCCATACCGTTTCCGCGCAGGGCGGCATCACCGTCGCGCTCGGTAATACCCATGAAGATAACTGGGAATGGCATATGTACGACACCGTCAAGGGGTCGGACTACATTGGCGATCAGGACGCCATCGAATATATGTGTAAAACCGGCCCGGAAGCGATTCTGGAGCTGGACCATATGGGTCTGCCGTTCTCGCGTCTCGAAAATGGCACTATTTATCAGCGTCCGTTCGGCGGCCAGTCGAAAAACTTCGGCGGCGAGCAGGCGGCACGTACCGCTGCGGCGGCTGACCGTACCGGTCACGCCCTGCTGCACACCCTCTATCAGCAGAACCTGAAAAACCACACCACTATTTTCTCCGAGTGGTACGCGCTGGATCTGGTGAAAAACGCCGATGGCGCGGTGGTCGGCTGTACCGCCCTGTGCATCGAAACGGGTGAAGTGGTTTACTTTAAAGCTCGCGCCACCGTGCTGGCGACCGGCGGCGCAGGCCGTATTTACCAGTCCACCACCAACGCTCATATCAATACCGGCGACGGCGTGGGTATGGCGATCCGCGCCGGCGTTCCGGTGCAGGATATGGAAATGTGGCAGTTCCACCCGACCGGTATCGCCGGTGCGGGCGTTCTGGTGACCGAAGGCTGCCGCGGTGAAGGCGGCTATCTGCTGAATAAACACGGCGAGCGCTTTATGGAGCGTTATGCGCCGAACGCGAAAGACCTGGCGGGTCGTGACGTGGTGGCGCGTTCCATCATGATCGAAATCCGTGAAGGTCGCGGCTGCGACGGTCCTTGGGGCCCGCACGCCAAGCTGAAGCTTGACCATCTCGGTAAAGAGGTTCTCGAATCCCGTCTGCCGGGTATTCTGGAACTCTCTCGTACCTTTGCTCACGTCGACCCGGTGAAAGAGCCGATTCCGGTTATCCCAACCTGCCACTATATGATGGGCGGTATTCCGACCAAAGTGAGCGGCCAGGCGCTGACCGTTAACGAGCAGGGCGAAGACGTGGTGATTCCGGGGCTGTTCGCGGTAGGCGAAATCGCCTGCGTATCGGTACACGGCGCGAACCGTCTGGGCGGCAACTCGCTGCTTGACCTGGTGGTCTTTGGCCGCGCGGTGGGCCTGCATCTGCAGGAGTCTATCGCCGAACAGGGCGTACTGCGCGATGCGACGGATGACGAGATCGATGCTTCGCTGGAACGTCTGAACCGCTGGAACGGCAACCGCAATGGTGAAGACCCGGTCGAAATCCGCAAAGCGCTGCAAGAGTGTATGCAGCATAACTTCTCGGTATTCCGCGAAGGGGACGCAATGGCGAAGGGCCTTGAGCAGCTGAAAGCGATCCGCGAGCGTCTGAAAAACGCCCGCCTGGATGATACTTCCAGCGAGTTCAACACTCAGCGCGTTGAGTGTCTGGAGCTGGATAACCTGATGGAAACCGCTTACGCCACCGCAATGTCTGCGAACTACCGTACCGAAAGCCGCGGTGCGCATAGCCGCTTCGACTTCCCGGATCGTGATGATGAAAACTGGCTGTGCCATTCCCTGTATCTGCCAGAGTCGGAATCCATGACGCGTCGTAGCGTCAATATGGAACCGAAGCTGCGTCCGGCATTCCCGCCGAAGATTCGTACTTATTAATGCGGAGACAGGAATATGAAACTCGAGTTTTCAGTTTATCGTTATAACCCGGACGTAGACGATGCTCCGCGCATGCAGGACTACACCCTCGAAGCGGAAGAAGGTCGTGACATGATGCTGCTGGATGCGTTAATCCAGCTGAAAGAGAAAGATCCGTCGCTGTCGTTCCGCCGCTCCTGCCGTGAAGGGGTATGTGGCTCCGACGGTCTGAACATGAACGGGAAAAATGGTCTGGCGTGCATCACGCCGATCTCGGCGCTGAATCAGCCGGGCAAGAAAATTGTTATCCGTCCGCTGCCAGGATTACCGGTTATCCGTGATTTGGTGGTAGACATGGGGCAATTCTATGCACAATATGAGAAGATTAAGCCTTACTTGTTGAATAATGGGCAAAATCCTCCTGCTCGCGAGCATCTGCAGTCGCCAGAGCAGCGTGAGAAACTCGATGGTCTGTACGAGTGTATTCTCTGCGCATGTTGTTCAACCTCTTGCCCGTCGTTCTGGTGGAACCCGGACAAGTTTATCGGCCCGGCTGGCCTGCTGGCCGCGTATCGCTTCCTGATCGACAGCCGCGATACCGAAACCAGCGAGCGCCTCGAAGGGCTGAGCGATGCTTTCAGCGTATTCCGCTGTCATAGCATTATGAACTGCGTCAGTGTGTGTCCTAAGGGGCTGAACCCGACGCGCGCCATCGGCCATATTAAGTCGATGCTGCTGCAGCGCAGTGCGTAAGCAACCCGGTCTGTCCCGGATGGCGCTATCGCTTATCCGGGCTACCCGAAGCAGTTGCCCCGGCAAGCGTTCGCGCCGCCGGGGGATATAGCAGGAAACCTCTAAAAACTGCCACATTAATAGTAATAATCGAGATGTTCAGCGCGAGACAAGGCGCGAGCAGAACGAATCTCCGGGAGCATAGTGAACGATGTGACCGGAGTGAGTGAGGGTCGCAACACAGTCGCAGCCTGAACAAAGAAGATTATTAGACAGTTTTTAAAGGTTCCTTAGCGGACGAAACCACAACTCCTCCGCAAAAAGTGAACCCCGGCACGTACAACTTCTGTGCGTGGTAGTTTCTACGGCGAAATAAGCATATAAATGCTTAAGGGATCACGATGCAGAACGGCGCAATGAAAGCCTGGCTGGACTCTTCTTACCTCTCTGGTTCGAACCAGAGCTGGATAGAACAGCTCTATGAAGACTTCTTAACCGATCCTGACTCTGTTGACGCCAACTGGCGTTCTATGTTCCAGCAGTTACCTGGCACCGGAGTCAAACCGGATCAATTTCATTCCAAAACGCGTGATTATTTCCGCCGCCTGGCGAAGGATGCCTCGCGTTACACTTCTTCGATTTCCGACCCTGACACCAATGTGAAGCAGGTTAAAGTCCTGCAGCTCATCAACGCATACCGCTTCCGTGGTCACCAGCATGCGAATCTCGATCCGCTGGGCCTGTGGCAGCAAGAGAGAGTGGCGGATCTCGATCCGGCTTACCACGATCTGACCGAGGCCGATTTCCAGGAGATCTATAACGTAGGCTCTTTTGCCATCGGTAAAGACACGATGAAGCTGGGCGATCTGATCTCCGCCCTGAAGCAGACCTATTGCGGCTCCATCGGCGCGGAATATATGCACATTACCTCTACCGAAGAAAAACGCTGGATCCAGCAGCGTATTGAGTCGGTAGCGGGCAAAGCGAGCTTTAGCGCCGAAGAGAAAAAGCGCTTCCTCAGCGAGCTGACCGCGGCGGAAGGCCTGGAGCGCTACCTCGGCGCAAAATTCCCGGGCGCTAAACGCTTCTCGCTGGAAGGCGGCGATGCGCTGATCCCGATGCTCAAAGAGATTATCCGCCACGCGGGTAAGAGCGGCACCCGCGAAGTGGTGCTGGGCATGGCGCACCGCGGTCGTCTGAACGTACTGGTCAACGTGCTGGGTAAAAAACCGCAGGACCTGTTCGACGAATTCGCCGGTAAACATAAAGAGCACCTTGGTACCGGTGACGTGAAGTACCACATGGGCTTCTCGTCCGATATGGAAACCGAAGGCGGTCTGGTGCACCTGGCGCTGGCGTTTAACCCGTCGCACCTGGAAATCGTCAGCCCGGTGGTTATCGGCTCCGTACGCGCGCGTCTCGATCGTCTCGACGAACCGAGCAGCAACAAAGTTCTGCCGATCACTATTCACGGCGACGCCGCGGTTACCGGCCAGGGCGTGGTTCAGGAAACCCTGAACATGTCCAAAGCGCGCGGTTACGAAGTGGGCGGTACCGTACGCATCGTTATCAACAACCAGGTTGGCTTCACCACCTCCAACCCGCTGGATGCGCGTTCTACCCCGTACTGCACCGACATCGGTAAGATGGTGCAGTCGCCGATTTTCCACGTTAATGCCGATGACCCGGAAGCCGTGGCTTTCGTGACCCGCCTGGCGCTGGATTTCCGTAATACCTTCAAACGCGATGTCTTCATCGACCTGGTGTGCTACCGCCGTCATGGCCACAACGAAGCCGACGAGCCGAGCGCGACCCAGCCGCTGATGTACCAGAAAATCAAAAAGCATCCGACCCCGCGCAAAATCTACGCTGACAAGCTGGAAGCCGATAAGGTCGCGACGCTGGAAGACGCTACCGAGCAGGTGAACCTCTACCGCGACGCGCTGGATGCCGGCGAATGCGTGGTGCAGGAGTGGCGTCCGATGAACATGCACTCCTTTACCTGGTCCCCGTACCTCAACCACGAGTGGGATGAGAGCTACCCGGATAAAGTTGAACCTAAGCGTCTGCAGGAGCTGGCGAAACGCATCAGTACGGTGCCGGAAGCCGTTGAGATGCAGTCGCGCGTCGCGAAAATCTACGGCGACCGTCAGGCAATGGCCGCCGGTGAGAAGCTGTTCGACTGGGGCGGCGCGGAAAACCTCGCCTACGCTACGCTGGTCGATGAAGGCATTTCGGTGCGTCTGTCCGGCGAAGACTCCGGGCGCGGGACCTTCTTCCACCGCCACGCGGTGATCCACAACCAGAAAAATGGTTCAACCTATACGCCGCTGCAGCACGTCCACAACGGCCAGGGCCATTTCAAAGTCTGGGACTCCGTACTGTCGGAAGAAGCGGTACTGGCGTTTGAATATGGCTACGCTACCGCGGAGCCGCGCACCCTGACCATCTGGGAAGCGCAGTTCGGCGACTTCGCTAACGGTGCGCAGGTGGTTATCGACCAGTTCATCAGCTCCGGCGAGCAGAAGTGGGGCCGTATGTGCGGTCTGGTGATGCTGCTGCCGCACGGCTACGAAGGCCAGGGACCGGAGCACTCCTCCGCGCGTCTGGAACGCTATCTGCAGCTCTGCGCCGAGCAGAACATGCAGGTTTGCGTACCGTCCACGCCGGCGCAGGTTTACCATATGCTGCGTCGTCAGGCGCTGCGCGGTATGCGTCGCCCGCTGATCGTGATGTCGCCGAAATCGCTGCTGCGTCACCCGCTGGCGGTGTCGAACATGGACGAACTGGCGAACGGCACCTTCCAGCCGGCAATCGGTGAAATCGACGATCTCGACCCGAAAGCCGTGAAGCGTGTTGTGCTGTGCTCTGGTAAGGTTTACTACGACCTGCTGGAACAGCGCCGCAAGAAAGAGCAAAAAGATGTCGCTATCGTTCGCATAGAGCAGCTCTACCCGTTCCCGCACCAGGCGGTACAGGAAGCGCTGAAACCCTATGCGCACGTGCATGATTTTGTCTGGTGCCAGGAAGAACCGCTCAACCAGGGCGCGTGGTACTGCAGCCAGCATCACTTCCGTGAAGTGATTCCGTTTGGGGCCTCTCTGCGTTATGCAGGCCGCCCGGCCTCCGCCTCTCCGGCGGTAGGATACCTGTCCGTTCACCAGAAACAGCAACAAGATCTGGTCAATGACGCGCTGAACGTCGATTAATTAAAGGATACATAATGAGTAGCGTAGATATTCTGGTTCCCGACCTGCCTGAGTCCGTAGCTGACGCAACGGTTGCCACCTGGCATAAAAAACCGGGCGATGCGGTTGTTCGTGACGAAGTGCTGGTAGAAATCGAAACTGACAAAGTGGTACTGGAAGTACCGGCTTCAGCGGATGGCATTCTGGACGCGGTCATTGAAGACGAGGGCGCTACCGTGCTCTCTCGTCAGATCCTCGGCCGCCTGCGTGAAGGCAACAGCGCGGGCAAAGAGTCCGGCGCGAAAGCCGATGCCAAAGAGTCGACGCCGGCCCAGCGCCAGCAGGCTTCTCTGGAAGAACAAAACAACGATGCGCTGAGCCCGGCGATTCGCCGTCTGCTCGCGGAACATAGCCTCGACGCGGCGGCCATTAAAGGCACCGGCGTTGGCGGCCGCCTGACCCGCGAAGACGTAGAGAAACATCTGGCGAACGCTCCGGCTAAAGCTCTAGCCCCGGCGGCTGCGCCCGCTGCAGCTGCTCCGGCTCCGCAGCTGGGCCACCGCTCTGAAAAACGCGTGCCGATGACTCGTCTGCGCAAACGCGTTGCCGAGCGTCTGCTGGAAGCGAAAAACTCTACCGCCATGCTGACCACCTTCAACGAAGTCAACATGAAGCCGATTATGGATCTGCGTAAGCAGTATGGTGACGCGTTTGAAAAACGTCACGGTATCCGTCTGGGCTTCATGTCCTTCTACGTGAAGGCGGTGGTTGAAGCGCTGAAACGCTATCCGGAAGTGAACGCCTCTATCGATGGCGATGACGTGGTATACCACAACTATTTCGACGTCAGCATGGCGGTCTCCACGCCGCGCGGCCTGGTTACCCCGGTTCTGCGCGATGTCGACCTGCTGGGCATGGCGGATATCGAGAAGAAAATTAAAGAGCTGGCAGTAAAAGGCCGCGACGGCAAGCTCACCGTAGACGACCTGACCGGCGGTAACTTCACCATTACCAACGGCGGCGTATTCGGTTCTCTGATGTCCACGCCGATCATCAACCCGCCGCAGAGCGCGATTCTGGGTATGCATGCCATTAAAGATCGTCCGATGGCAGTGAATGGTAAGGTCGAAATTCTGCCGATGATGTACCTGGCGCTCTCCTACGACCATCGTCTGATAGACGGACGTGAATCGGTAGGCTACCTGGTTGCGATTAAAGAGCTGCTGGAAGACCCGACTCGTCTGCTGCTGGACGTGTAGTCAGCAAGAGTATTACCTACCGTAGGCCGGCTAACATGCGCTAGCGCCGTTATCAGGCCTACAGGTTTATAATTATTCCCTGAAGGATGGACTGAACACATGAACTTACATGAATATCAGGCAAAACAACTCTTTGCCCGCTATGGCTTACCGGCGCCGGTGGGTTATGCCTGTACTACTCCGCGTGAAGCAGAAGAAGCCGCTTCAAAAATCGGCGCGGGTCCGTGGGTAGTGAAATGTCAGGTTCACGCTGGTGGCCGCGGCAAAGCGGGCGGTGTGAAAGTAGTTAAGAGCAAAGAAGACATTCGCGCATTTGCTGAACACTGGCTGGGCAAACGCCTGGTGACCTACCAGACAGATGCAAACGGCCAGCCGGTTAACCAGATCCTGGTGGAAGCGGCGACCGATATCGATAAAGAGCTGTACCTCGGCGCGGTCGTTGACCGTAGCTCCCGTCGTGTGGTCTTCATGGCCTCTACCGAAGGCGGCGTGGAAATCGAAAAAGTGGCGGAAGAGACCCCGCACCTGATCCACAAAATCGCCATCGATCCGCTGGCGGGTCCGATGCCTTACCAGGGCCGTGAGCTGGCGTTCAAACTGGGTCTGGAAGGAAAACAGGTTCAGCAGTTCACCAAAATCTTTATGGGTCTGGCGACCATTTTCCTTGAGCGCGACCTGGCGCTGATCGAAATCAACCCGCTGGTGATCACCAGGCAGGGCGACCTGATCTGCCTCGACGGTAAACTGGGCGCTGACGGCAACGCGCTGTTCCGCCAGCCGGATCTGCGCGAAATGCGCGACCAGTCTCAGGAAGATCCGCGTGAAGCTCAGGCGGCGCAGTGGGAACTGAACTACGTCGCGCTGGACGGCAACATCGGTTGCATGGTGAACGGCGCGGGCCTGGCGATGGGTACCATGGACATCGTTAAGCTGCACGGCGGCGAACCGGCTAACTTCCTTGACGTTGGCGGCGGCGCAACCAAAGAGCGCGTCACCGAAGCGTTCAAAATTATCCTCTCTGATGACAACGTTAAAGCGGTTCTGGTTAACATCTTCGGCGGTATCGTACGCTGCGACCTGATTGCCGACGGCATCATCGGCGCGGTAGCCGAAGTGGGCGTTAACGTCCCGGTAGTGGTTCGTCTGGAAGGTAACAACGCCGAACTGGGCGCGAAGAAACTGGCTGACAGCGGCCTGAATATTATTGCAGCGAAAAGTCTGACGGATGCAGCTCAGCAGGTTGTTGCCGCAGTGGAGGGGAAATAATGTCCGTTTTAATTAATAAAGATACCAAGGTTATCTGCCAGGGCTTCACCGGTAGCCAGGGTACATTCCACTCTGAACAAGCCATTGCTTACGGTACGCAAATGGTTGGCGGCGTAACGCCGGGCAAAGGCGGCACCACCCATCTGGGCCTGCCGGTGTTCAACACCGTGCGCGAAGCGGTAGAAGCGACCGGTGCAACCGCATCCGTTATCTACGTTCCGGCGCCGTTCTGCAAAGACTCCATCCTGGAAGCTATCGATGCGGGCATTAAACTGATTATCACCATCACCGAAGGTATCCCGACGCTGGATATGCTGACCGTGAAGGTGAAGCTGGACGAAGCGGGCGTGCGCATGATCGGGCCGAACTGCCCGGGTGTGATCACCCCAGGCGAATGCAAAATCGGCATCATGCCGGGCCACATTCACCAGCCGGGCAAAGTGGGCATCGTTTCCCGCTCCGGTACCCTGACCTATGAAGCGGTTAAGCAGACCACCGACTACGGCTTCGGCCAGTCCACCTGCGTGGGCATCGGCGGCGACCCGATCCCGGGATCTAACTTCATCGATATCCTGAAGCTGTTCCAGGAAGACCCGCAGACCGAAGCGATCGTCATGATCGGCGAGATCGGCGGTAGCGCGGAAGAAGAAGCGGCTGCTTACATCAAAGATCACGTGACCAAACCGGTTGTCGGCTACATTGCCGGCGTGACCGCGCCGAAAGGCAAACGTATGGGTCACGCGGGCGCCATCATCGCGGGCGGCAAAGGCACTGCGGACGAGAAATTCGCGGCGCTGGAAGCAGCAGGCGTGAAAACCGTTCGCAGCCTGGCCGATATCGGCGAAGCGCTGAAAACCGTGATTAAGTAATAAGTAAAAAAACAGCCCTGACTTTCTGCATGGTTAAGGGCTGGTCCAATTTCGACATGGTTGGCCATCTGATGATGGCCTTTTTTTTTGCCTGGCGATGAGCTATCCGGTATCACTCGGCTTCCGGCCGCACGTTCATGCAATTTAATCATTTTCACCTGCGCAAATGAGATTATTTTTTGCGTCCGGCATCATCCTTTTTATCCGCACTATTTTGCATATTAAGCGTTTGCAAAAGTTGTGGAGAATAACGTGGCGCAAAAGAGCAAAGATGCAGTATTGGATTATTTCAGGGCGCTGGCAGAGGTTTTTTCTCGGGCAACAGGGCTGGTGGCAACGGTGATTGATGTGAAAGACAATCGATTGCCTGATTGCTATGGTAGCGGCAATTTTCTGGTCTTACCGCTGATTCAGGGCGATAAGTTATTCGGCTATATTATATGCGACCATCATAAATCGACCGATAATCATCATCGGGCGGCGGCAATAAGATTACTTAATTTTATCATTAATAATATTTCTGCGGCTGCAGAGGAAAAAGAAGAGGGCTCGAAAACATCGCTGGAGAAAAGGGGGTTTTATTATTCGCAAAAATCTCCGCATGAAATAAAATTAATATCGGCGCTACGCTATATTGATGAGAATTTATATGGCGAGTTGTCTCTGGAGTCTGTTGCCTCCCACGTTTGTCTGAGTGCGAATTATTTTAGCCGGTTTTTTAAAAAACGCCAGGGAGTGAATTTTAAAGTTTGGGTTAATCAGCGAAAAATGCAGCGGGCCGGGGAACTGCTCGCCGATCCGAGGTATTCGATAGATAGCGTAGCGCGTAAGCTTCAGTTCGCGCAAACCAGCTATTTTTGCCGGGTGTTTCGCGCGGCTCACCGCACCAGCCCGCAACTGTTCCGCGATCGGCGTCTCTCGGCGGCTTCTCCGCAGGCCGATTAGCCGCCGTTTAACCTTAATACAGATTTTTCCTGGAGCGTCCATTATGTGTGACCGATCGCGGAAAATTTTCCATTTATGTTCATCAGCGTATAATTAAATTTCACCGCCCATCGACTGACTTCGCAAATAAACAAGTTAATATGAAAAAATATTGACAACTTCTTGCCGTTATTTGCATGGCAATCACATTGTTTAAATTGTGTTTATTGTAGCGCTTGGGTATCATTGGTTATTATTTGATCGATTATAGTATGCGTTAATCATGGAATAGATCAATGACATCTGAGGGTAAAATAAAATATAACACACGGGGCTAATCGGATGTCCTTGCGCGCTTTTTTTATCTATTAAACAATTTTTGCACGGCGTAAATGGAAGACGTTATGAGAGGAAAAATACCCAAAACTGAATTACTGGTGACCTTTGAGGTTGTGGCTCGCCACGAAAGTTATACGCGAGCTGCGGAAGAGTTGGCTTTAACACAAAGCGCCGTGTTCCGACAAGTCACGGCGCTGGAGGATTTCCTCCATACGTCATTATTTAACCATGCTAAAAAAAGGATTTTTTTAAATGAGGCTGGCAAGCATTATTTGACTATCGTTAAGGAAACGCTTAACAAACTGGAGCGTGATACCAATTCGATTATGACATGGCAACCGACGGTGCAGGTTCTTGAGCTGGCCGTCAACCCTACCTTTAGCACCCACTGGCTGATCCCCAATCTGCGCGAGTTTAATAAATTACATGCGGGCATTATCGTTAATATTCTGATGCGCCGCGCGATAAATGCGGCCATTCCGGCGCGATAAATCACGGGCACACCTGTTGCTATATGTGAAATGGAATTACAACTTAGAGGCCACTGGAAGGTACTTGTAGATGGTCTTAACCCCAACGTTATAAATCTCTGCAATCTGTTGGCGGGAAGCCCCGTTTGCGAGCATTCTCTTGGCTCTTCCAACTGCCTCCTCGGTCATCACTCGCTTACGCCCTCCAATTCTGCCTTTAGCCCGTGCAGCTGCCAGTCCCGCACGCGTCCGCTCAATAATCAATTCCCTTTCCATCTCTGCAAGGGCGCTCATTACATGAAAGAAAAAACGCCCTGCGGGCGTGCTGGTATCAATTGAGTCGGTCAGACTGCGGAAATGTACGCCACGTGATTGCAGGTCTGAGACAAGGGTAATCAGGTCTCTGACGCTCCTCCCCAGTCGATCTAACTTCCAGACAACCAACGTATCGCCTTCTCTCGAACGTCGAATCGCCTGTTTTAAACCTGGTCGGCGTACGTGCTTCCCACTGGCTTTGTCTTCAAAAATCAGTTCACATTCTGCGCGAATCAGCGCGTTTTTCTGTAAATCGAGGTTTTGATCCCCTGTTGAGACCCTGGCATAACCAATCAGCACTGTGTAACTCCCTGAAAATGCAGATTGTAAAATGCTGATGTTATTCGCTCAAACCTGGGTTCAGACGAAGGGCTTGGACTGGTGGGCCAGTGCTCGAATCTTGACGCGCTGAGAACCATCTCTTTCTCATTTGTCGGGCAGCAAATCTTTCTGCGTGAGCATACTGCCGGACAGGGAGTCGGTGGCGGGATTTTTTATTGTCACTCGCTGACATCAGACTCAACGTATATTGACGATAACGGATGCCAGATAATTAACGATTACGGGCAGGTTATCCGCAGGAAAGACACATCAAGAATATCGCTGGATATGTTTGGCGGTCGTGGTGGTGTGGTTATCGATACTATGCTGGATAATGGCTATTACGCTACACGCACCTTCTGTAAGGCAACGCTCTGGATACCGGAATTACCACCGGGGGAAGCGTACTTTTTAAATGGCGGCAGAGTTTACAGCGTCGGCCAGACTGAGACCGGCGGGCGGTTAGGTTTCTTCATCTCCGGTGAAGGAACGGGGCTGGATTATGCGGGCCCTTCGATATTTCATTTCGGGAACAATATCGGTATTACCATCCAGCGAGAGCCGGATGGAGTTACGCCCCGATTCTGGGTGTGTGGTGGCGTAACTGGCGTTCAGTTCAACGGGACAAAGGAAGATGGTTCCGGAGTCAATGAGGGCGATATCGCTACACCTGTTCGTATTTCAGATGGCTGGAATTTCAAGGCACATTATTTCGTTAGTGGATATACAAAAAATAACTGTGCACTCTCCGTCTATAACCGGAAAAAATGGACCGAAGGAACCGATATTAAATTAAATTGCCGCCAGTCGCTCACGGGTGTGCGCTTTCACCGAAATAAAGAGGCGGGGAGTACTTCGACGGATTCTTTTTTCAGGACAAAAGCGGATGTCGATTTTAATGCCGGTATTTCAGGCACTGGCGTGACAGGTATTGTGCTGGGCGACGGAACGGAAGCAGGGAAATGCTTTATGTACGGCCATGACATTAATCTGACCCTCTGGATGTCGAATGGCTCCTGGCATAACGGCATCCTCTGTTCCGATTACAGTCATTTTGCCGAAGATGGGCAGGTCAGACTGATTGCTGACGGATATGGTCTTTCGCGAACCGTCCTCCCTGCATCTGAAGTTGTTCATCTTATTCGTCTTGGCGGGCAGAATGCACGATTCAGAAGCCGCGTCATTAACGATTCTGGGCAGGGTGGTGACTGGACGCTGGATTATCTTAATCTGGTGTTTCAGTCCTGCATGTACACAAAGTCCCGGGTGTTTTATCCCTCAGATATCGATGCTATTTCCCCATTAAGACCAAAGGGAATGAGTCTTTACTTTAACGGCAAATTCACTGTCAGTGAGCGTCAGGCCGGGAAGGTTTACACTCTTGACGGGTTAATACCTGGTATGAAACTGCTGGTTGAAGTGGCAAGCTGGAAGGGAAACGACCACCACTCTAACTCACTACAAAGCTGGAGTGTAGAGGTTCGTGGAACGGACGAGCCCTGCATCGTCACGCCTATTGCCGGTTCAGTGAACCTCTCTACGACAAAAGCAGCGGCGTTAACCTCGGCAGAGGGTGCCACTGATTCCTTCGTTAAGGACGTATCGCTGTCAAATCCTCGTCTTTGGGTTGGTGGTGATGAAACATATGCCCTCACGGTGAAGAACGCTAACGACAACAACAATATTAACTATGCAGCTAACTCCGGGCGAAAAATCCGGTTTGTACTCCCGCCATTTTCTGGCGCGACTACCGCTTCCCCTTACTATGTATCTATAAAGGTTGACTGATATGTCAGAAGAAAAGAACTATGGCCAGGGGCCGCTAATCCCTGTATTCGCCATCAAAATTGAATCAGTAACGAATGTCGTGAATGGGCAGGCCATCATCACGCCGGAGCCCGGACAGGAAATCACAGACCCTATTACAGTCACAGCGGCATTTGTGGAGAAGTTCAGCCCGCAGGCTGGCGGGTATTATATTATGTGCGAGGGTGGTGTGGGCTTGTACTCCGGTAGTTAATACCAAACGCCCGCCAGTAATGGCGGGTTGGCATATTAAACCTCAATAGCATCACTGAATTTGCTGAGCGTTCTAAGGTGGGTGTAGGCATTTTCTTCGGGGTTAGGACCATCTAAATCGTAATCACAACTGAACGTTTCCTGGTCAAATACGATATCACTGCCCGGCGCGGTGTAATTGACGATAAACGACATCACGGTTTTATCCTCAGAGATATTTATTACCCCCACTGAAATGCCCGCTCCGTTGACGGGTATCCCCTTAAACATCACGTTTCCTTTTAACATATATTGCCCCTTAGCTAATTCGGCCTGCTGACTCGTATCTCAGGCGGATGCGTGAGAAAGATGGTGTGATTGATGAAGCAGTGTTGTTTTTGCAATAAATAATGACATTACCGTCAGCATCCATACTTGGCTGTAATGTTGCCCCGTTAAGGCTTCCATTGGCAGTAGCCTCAACACCGGTAGCTATAAAGCCAGTAGTATCGGCCACGCTTTGGACCGGAGATGTGGCTGTCTGCCCTGCAGCTATCGTTCCCGGAACCCATGCAAATGACCAGTTCAGGTAGTTCTTTCTCTCAATAAATATGCCGTCAAACAGTATTGGTGATGAGCCATTTGTAAGAATGAATGAGCCGTTACTGATTTTGTCCGGCCTGATTTGCCATGTGTAGTTATGCCACTGACTGTTGGCAGTAACGCTGACGCTACCGAAATCAACGCCGTCAAGATTGAGAATGACGGATGAAGCGGTGCCAGAAACATTCTTCATTCTCGCTGTAATATGCACAAATTCACGGTCAGAAATCAGTGCGCGTGAAATAGTACCGCGACGGATTTCAGTTAATGCAGCGACCGACATTACCGTTCCGTAATGAGTCATAGAGTTTGCATCAGGTACGAAAGGGTTGTTTACCAGCCCGGTCATTTTATGGGCCGATATAAAGCCCGGTGCTTCATAGTACGAGCGTTTGTTTTTCGCGCCATTGTTAGTGTGATAGATAATCGGCTCGATATCCTGCGGCAGGTTTGAAGTGCAAACAAAAGTACCGTCAGCCGTTGCATCTCCCCGGTTAGAAATATTTTTACTTCCTGCAACTGTTCCGCCCTGGATATTCATCAGGACATTGTCACACCCTGAGAACTGGTTACCGCTAATGTTAGGTTTTACACGAGAGTTGACACCTATCCTTATGCAGTTCGTATAAAGATTTTCATTATTTAATTTGAAGTTCGTAAAGAAGTTATCTTTTATATCTACCCTGTTAGCTTGTCCAAGGTATATAACAGACTTCTGAGTGACGTTACCGGAAACGGGTTTATCGTCATATTCAAACTTGTGATGCCCGGCGATAGAAACCACATCAAGGTTTGACCTGTCGGTGCCATAAATCCATGTACCTGAGTTGAATCCGAAAATCCCGCGCCAGAGGCTGAAGTTATTCACGTTGTTATTGGGGATGTCTATATAATCTTCAAACCGAATACATCCGGTATCTTCACTGCCCAGTCGCCTGCACAGATAGTTGTGAAGCCCTCCCTCGGCAATATCCTGAAGCGACAATCCCCAGCCTGAAAGATTCTGAAACGCAATTTGCTCAAAAAACAGATAACTCCATGTCTGAGCCCTGACAAGCATTCCTGTATCAGTACCTTTCTGGCCGCTCAGGCTAAGATTTTGAAGTCCACCGCCATGCGGGCGGACACCTTCCTCAGGATCACCAAGAAACTGAAAGATATGATTCGCACCTGATGGTTTTATTATTCTGGCCCCAAGGGCATCGATGCTAATAGAACCTTTTCCGTAGAATTTAACTGGGGCAGTAAGGTTAATGTCGCCAACTATGTATTCACCATCTGGAACAAAGATTGACGCAACGCCTGAATTTGCCGCTCGTTGAAACATTAAAGTATGGTCACTCTCCCCCATATACCAGTCAAATACATCAGGATAACGGGCATTTTTATCGTGCTGAGTTTGACTTGTGGCTCCCAAAAATGGCTGCTTAACAGCCGTCAGGGCATCCCCCATACCCTCTTCGTTTGAACCCAGGTTTGCGCGAAGAGATACATCATTGCCGAGGTTAAACCAGTTGTCGTTATCATCGAGTGATGGAGAGGCCCCGGTAATGGTATGAGGCAGAGACCCGCCATAACGATACCAGTAGCCCTGGTAGTGAACGATTTGAGAGGGGGTTGTGACCTCCAGTCCCACAGCCCATTCCCCCAGTTCAGCCCAGCCCAGACCACTGAATGCCTCTTCATAACGCTGTTTAAGCCACGCCGTACGCTTCAGAAGGTCAATTAAAGGCCGGTTCGCCGGGCCGTCAACGCCACCGCGAACAGGATCGCTCTTTTCCAGTTGATAGACGCCATCGGTCCATTCCGGTTGTTCAGGTAAATAGGCCATCAGGACATCCTCTAATAAGCAAAATTGTATTTACCATCGAAGTCGATGGTGCCGTCGTAAGTGATAGTCATGAAGTCTTCTATCATTACGATCCGGCCAAACAGGCCAAAAACATCCGCCGCCTGGCGGTTCAGGTCAGGTAAGACCGCCGATGAGGTTTCCATTCCTGAAAGCGAGGTGGCGTTATTAATGAGTTCCAGAACCGTCAGGGGATCGAATGTCATTCGCCAGAGTTCCAGGAGCACTTTTTTCCCCCCTTCAGCCAGGTTAATACCTTCATACCGAAGTGAAACCTCCGGAGATTTGGCATTAAGCAGGCTGACGGACTGACTGCCAGCATAGTCATACGTCACTTTGACGGGCTGACTCTGTGGGGTGGTCAGAAAGCTGATCGCACCGAAACCATAATCAACCTCGTAGTCTGTCCCCTCTGCAAGCCCATCGATACTGACTTCCCGGACGTTCTGATAGGCCAGCGCGACACGATCCCCCGCTGTGATGCCCTCCGGCAACGCTTCATCGTTCTGCCAGCTCTGCGCAATCCGGCTGGTCTTCCCGAAGAGGAGGAGCGACAGGTTATCAGCGGAGAAATCGTGCCAGACCGAGGCGAGTGAAGCGGCAAAAGAGGTGTACCGGCGGTCAGACGTCATGACCACGCCAGCCCGGGATATTTTTCTTTCACTCTGTTCGAATGAGAGTTTCAGCGTCAGAGCCGAGACGTCACCAATCCAGCGCCAGATTTCGGATTTGTTTGTTACCGGGTTCCGCACGGAAAGGAAAACTCTGCCCTGACCATAATAATATGTGTCGTTCATCCGGTTAACCTCTCTGGGTCAGCGTGAGAGAGATTATGCCCTCGTTCAGAACCGGCTCATCCGTCATGAACAACGTCATATCAATCTCAGCGTGATAAACACCGGCATTCCAGGGAATAACGGCGGCAGAATCTGTCGTGGAGTCGATGGCATAAAGAGAGGCATCACCGGACAGGGTGAGAACGGTCCACGGCACACCGCTCTCAGTCCACTGCACAATGGACAAAATCTGGTGAGGGCCAAACGACCACAGCGACGCTGGCCATGTCCCGGCGGGATAGTCGATATCGTCCGCAGGGATGGAAAGCCCGCTGGCCAGCAGGTCAGGCGGATACCAGTTGGTCATTCCGGCTGCATCAGAAATGGCGTACAGCTCGGGGACTGCACCGGTATCCGTATCTTCAGGCGTGGTCCCGGCCCAGTCGCCGCCATCAAGAATGGTCAGCGACAGCGTGACGGTGAGCGGGAAGGCTTTGTAGTGGCCCGCAGGCAACAGGGTCCGGAAGGTGTACAACGAGGTGATCCCGTCGCGGATGCTCTGCAGTGTCAGGGCATGTTCTGCCGCGTCACTTCCTCCGGTGACGTATGGGAGCGGAATGCTGGCATCACCGGAGGTGCTCGACCAGACCTCTTCAGCGGTATCCTGGTTAATCAGCGTCGCCACATATTCCACGCCGGGCTCTGGCCCGATGCTGCCTTCCGTGCAGTCAATCAGGCGGTCGGCCTGCAACAGGCGGTCCCGGTGAGCAAATGTCAGGGTGTAGTCGGTGGCAGCAATGACCTGTGACGGGTATGGCGAATCATTGACGCGGATATTCCCCGGCAGATAGGGGCGGCTCTGCCGCTGGGCTATCACCAGCGAACTCACCGGCGCAGCAGACGCCGCCAGCGTCTCTGTGCTGGTTCGGGTCAGCAGACGCGCTTCCACGGTTTCCCCTGCCAGATATTCAATACCGTCAGACTCCAGCGCATCACGCCACAACCAGATTACGTCCGATTCATCATGCCCCGCAGGCAGTGTATCGAAGCAGCCCCTGCCGACATTCAGTGTCCCGGCAGACTCGTCAACGGCATCGACCCGGATGACTTCATCATTGAGTAGCAGCCCGTCGCCGACAGACGGGAAGCGGGTCATATTCACATGGAGAACCGTATCAAGCGGGCCGACCACCGCTACCAGCAGCCCTGATGGCGTCCAGTCCCCCGTTCCCCGATCAGCAAAATCTCCGCCTGCAGCGCGGGTCTGGATCTGATAGTTGATGCTGAGTGTCGTCGGGGCCACGGCCATGATGCCCGGATAACCGGATTCAGGATTAAGGTAGCTCAGCTCCGCCTCGCTGAGCGTCGCGGCCAGCACGGCGTAGGGCAGCTCGATGAGGCGCTGAACGCTGACAGGTCTGGCGGTTTTATCCGGGGGAGTCCAGCTGCTGCCCTGCTGGCCAGAGCTGTACGAGGTGGACGGCAGACCGAAAACGTCCTGGACGACGGTCAGCGTCAGGACGCCGGTATCACTTTCCTCAATTTTGCCCACCCGAAGCACCATATTGTCGATATTGCGGTCGGGGAGCTGAATGCGGAAAACATCCCCCGGGCGCAGAATGCCGCCACGCCGGTCGAACTGGATGACCAGACGGGTCAGTTCAGACTGGGCGGTTTCGAGATCGCGCTGGGCAACGCGTTCGGCGAGGGAGTGCGTGGGGATCGCTTTGTACTCGACGGAGCTGCTGTTGAGTCCGGTATTCTGTATCGCGCCGAGGTTCTGCGCCCGGACCTCACCATCGGAATTCGTGACGGGGTCATTCCAGGTCACGACAACCTCATTTGGATTCGATGTGGTACTGGCGCTGTCGTCATCCTGAACGGCGATAATGCCGTTGTCGTAGGTGAAAACCGGCAGGTCATCGACATTATAATCCCCACGCAGCAGTTTCAGGGTCAGTTTGCCGGTTTCGAGGTCGGCATACTGCACCGCGCCCACGTGGTCGAGGATCTGCTGCACAAACGTGTCGAGGCCATCCTGGCGGTTGTAGCGAAAGCACAGGCCAAAACCTTCCGCAAACAGCGTGTCGGCGGCGACACGGTAGCTGTCGAGGTTCAGGTCATCGGCGAGCGTCAGCTGACGCCCCCAGTCGCGATTGGTGGCACATTCCACCAGAATGTGAGCCGGGTTCATGGCATGAATGGCCCGCAGGTTGGCGAGTTGTTCAGGAAGAAGATCAGCTTCATCATCAAGCTGGCCTTCAGTATTCTCCAGCAGGATAGTGGCCTTCTCCGGGTACCAGACATCGCCGTCCCAGCCTTTAGTCGTTCGGCGAACGCGGTATAACCACGGTTTGGGGCTGGCGCTGTAACAGCTGACCAGACCGCTGAAGAAAGTGGTCACCACGCCACGAAACCCCGGCACCAGTCCCGTCAGTAACTTCAGGAGGGATGCCGGTGGCACCTGATCCGGTTCGCCCATCATGATATCGAGCTGACCCTGTATGCCGCCTTCACCGCCTGTATCATCACCGCCGAACAGGCCGGGTTTGTCGATGTACACCGAGGTGCTGGATGATATCTGCCCCGGAGTACCGGCAAAGGCCGTCTTTTTATCGGCCATAATCGACACAATCTCATTGACCGGACCGCGCCCCAGTCCCGCCTGCACATCCCAGGAGTACCGGTAGCCGACCGTGACTTTTTTTGAACCCTTGCCACCACCGCCCATCTATTTTTCCTCCTTTTGGGCCTGCAGCTGCGCGAGTTCGACAACCCGGATGGCCAGTGCATCGCCGGTCGCCAGCAGTGTCTGCGAATCAATGCCGCCATCACGCAGAAATGCCTGCAGGTCAAGATGGTGGCGGGCAAAAAAGGTCCGTAACCCCCATGCACAGCCGCCACCGGCGCGAATATGTTCCATTGTGATCAGCATGGTGCCCCCTTATTTTTTGATGGCGTCATAGCGGTAATTGCCGTAGCCCAGAACGAACCAGTCAGCCGTCCAGCAGTCACCAAAGAAGACGCACTGCGGTGTGCCCTCATCGGGCATGGGCATGTTCCAGTCGTCTTCAGTAGCCGCTTCCGGCGTGGAGTTTTTTTGCTTTGGCGCTAATGCGGTATTGATCACATATGATGCAATCAGAACCGCCACGAATTTAGCTACAGCCCACCACATGGCGTATCCCTCTTAAAACAGTTTGATAATGGTGTACGGCGATTTTCCGGGCATATGCGGCTGACCACCGTAGTTCAGATGGTTGGAGAATTTGCTGTCGCAGGTGGCAATCGTGCGGTCGCAGCCCGGATACAGCGTGACGGACTGACCGACCTCCAGGCCGGTTGTACCGCCAAACAGATGCAGCGTGTTACCGTCCTGTGCACGCAGGCCGCGTCGCTCGGTGTAGCCGTTGCGGTCGAACTCAATGTAACCACCGGAGAACCAGTCGCTGGCAAGACCAGCAGGCAGGTTCGCGGTAATGGAGGAACCATCGAGGGCGGTGACCACCACGCCGCTGACCGCGAACCGGAGCGGGTCAACACGGCAGTTATGATCGTACAGCGCATAGGGGCACTGACGTCCCCAGGTGAGCCGGAGCCCGACCCGTGTAAACGTGCTGGCCAGGCTGATGGTGATCAGCTTGCAGGATTCAATCTGTTCGCGTTTGACGCTGCTGATCTCCCCGATCCAGACGACGCGAAACTCGCCGGAGGTATCCGTCGCGTGCCAGCGCATGACCCGCACCCTGACGGTGCGCGAGGGTGGTGTCGCACGAAACAGCAGCGCCACCGCATTACTGGCGGGAACGGTGATATCCATCCCGTCACCGCTGCCGGAACTGAGACCGCTGTTGCTGATGGCCTGTGCTTCCCAGACCTGACCGGCAAAATCGATATCTTTGTCGGCGTTGCTGTAACGCCAGAACAGGCTGTCTCCGAGCCGGAACTCATACAGCGTCAGCGGCTGGCCATCGGCCACGGAATATTCAAACTCACTCCAGCTCATCACGTACTCCGGTAAAAGTGGTGGCAACCCGGGCCACGCCGTCGGCGTCGGTCACATGCTCCCAGGACACGCTGTCGGCATCCTGGCGAGCAAGGGTCATCAGGGAAATGGACACGATCTGGTGCTGTTCTGCAGAAATGGCATCGCCATCGAGCACAAGACGCTCCACACCGCTGACCAGACTTACAGCGATGATGCGGCGGTAATAGCGGGTGCCATCAGCCAGCAGAATGCAGATATCGCGGCGACCCGGGCGAATACCCAGCTCAGTAAAACCTGCCTCGATCACATCAACGGAATGGCCGCTGATGGCAGATGTCGGGGAAAAGTCCAGCATCTGCGAGGGCACCCATATCGGGCGCTGACGCCCCCGCAGGTACCACAGAAGCTGGCGCAGGGAAGTCTGTGCCAGACGGTTGACGGTGAACCAGCTGTGTGTCTGCCGCCAGAACGGTCGACCGGCAGTATCCAGTCGGTACGGAATGCCGCTGCTGTTGTCCAGCTCACGAATCAGGGGCTGATAGCTGCCGCTGACCGATTCTGACCAGTCGGTTTCGGTTTCGAGTACCGGGTGACCACGGTACTGTGTAAGCACCGGCGCATCACTGAAGGTATTGTGTTCAGCAATACGGAAGCGCACCTGCGCAGACGTCGCCGTATCAGTGAGACGGGACAGCGACGGCGGCTCTGTCAGCACCGCCGGACGTACCGGATACACCAGCGAGCCTGCAGGCCAGCTGTCGGTCAGCGGGGAGACCAGTTGCAGGACATCACCGGTGATCGCGGCAACGGTCGCCATCCGGCTGGTTGCATCAGGAGACTCATCGGTTTTCAGCAACACTGTTCCGCCAACAGAAAAGTCACGCCCGGCGGTCGGAATGGAGAGCGCGGTTGCGCCACTGGATACCCCTGCTGGTAGCGCAAAAACATCCGGATACACCGGCATAGCCCAGGTACCCGCGCAGCCCTGCCAGAGCATATGTTCGAAGCGCTGGCGGGCGGTGTCATACAGCATTGCCGTGAACTCGAACGTCCGGCGCGGTGAAAGTCGACGGGAAATCCGCTGCTCTGCGCCGGTGGGCGACTGCAGCACATCGGTCTTCCACTCCAGCGTCTCAGTCACGCCACGGGACCAGTCGGGGTCTGCCAGCCAGGGGAATAACGTCGTCATTTATTCAGCCCCAGCCATTGTTTCAGGGTCGGCACCTGCGCTTTGAGCGACGTGGTGAACTGGCGCTGGCCAGCCAGCGTCTGCGCTCCGGCGGTATAAACCTCGGACGGATCCAGCACCAGTTGCTGCTGCAGGCTGATGGGCTGCTGCGACGCAGCGGCGGGTGTGGCCATCGCGGTTTCAGGCACTGAGGCCGGGACCGGCATATTCTGTGCGGGGATGCCCGCCAGTCCTCCGGTGGCATGACGAACGCGGGGCAACCAGCCCTCGACCGCCGCCATACCGTGGCGGTTGAACGCGTGCAGGAAGTCCAGCGCACCGGGCTGCTGAACCACAGCGGCCCGGGTCACAAACTCCTGGTCGGAGAGCATCGCCGGGATGGAATCCGAGGTGGTGCTGCCCGGACCGCGAACCTGACCGCCATCAGCCGCAAACACACTGCCAAGAAGACCGCCAATGCCGCCGCTGCTCCCGATAAGGCTGGAAGTGGCCATTTGCGCCAGCTGCTGTGCCGCCAGCTGCGCCATGCTGTTAATGATGGTGAGGGCAAGGTTTTTCACCGCATCACGCAGGTTCATCGTGCCTTTGGCCAGCCCCATCAGAGAACTTTCGATACCGCTCTGCAGACCGTCGCGGAATGCCTGAGTCAGCTCATTCCCCGCCTGATTCAGCTTGCCGAGTTCTTCCTCGAGCTGGCGGATCATCTCCCGGATTTTGTCACCGGCTTCACCGGGGGCGGTGGCCATCTCTTTCAGCTGCGGGAGGTAGCCTTTGATTTTGTCGCCAACTTCCTGGTGAAGCTGGACGAGGCGCTGCCGCCCCTGAATCTCATTAAGCAGGCCACCCTGAACCTGCGCCTGAATGCTGGTTTCTTGCTGGGACTGGTATGTGAACAGGTCGTCGAGCGACTTTTTAAGGTCATCGACGCGGATTTTGGTTTCCGCGACCGGCAGCAGCTTGTCGAGCCAGTTCAGTCCTTCGGTGTTTCCACTGGCTTCAAACTCGCGGCGCAGGTCAGATACACGGTTCTGCAGCTCGAGCATCGATGCGCCAGCGGTGTTGCCGGTATCGCGCATGTATTCCAGCTGCAGCTGGAGGTTCTGGCCCTTAAACTCCTGGGCAGTGATGGCCGCGTTCGCCGCTTCAGCCTGACGGCGCTGCTCGGCGGTCAGGTTGCGGGTCGCAATCTCCTGGGCGCGGGTAGCGGCAGCACCCTGAGTGCGTTTTGCTGCCTGATCCTCAAGCTGTTTGACGAAGTTTTTATTGGAGGTTTCCTGCTGTTTGGCCAGCGACTGACCTTCCTTTGTCGCCTTATTGGCCGCGTTGGCCGCATCAATCTTTTTGGCCAGCGCCCGGGCTTCATCCTGCTGGGCTTTAGTCGCACTGGATAGTGTGCCGTTGCGGATTTCAGCCTCGACGCGGTCCAGCTCGGTGATGGCTTTTTTCTGGTTCAGCGTCTGCTGCAGCTGTTTGTTGTACTGTTCTGCTTTCTGGCCAGATTTATCCAGCGCTTTCGTGTCGGTATCCCACTGGCCACCGGAAAAGTTTTTACCGTCGGTGGAGGTGACGCCACGGGACTGAAGCATGTCCCGACCGCTGGCACTCTTCCATAACGTTTCATAGTTCTTACGGGTTTCTTCTACCGCGTCGGCTTCTTTTTCAAGCTCGGAGCGGTTGCCTTTCCAGAGTTTCTGGAGTTTCTCGGCAGCAGCAATGCTCTCGACATCGGTTTGTTTGCGCTTTGCTTCGGCGGCTATGGCTTTTTCTTCAGCCTGTTGTTTTTCCTTAAGTGCAGCCAGATCCTCTTTGTATCGCTTCACTGACTCCTGGTATTCACGAGGCTGCATAGCAACCTCTGTATCACTACCCGCAGCTGCAATTTTGGCTTCTAATTCCTTAATTTTAACTGTCAGCTCGTCAGCCGGAGTATCCAGCCCAAGTGCACCACCGGCTTTATCTTTAAACGATTCCCATGCACCAGTGGCCGCAATTTTTACATTATTCCATGCTCTCGCCGCCCGGTTGAGCTGTTGCTCCATTGTGCGAAGGCGTTCTTCGCTCGCCTTCTTAAATGCCTGAGAGGCCAGCTCAATCGCTTCTTCTTTTCGCCCCTGATCTTCCAGGCTCTGGATTCGCTGATAGGTCTCCAGATCCAGAAAGTGATACTGCTGGTTGGTGTTGGCGGCCCACGTGGTTGCACTGTCACTCATCTTGAGGAAGTTCGACACGACCTGATCCGCCGAGTCTCCGGACAGCTCGGCCATCAGAGAGGCAGCTTGCGCGACAGAGTTCAGCGTTTCGCCAGTAAACCGACCACTGCTGACCAGTCCATTCAGGATATCGCGCACCTGACTGTAATTGCCGCGTAACTGGCCACCCTGCTGGGCCATCTGCTCCAGTTCGCCGGAGGTCACACCGGCATAGTTGCCGGTTTTCTGGATCGAGCTGTTAAAGGCATCCTGGTCATTCATCGCCGAAACTGCAGCAATCCCTGCCGCCGCAACAATACCAGCCAGCCCTCCCATCGCTAAACGGGCGGGGGTGATGATACTCAGAAGTGCTTTAAAGGTGTTGCCCACGCCGCCAAACGAGTCCTTGATTTGCCCGCCTTGCTGAATGGCCACGAGCCAGACCGGCATTCCGCTGGCCAGCGAAGTGACAACATCGGTTATCTGCATCGGCAGGTATCGCATGGCCTGCGCATACTGACCGGCGCTGATACCGCCTTTACTCATGGCGGCGTTCTGGTCGGTAATCTTCTGAATAAACGGTGCAGCTTCCGCCGAAATACCCAGTTGTGCCGCTTTGTACTGCAGCAGCTCGGCAGTGGTCAGGTTCATTGTCTCGGCCTGCTCGCGCAGCCGGTTGATGAACTGTTCTTTGGTGGCCGCAGCCTGGGCTTCTGCCTGTGCGGCTTCCCGGGCTGCAGCCGCTTCCTTGCGCCCGGCATCGGTCGCGGCATGAGCGGATTTTTCCACCTGCAGGCGCAGTTCGTTCAGGCGTGAGGAGTACTGTTCGAAATCATCATCGCCGACAAGACCCGCGCCACGGAATGTACTCAGCTGCTCCTGCATATCATCCAGTCGGCCATAGGCAGCGACCACCGGGTCGATACGGTTGACCAGGGCGGTCAGCGCAGCCCGCTGGGCATCAATATCTGCCGTGGTGCCGTCCATACCATTCTGGAGCGAGCCCATCTCGGCCCGGGTGCGGGCAATAGCTGCCTGATAACCGGCATAATCAGTCGCCGCCTGCTGGACGGCATCACCTGTCTGTGACGCAGCGGCGGCGGCACGCTGCTCTTCCTGAGCGTGGCTACGGGCTGATTCGGCGACGCTATCCTGCGCCCGGGCGGTGGTACTGAGTTTCTGTGAGCTGGTTGTTGCTGCAGAGCCAACGTCTTCCACATCTCCGGCCAGCCCCTGCAGGGCACGGCTGGCATCCGCGAGGTCGGCGCGGATTTTCAGCATTAAATTGAGGGTGGAGTTATCGGCCATGACGCACCTGTATATAAAGGAAGAAAAAGCCCCGATCAGGATTTCAGGGCATTCACCCGCTGAGTGGCGGTATTGCCACCGGCAAATGCGGCATTGACATCAAATACGCGGTCAATGCACGCCTGCCGGTGTTGCCGTAGCGCTTCGCTGTAATACAGCGTCAGCTGGCGGAGGGTGTAGGTTCCGAGCCTGCCCGGGTCGTGTCCGGCCCGGATGAGGGTTGCGAAGATGCTGCCGAAGCCGACAATTTCGCCCGTGTTGCCCTGATGGTTTCCAGCCGGACGACAGCGTTCATAAAAAAACGGCGGTTCTGGGTCCACCACCAGTCAATCAGGCTCTGGCCCTCACCGGCGGGCAGCAGCGCCACCCACTGAACGGGCTGGTCCACAGAACAGGCGATGAGTTCAGGGATATCACCGGCGTGCTTTCGCAGCACGGCTTCAATCTCTTCAATCAGGGGCCACGGTGTCTGCATTACCTCCGCCAGACTGTGGGTGAGCGCATCCAGTTTGTCGCCCAACTGCAGCATATCCACCAGGGTGTATTCGCGGATAACCAGCCCCCGGCCCGCAATGGTGATATTGCGGGTCGAGAGCAGCACGCTCAGCTCGTCTTCGGTATCGGCGGGTTTCTGCTTGCTCATGCGACAGGCTCCGCAACATCAATGACGCGTCCAAAGCGACCGATGGTCGGGTCGTCCGGGCGGGCATTGTCGTACAGCACGGTGGAGGTGGTCTCCAGCCCGGCCAGCGAGGTGTCACCCTGAATCAGCGCCAGCGCAGAGGCCGGGGAGAAGGAGATTTTGTAAAGCTCCAGAATCTTCGCCGCACCGCCTTCGGCAAGGTTGATCCCCTCAAAACGCAGGTAGAAATCTTCCGGCTGCTGCGTGAACAGCGTGGTGTTGACCGAACCTGCATACTCATAATTCACGGACGGTGCCGTTGCCTGAGCGGTCAGGAAGGTGATCGCCCCGTAGGTGTAATCCACTTCGTAGTCGGTCCCTTCCACCAGGGTACCAATAACCACGTCACTGACGCGCTGATGGTCCAGAATGTAGCGTTCACCCGCCGTAATACCTGCCGGTAGAAGTTCGCCGGTGATGGTGCCTGCGGGGATCACAACCTGCTCACCGTAAAGCACCACGGCCAGATTCTCCGGGGCCAGATCGTGCCAGGTTGACGTCAGCGTGCCGTCCTGGTTGGTGACAAAGCTGCGTACCGTGCCCCGGCGTCCGGAATAACTCTCTTTGTGGTTAAGACGCTCGACAGTCAGCGCCAGCGATAAGGCCGACACATCGCCAACCCAGCGGAATGCACCGGGCTTCCCGTTAGCCAGACGACGGGCCAGAAACACTTTCCCCTGGCCGTAGTAGTAGGTTTCAAGCTGTGCCATTGTCTTCCGGCTCCTGTTGTTTACTTTTGCCACGGTTGCCCTGAGTGTCGCTTACGACCGGAGTGGCAACCCCGATAAGTTGATGGTCCCGGAGCCAGACTTCTTCGGCTTCGGTCACGGTGATGGTTTCACCGGCTGCAAAGCGCTTACCCTGATGGGTATGCGGCTGCAGGAGTTTTACGTCGGGCATCGTCTGCCTCCGATAACATGATTGACCTGGAAGGTATCCATCCAGAGCAGGGTGCCGCCGTCATAGTCCAGAATGTCGCCCTTGAGCCACTGGATACCGGTGGTTGCAAGCTTGCCGGGCACCCAGCCAATCAGTTGCTCACGAATCTGGCCAATCAGCGGGCTGATTTCATGGGTCAGACCGTCGGCCCCCTGCCCATAGTTGCGCACGGCAACGGCCACACCGAAGACCGCCTCGGCAACCTGTGCCCGGCTTCCGTTCCCCGGGACACCGCGCTCAGGCCCCATCAGGACATACGCGCCGGGGACCGCAAATCCTGACAGTTCCGTCACCTGGCTGTATTCGACGATGGTGCCGAGAAAGCTCAGCGGCTCCGGCGTCAATGGCTGGAGCCGCTCGACGATCAGGCTGATGGAAAACGGTTCGCTGCTCATTTTCCGAAATCCCTCAGTGAGTCCATGCTGAACGTGCGACCGGGGCCATCCACCATCGGCGGACCGCCAGCGGGTTTCTGCGTATCGGTTGCGCCGAGGCTGAATTTGCCGTTGGCCAGCTGCTCCATCAGCTTCATCGCATCGCGGTAATCACGGACAATCGGGTCTGTCCGTTCATCAGAAATACGATGCTGATGCAGCTTGTAGCGCACGACGGAGCGGCCCCAGCTACTCAGGATCGGGTGGACCTTCACCAGCGGCAGGGTGTAACCACGCTGGCGCAGATAGCCGTCAATCAGGTTCTGGGCTTCTTCCACCGCACCGCCAATGCGTTCCACCACCTCAAGGGCCACCGCCACTTCAGCAGGAGGCCATGACGTGGTCTCTTCCCCACGCAACACCGCATCCAGCAGCTCCGGTCGGGCCGGAGGCTTGCCCGGAAGCTGAGTCACCTGAGACAGTTCGACCGCACCCGGGCGGTCAGCCAGTTCAGCAAGGGAGATATACCAGGTCACGGCCATCACTCGCCTCCGCTTATGCCGATACGGCATTCTGGAAGAAGTAGCCACAGTCCTGAGCCACAATCAGCTCACGCACGGACTCACCGACACGGACGCGCTGGCCACCGCGCATCCCCATGTCCGGATCAGGAATGGAACCGGAGACACGGGAGCCAAACTGCGCGGTAAAGCCGAAGGTCACGCCACCCTGGGTATCGGCCAGCAGATTACGGTAGATAAAGGCGGCATGGTTGGCCCAGGCACGTACCAGCACCGGCTTCTGGCCCGGTCGGGCGATATTGACGAACGCCGAACCCACGACGATTTCGTCGAGTTCCAGCAGGCCGCGAAGGAAGTCCAGCGGTACCAGGCCATCTTCACCCAGCGTGCCGTTATAGGCTTTCACGACTGACGGGTTCTGACGCAGGGCTGTTGCCGTAGAGCGTCCCAGTACTGCCACGTTCGGACGCATGATCATCTTGTCGAGCGCAGTGACAATCTTCCTGATTGGCTTGCTGGCGTCGTTGTCCCACTGGTCAGCAGCAGCCAGGTTTTCTTTATTACCCACGGGATAATTGGCTGCGTTAAACACCGCTTTGCTGGTGCGGACTTCGCGGTCGAGCATGATGATATCGGACACGCGCTCGGTCGCACGGCCCAGCGGATCGTAATTGGCTGGAGCGTTATCGATATCGGATTGCGGAACCGGTGCATCAAGGGCGTAGTCGTTGGTCGAGGAGGTCTCATCCTCTGCATCAAACTCAATCTGATTGGGTTGTGACGTCCGTCCGACGGTGGTGGTCGGTACGGTGAAGCCCTGACCGAGATCGAACTTCCACCATTTAAATTCGGCTTTCCCCACCGGCACGCGCGGTAATACGCTGTCGGCAATCAGGGAGAGGTTACGGTACCCGATGGCAATCGCCGTCAGGTGGGGGTCAATCGGAAACGGTGCTTTGGCCATTCTGAATTACTCCGGAAAAATAAGATGAAAAATTCTGTTGTTACCCAGGGCGCTGCTGTCAACCGCCACCGGCTGCAGCAGCGGCCAGTTGACCCGGTGCAATCCAGACAGAGCCGAGATCGTCTTCGGCACCGTCATACTCCGCAAAGCCGAGATAGAACTGACCCGCAGTGGCCGGAACGGCACGACCATCAGCATCAGCCGTCAGCGGGTCACCAGCGACAACATCACCGCCATAGATAACCGGGGTCAGCTGGCTGCGGACCACATCAGCGGGTTCCCCGACGCTGGCAGCAACGAGGGTGGTGACACCGATAATCAGTTTGCTGCCATCGACGGCCAGAGTGATTTCGTCCGGCACGGTGCCATGCGTGACCATACGACGCGCAGCCAGTGCCACTTCTGCCTTATGGCAGGTGATCAGACCCGGAATATTCATTGCTGGGCTCCTTTCTTCACGTGGTTAACGGCGTCCGTCATGGAGATGGTGCGACCCTGTTTAGCCTGCTCTGCCTGATAGTTCTGTGCGGCAGTGGCCAGAGCGGAAGCATCGGCGAAATCGACAGGATCATCAGCCGTGCCGGTTTTTTCGCTGAAATTCACGACGGCAGGTTTAGTGCTGAGGATCTCGCGTAGCAGTGCCTCCGGCGACTGACTGATAGTCGTCTCCCCTTCAGAGAAAGAGAGCGGCTCCTGGGACAGGTTCATCAGCACTTCGACAATGGCTGTTTTCTGGCGCGGAAGAATGCTACCGCCCTTAACCAGACCATCGGCAAACGCCACGGTGGCAGTGCGTTTTTCCTCCAGTTGTCGGGTACGGGCAACTTCCTCGTCTGCAGCCAGTTTGGCTTCACGTGCTGCCAGCGCGGCTTCACGCTCGGCGAAGTCCGTCGCCGTACTGGGGGTCTTTTTGTTCGGGTCCACATTGGTCTCCTCGGCATATGCCAGTGGTGAGATTGACTTACGTTCATCAGTTGCCGAGTCCAGAATCGACTGGATACGCCACTGAGGAATGATGGAATCGGCCTGCTCGATGGTTGTCTCCTGAATCACCCAGTCGCGAATCGACTGAAACAGGCTGGCCAGATTGTCGGCCTCCCACGGCAGGGCAAACTCCAGCGGGCCGTTATCGCCGCTGGCCTCTGCGAACTGCGCATCAGGGAGCCCTTTGACGCCAGGAGGGACAGCCCCCAGAAAACCCACGTGGCGGGCATAGAAATGACCGGGTTTCGGGTTGCCGGGGCTGTCAGGCTGATAAATAGAGAGGGAGCGTTTTTTGTAGCTGCCCGCGTTGAAGGCTTCCGCAAAGGCCGGATTCACCTGGCGCGGTGCGGCATAGACGATGCCATCACGATACTCAAGGCGTTCCGCCCAGCCATACGCCGGAGCGGTCAGGCTCGGGTGCCCGATGACAAACGGGGCTTCCGATACTGAAGGGTCGTAGCTGTTGGCCAGATCAATACAGTCTTCAGGGGTGAACGTGATGGTCCGGCCATCCATCGCGGTGTGGGTGCCGGGGGCAAAAACCGCAAGTGTCGCTTTAGCTGTGCTCGTCGTCATGGCTGTCGTCATTCTGGTTGTCAGGGGTTATGGCGACATCATGACGAAACGTGTTCAGGGGGTAATCTGCCCACGGGCAGATAAAAATGAGGTGGAAGGTAAATCTGAGGGCCTGCGCTGGGGAGGAAAAGGGCCGGGAACCGTATTAAAACGTATTATAATACGGGTCGCCAGCACAGATTGCGTCATCGTAGCCAGGCGACCACCAGAACGCGTTACAGGGCGTCTGACGGCGACATCAGTTAAACGCCCCCTGCAGGTAGTTTTTCGCCATATCGATAAGCGTTTCCCCTTCCGTTTTTGACACACCCAGCCACTTTCTGGCGGGGATCGTGATTTTGTAGGCCGGAATGGTGTGCCACTGTGAGTAGTTTGATTTCGACTTTCGGACGAACTGACTGCCAACCTTGCCGTTTTTCTTCTGCCGGTAATACGCCTGCTGACTGCGGGCGGCGATTTCGATGGTACCGCCGAACTGGTGAATGGCACCATAGACCCGGTTCGTACCGAACAGCAGCTCATCGGCATTCACCTGCCAGCGCAGGGTATTTCGGAGATAGCCGTCGCGGGTGAGAACCTTGTCCGCGTTTTTCCGCTTACGCTTCTGGTACCGGGCCGACAGTTCCTGCCACGGTACGCCCTCCGGCGATATCTGCTCCGTGAAACGCTGCTGGTGAAACTCCAGAAGGCGCTCTCCCATTGAACGCAACAGCGGTGCCGGGCGCATCATTTCGGTCCGGGCATCCCACAGTCGGCTCAGCGCATCCTGAGCATCAAACGTCAGCGTCACACCCGACATCGTCAGTCCTCCCGCGACCACAGGCGGATACCCTGTCGCAGCGACTGCAGCAGCGTATCGTCAGTTGAAATATTACCGGCCCAGCCATCGCGCCCGGTGGCGAACACTACGGACAGTGGGTTCGCCTCACCTTCCTGCTGCAGGCGGGCCAGGTAATAACGCCTCACCAGCGACTGCTGCTCTTCCGGCAACCAGACAATCTGCGCCCAGATTTCATCGGGGTGTTGAATGGTCTCTGCCAGTTTCAGTGCCTGCGCCAGTGTCAGCGGTATCTGACCCTGACCCTCCGGCGATGCGAACATATCGCTGCCAATGGCGATGCGCTGGCCTGTCGGGTCGCGGAACGCCGCGTCCTGATCGCCGGTCGCGCCGAACAGCTGCAGGAAGGCGTCTACCGCGTCAGTATCATCGTCAGGCACCGGAGCCGGACGGGGCGCTGGCAACGGTGCCGCTGTGGCTGGCGCTTCCGCCACCGGCGTGAACGGTCCGTCGCCGACCGGACTGCCGCCACGGGGCGGTGGCACCTCGCTGAAATACCTGCTGCGGCCCGGGGTATGCTCAAACCCCGGGTCAATCCCTTCCGGCACAATAACGGTCCTCGGGCCACCCGGGCTGCGCTGGCCAATCACGCGGGCAATGAATTTAACCGGTGGCGCAGTATCCGGACCGTCTTTGCCCATGCGCCGCAGGTCGTCTTCGGTGCGGGCAATCACGCTGCACTGGCAACCCCAGGCATTGATCGGGAAATGGTAAATCCACCACGGGTCATCTGCCCGCAGCACCATGCCGTTCCAGCCCAGATGCTCCTGGCGGGGATGCTCAACCACATCGCTGTGGACATACTCCCAGTAGGGATGGGTGTCGCGCATGTCCATCAGCTGCTGGTAGCGCCCGGCCATGTAAGCGCTGCGCAGGTTCGTTTCGTAAATAGTGCGGGAGCGCCACTCAAAGCCGCCGTTATAACTCCAGCCATACCGCGCAACGATGGCCGCAAAATCCTTGCGGAAGGTTTCCAGCGTACCACCGTCAAGACTTTTCTCGACTGCGGTACGCAGGTCTGCCAGCAGGGCATCGCGGTTGGCTCCGGCAACCATAAACTCACTGTCATGCGCGGAGCCGTAGACGTCTGTCCAGGCATCGGTCTTCGTGTTGAACTTGCGACGGAAGAATTCGATCTGCTCGCTGAACGGCAGCGAGCCATAGCTGACGTTACCGGCCATTCATTTCCTCCAGCAGATCGTTGCGTCCTGCCAGGGCGGCAGCGGACATGGCTTCACCCAGAATGCGGGCATAGTCATCAAGCGACATATCGGGTATCAGTGCCGTCAGACCGTCGCGCAGCTCGTCGGCGGTCTCAGCAGAGTCAACCAGCGCTTTTATCTGATTGATCCAGCCGTCCATGACCGGGCGCAGTTCGGTATTGAGGCGACCGGCCATCAGCGAGGCGATCTCGTTATGGTCCGGGTCATGCTCCGCAAATGACGACGGCGCAGCGGCGCGGGGGGCAGATGATACCGGCTCAGGCTTCTGCTCCCACTCACCGCCATAGGTCTCTTTAATGGTGGCCAGCGTCGGACGATAGCCGGTGGTCTCGCTGATGGTTTTGTCGCGCTCAGCCCGGTCTTTCAGGTCTTCCGCCTCTTCGAAGACGCGGGACACCACCGGCACTGCGGCATCAGGGAAGTTAAACTCGGTAAACCATTTCCCCGGGCCACGGTTCCAGGACTCGCAGATAACATCCGCATCGGCCTTGACGATGGAGTCCAGTACTTTGTCCTGCAGAGACTCGTTTCCACCGATACCCTTTGCCGCGCCACCTGAGCTGGATATCTGGCCCACCGTCACGCGGCGGATGGCCTCGTTCATCGCGCTGTACATTGCCTGGTAGTCAGCGGCACCGGAACGGGCCGCTGACATCAGTTCGACGCTCATCCCCTCGGGCATAATGACGCCGCTGTCGGTCGAAATGGCCCGGGTCAGCGCCAGCAGGTTACGTTTCTGCTCCGGCGTGGCCCCTTCGGGATGTTTCCCCGCAACGGTCGGCATCCCGAACTTGTCCAGGAAAATCAGCCAGAACTTGATATCGTTGCGTTTGAAGAATGTCGGCCAGTACAGCCAGTGTGCCAGTCCCAGACCGTAGGGTTCATCATCGTGGTCTGCTCCGGTGGAAAATGACCAGAAATATGGCCCTTCGCAGGGCTCACCGGCCATCATATTCTGTGGGGTCAGCAGGCGCAGTTCGCCTTTCGGGCTGAAACGGAAGCGGCGACGGTCGCGGACCTTAATGTCGTCAATCCACAATAAATTATCCCGGACACCATAAATCAGCTCTGACACCGCATAGCCATAGAACACGCCATAGTGCATCAGACGGGTGATGCGGTCGAAGCCCAGCGCGTCTATCTGCTGGCGCATGGCGTCTGCCGCCTCAATATCCACCGGGCGCTCGCCACCGGCCTCAACCTTAATCTCACGGGATATCAGTGCATCCTGACGCTGGCTGAAGGCCGACTTGACCTCATCGTCGCTAAGTACCTCGCGGTATATCTTCAGGTCAGGTGCGCCGCGATGCTGCAGAACGCTGTCATCGGATAATGCCAGCGCACCAATCCACGGGCGGGTGATATCGCGCCCGTCACCGGTCGAGGCAAACTCGCGCCCCAGTTCAGGACGTGATGTGGATGAGGGTTTTGATGGCATTTGTCTTTTTTGTTTTTTGCGACTCACAGGAATCCTCCAAAGTCATTAATGCCACGTACGGTACCGAATCCGGTGTCAGTGAATTCCCCGGCGCTGCTGCTGTCGCCGAAGCCTGACAGCACGCGGAAAATATCGCGCTCACCGGTGGACTCAAACGCTATCTCAGTGGCCAGATTCAGGGCAGCATAGTTCGCCAGGCAACCGGCAATGGCCGTATCGCCGTGACGCACCAGCTCGGGGTCTTTGAGGTCTTTTTTCTCCAGGCTGGCCACCATCGGCACGCCATCGATGTTTTCCACTGCCCGCAGGTCCTGTGCGGTGTTCTCATCGCGCGGCAGGATGATCATGCTGTCCTCAAACAGTCCGGTGAATTTCGGCATCCAGAAGCCATACCACTTGCGGTTCAGGCTAATCTCCGCGATACGCGGGCGACCATAGCGGTCAGCGGTGTACTCGGCCAGCACCATCCCCGGCCCGGTGGCATCCATCGCACCGCCTGACTGGCGGGGAAGATGCTCGATAAGCCAGAACAGGATCTGCTGCTGCAGCGCTGAAGGCACGTTGTTCAGCTCCAGCAGGAACGGGACATCGCGGCACAGGTTCTGCATGATGGCCATCGGTACGATGGAGGAGAAGTGACGGTGGCGGGCGAAGTCCATACCAAACACGTGGCGCAGCTCCGGGTTCAGGGTTTCTGCCATCACCGGGCGCAGCTCCCTGTCAATCCAGTCATTACCCCATGCCGCTCGCTCTGCCTCGGTCATATGGATAAAGTCATCATCCAGCGCGAGACGGATGACGGGCCGTTCCTCCGGCATGGCCCGTTCGATCCAGACACCGGGAATACAGATACCGTTACCGTCACGCGGGATGGCGTCCAGCTCCTCGCGCATCGCCGCTTTACGCGGGCCATAGGCGTTACGGATACGGTTATACCAGGTCTTTTTCCCCTCGACGGTTGCCGCTTCGCCTTTCATGGCGCAGACCCGCTCAAACAGGCCATTGGCGACAGCATCATCAAAGGTCACGGTAAATACGGCGGCATCATCGCCATAGCGGCCCGCCTCAATATCATTACAGAACTGACAAAACGGGTTGTTCTTACCGTTATGGGAACTGATGATAACGATACGCCCCCCCCAGATAAGCAGTGCGGTCGCTGCATCCAGTACGCCCTGCACATCCTGGTGGAATGCCGCTTCGTCGATAACCACCACGCCCTGCAGACCTCGGATGTTGGCCGGACGGGAAGAGAGCGCAGCCACCTGGAACCCGCTGGCGAAGCGGACGCGATAGGCAGCAATCATCCGGGTATTACCCTGTTCGTCCTGGTCTTCGAAAAGGAACTCTTCAATCGCTGAGACGTCCTGCGCCTGCTGGGCTGCGATGACGCGGGCGAACTTGGCCACGTAGCCAATGAACTCCAGCCCTTTCTCTTTGGTATCGCCGATGTAATAGACGTTATCACCGCCAGCCACTTTCTGGGCACCGGCTATCAGAGTGGAATTCAGCCCCCATGCGAAGGTGATACCGGTACGTCGCCCCTTCGGGATAGCCAGAATGGACACATCAAATTTGAGGCATTCGACCTGGTGGGCCATCAGCACACCGTCAGCAAACGGGTTGAAGCCGAACGGGATTTCCCGGGCCCGCGCCGGAAGCTCGTCCCATTCAACGGTACGGATGGTGGACGCTAATGGTTTCATCACTTGATCCCCAGGACACGCTCGCGCCAGAACTGTACCTGGTCTTCGCTTAACCCCTGCGCTCTGGCGGTCTCTTTCAGATTCTCTTCCTGCTCGCGCAACAGACGCTCGCGGGCGGCACGTTCAATCTCGCGGCGCTCATCGAGACTGGCCTTGCGCGACTGCAGGACGTCTTTGGCGGCACGGGCAAGATGGCGCACCGTGTCGATGTCCGGGTCTTCGGCCTGCTGAGCGGTAAAGGCGGCATGGGTGGTGAGTGTGGTGACGGCCTGAACCATCAGGGCTCCGGCGCGTTCGTCGGGATTCTCTCCCAGCTCACTCACCAGCAGGCGGGCCATCTGGTCCTGCTCGCGCATGCGACTGACCATTTCGCCAAACGTCTGCTTATAACGACCCAGCGCACTGCGGCTGGGTGCGTCCTCGCCCGGGAAGTGTTCGTGAATGTCAGCCAGCAGCTCATCCAGCGTCATACGGTCTTCCCGCAGGCGGCGCTCGATATGGGCGCGGACGTCAGGCTCCAGACGGTGAATCGTGGACTTTCTTCCCATATCAGCCCCCCGCGCCGGGACGCTTCACGCCAGGCACAATCGCCCGACCCGCAGCCACATCAGCGCCGCGTTCGGTCAGGCGGGCAACCAGCACCGTTCCGATATCTTCAACCGTCACCAGACCCTGCTCTTCAAGCCAGCGCAGCTCTGATTTAATCTGGTCGCGGCTGGGCGCATGGCCATAGCGGGTCAGTGCCTGGTAAATGACGGAACTGTTGGAGCTGTAGCTCGGCATTTCGGATAAAAAACGCAGCATGACGAGGCGCTGGTCCTCACGCAAAAAACTGGCAAAGTTCATGGGTCCTCCGTTATTTCTTCTGCAGCAGATAGGCTTCAATATTCTCAGTACGACGATAGGTGGCCGCTATCTGCTCCTGCATCCCGTGCATCTGGGCTTCAGTACGGCTCAGTTTTGCGATGAGCTCGGTGATTTGCGACTGCGTTGGCACCGATTTAATTTGCGCCTCAACGGTGGTGATGCGGGTGCGCAGCTCCAGCAATTCCTTCTGACTGGCGGACTGGCGACCAATCAGCCAGGTATAGACACCGACCACCGCCATCACTGCCCATTGCAAAAATGCCCAGTCGAATCTCAGTTCATTTATTCCCACAGTTACCCTCCTGGGCACACTTGATGACTTCAACCAGCTGACCGGCGCACAGGCCATACTGGTCATATAACTGCTTCTGAGCCACCGCGAGATCGTCCATGCCGCTACTTGCCGGAAACACCGGACGGGGACATGGTACGGTCATCCTCGCTGGCAAGACCCGAGGAAGCGGCTGTTGCTGCTCTCTCCCGGGCTCCGGCGAGTTCCTGCATGACGTCAGCATCAAACCTGCAACCAGCACGACTGGCAGCGTTCTTTTTGAGAGCCTCACGAATGGCCTCCGTAGATTTTTCATCCGCCTGCTGGCGGGCGTTGATTTGTTGTGCCAGTAAGGTGCTGGCCTGATTCGCCTGCGCAGTCAGTTGCCTGGCCCCGTCGATAAACTGATTCAGGGAATCGGCGGCCTGTTGAGTCTTCTGATTCGCGACCTCAATGCGCACATCCGCTTCCCCGCGTTCGTATCCCTGACGCCAGATAAACCAGACCGACCCCAGTATCAGCGCTCCCCACAACAGATAACGGGCGATCACTTTCACCCATTCAGTCGAAGTCATGACATTCTCCCGGTCCCCAGCCCGCCGTAAGATAGCGCGGTTGCCAGGTGTAGATTATTTTCAGGGGGTAACCCCGGTTCTCGCGAAAGTTGGCAGCGCTGCGGCCCGCATTCACCTTTTCGACCTGGTTCCAGTAACGACTGGCATCCAGCCCGCGACTGGTGGCCAGCTTCCGGTCTTTCTGGACCCAGCCCAGACCGCCGTTATAGGCCGACAGCGCAAAAGCCATGCGGTCACAGTCGCTGGCGGTGCCGGTGATACGCTGCCAGTGCCAGTGGTTGTACTGCACCAGCGCCCGCATGGACCATGACGGGTTGTACGGCTGATGGTCTTTCAACTGCTCAGGGTAAATACCGGCAATCCAGCTGGCAGTGGCGGGCATAAACTGCGCCAGCCCCTGTGCCCCGACCGGAGAACGGGCGCGGGCATTCCACTGTGATTCCTGATGAATTTGGGCGGCGAAGGTGGACACTGGGGCGTTGAGCCCCCAGACAGCACGGGCATTGCGGGTCAGCTCGCGCTGGTATTGTCGGGCCTCAACCGGAATGCTGGCCGCAAAGACCGGGTGACAACCACTCAGCAGGCAAAGCAGGATGAGGGACAGCGCGAGTCGGATCATTGTCAGAGCCCCATCGTCACGCCGATACAGATCGCCGCGACAATCAGTGCCCGTCGCAGCAGAACAGCGGCAAAAATCAGCTCGTAACCCGTTGCCACGGGGAACTCAGGCTCATTGCGGTTCACCGGTACCGGCTTGCCGAGATTCTCTTTCCAGTCATCTATCAGATAGCTACCCGGACTGGCATAGGGAAACAGTGCCCGATCAAGGTGGTAGCCGAGAATGGCAGCAATGGAAACCAGCGACAGCTTATACAGTGTGACACCGAGCTGTTCCGGGGAAATGATGGCGATAGCTGCCAGCAGCGCAACGGCAAGGACGATCCAGTTGCGCAGCCGCTGATGGCGGACCTTGTGAAGTAGTGACATATGGTTCTCCTGAAGAAGGCCAAAAGGCTGAATAAATCAGGAGTCAGTGTGCGGTATGTCGGGGTAAGGAGTAATTTGCCCCCGGGCAGAATATTTGCAGAGGTACAAAGGTCAGGATGATAAGGCAAAGAAAGAGCGGCCTGCAGGATGCGCGAACATCCCGCAGGCCAGTAACGCACAGCGCATTCCTGTGAGTCACATCATGGCTCAGTCCGTCTCGCGAGACAGATTAAGCCTACTGCATTTTCATTCAATGAAAAAGGCTTACAGAATATGAAATCTCAGTTTTTGCCGGTATTACCGTGGATGGGGGGCAAACGCCGCCTGGCCAGACATATTCTTCCGTTATTTCCGTCACACACCTGCTACGTGGAGCCGTTCTGCGGCGCGGCGGCTCTGTACTTCATGAAAGAGCCCAGCAAGGTTGAGGTCATCAATGATATTCACGGCGAGCTGATTAACCTGTACCGGGTGATCAAGCATCACCTTGATGAGTTTGTCCGGCAGTTCAGATGGGCGCTGGTCAGTCGCCAGATATACCGCTGGATGAAGGATACCCCGGAAGAAACACTGACCGACATTCAACGGGCGGCCCGCTTCTTCTACCTGCAGAAACAGGCTTTTGGCGGCAAAGTGGCCGATCACACCTTTGGCACCACAACTACCAGTGCACCACGCCTTAACCTGCTGCGCATCGAAGAAGAACTGTCGCTGGCTCACCTGCGACTTTCCAGAACCACCATTGAGCACCTTGACTGGGCTACCTGCATTAAGCGGTACGACAGGCCACATACGCTTTTTTACTGTGATCCGCCGTACCTGAAAACGGAGGGATATGGCGTCGAATTCAGGCTGGAGGAATACGAGCGCATGGCGGAACTGGCACGAACCATCAGCGGGAAAATGGTTATATCGGTGAACGATATTGAGGAAATGAGGGAAACCTTTGCCGGGCTGCGGATTCAGACAGTCGATATCCGCTACAACCTCCAGACAACGGGTAAAGCTGAACTGAAGCGAGAGCTAATTATCTGCAATTTCTGATTAGTTTGACTAAAAGGCCACCATATATAAGTGGTGGCCTATAAATTGAAGGCGATCTCGTTATCGGAACAGTTGCACTATTGACAACCTGAAACAGATTAAAATATATGAAACTCACTTATCTCCCCAGAATCATTGTTCACAACACAACGAACACTATGCAAATCCATCTCATGTGGTGTTGATGTCGGTACAAAGAATTCATTATCGCCATACCACTCAAGAATTGTATCACCACCAACGGATTGGGCTTCAACCACTGGCACATCTCCTTTAATTTCTATTGAGGAAAGTATCTTATCTCTGCAAAGCTCGAAGGGCGTCTTCCAGCTAACACCAGAATATGTAGGTTTACGCTCATTGGTGATACAAAGTTTGTTCCAGTATCGTTCTTCAAAAAGCGTTTGCGGGTGGGTTGTTTTGTTCGAATCCTTTGTAGCCCGACGAGACTGGTTGTCGTCACCTTCAACAACGAAACTCAAGGGGGTAAAAGTTGATTTTTGGGGGCCAGTGAACACCTTGACGACAAAACGTTGTTCACCGCTGTAAGCGCCGAAGAGGTTCTTGCCATTCACGAAACCACAGATATTTTGAACATAAGGATCAGCAGAATCAGTAACTGTCTGTACGTCACGAAACTTTGCAGAGTCTGGGTCACGCATTTGTTGCGCCAAGTAATTAGTTCCGGCTTTTTGAGCATTGTCACAACCGGAGAGAATCAAGGTCGAAACAATAATTAAAAGAAGGAGAAAAAATCTATTTCCCATAAAAAAACCATATTGAATTCGAACGGTATCCATGTTCCATGCCCTTAACTCAAAGATTAGCCTGACTTTTTCATGAGACCGATCTGTTGCGCAACTTCAGCGGCAGTAGCCTCAATGATTTTTTTGCCAGCTTCATCTGTATTCTCGTAATTATCAAGCAAAGCCGACTGACGTTTAGTTAGTGAAGATTCTGTCGTAACTGTTGGTAGCGACGCATTCCTCATACCTGTAACTATGTACAAAACATCTATCCCCATAGCAGACAGTGCAGATAACTGCACTGCATTTGGTGATGTCCTTCCCTTTTCCCAATCAATCAACGTTCTCTTTGCTATTTCAATAGCATCCGCCAACCCTTGCTGTGTAAGGGCTAACCGCTCTCTTTCTTCTTTAATACGCAAACCGATCATGTGAGTTTTTCTGCACTTTAAAATTGACTGGTGAGGTTTTCTGCACCATAATCTAACACACATAAGGCAAACATCATTGCATCAATAAAGGGGACAACGATGACTGCAGAACAAGTCAAATCACTCTTTCGCCAGCGGGGGATCACTTTCACCCAGTGGGCTGAAGAGCATGGCTACTCCCGGAATGAGGTCTACCGGGTACTTAATGGCCAGACCAAAGCCAATTACGGTAAATCGCACGAGATCGCCGTCAAGCTGGGGCTCAAACCCGGCAACGTTGCAGCCTGAAGAACCTGCAATAAGTGTAACAGTGTTTCATATATAGAAAAGAGGTATGTGACATGAGCAAGGTAATCACATCCACATCCGGTGGCCGTATCCTGCGGGTTCTCAAAGCGCTCAAAGGCTCTTCACTCAGTGGCCGTTCCAACAGCGAACTGGCGAAAGCACTGGATGAGTCTCCGGCCAATATCAACCGCGCCCTCAATACCCTGATAGACGAAGGGCTTGCCCAGAAGCTCGATAACGGCAGGTTTGCACTTAGTGTGCAGGTTCTGCAGATCGCTGTTGCCCATAGTAATGAAATTGCCCGCGCTCAGGGGCGTATTGATGAACTGAATCAGCGCATTATCGCTGGCAGTCGCTAATTAAGGATAAGCAAGAATGGCCCGAACTAAGCAACAAACCACTGAACTGGCACCTGATGCAACCCTCAGCCCTGAACTGGAAGCCACCCAGAATCTGATGGCCACTGTTAGCAGCCAGATGAATGACGAACGAGACCTGCTAAACCAGCTACTGGGTCAGGCTCAGATGGCTGATGCGTTTGAGCAATTTTCCCGAACGGTTCGGACTTCTAAACTGGCTTTTGTTAAGGAAAACAAGCTATACCGCAACCTCAAAGGCAAGAAGACACCGAACGGTTCGGAGTTTTCGGGCACATGGGATGAGTTCTGCAGTGTGCTCGGAATATCTGCGGATAAAGCCGATTTGGATATTGCCAATCTTACCGCCTTCGGCGAAGAAGCCCTGGAATCCATGTCCCGCATGGGCATCGGCTACCGCGAACTGCGCCAGTTCCGCCGCCTGCCGGAAGACCAGAAAAGCGCCCTGATTGAGGTGGCTAAAGAAGGTGACAAAACCGCGCTGCTTGAGCTGGCCGAAGAGATGATCGCCAAACATGCCCGCGAGAAGGAAGAGCTGAAGACCGACCTTGAAATCAGTCGCCAGATGCTGGCCGAGAAAAAAGAAGAACTCGGCACGATGCGCAATGAAAAAGAGGAACTTAAATCCCGCCTGGTTCGCCGCACCACCACTGAAACACCGGACGAAGAAGGCGTGGCGCTTGAAACGGAAGTCACCGGCTTTAAAAGCGGAGTTCTCAGCGCGTTCTTTGACCTTAAAAGCGGTTTCAACGCCCTGACCGAGCACACCGAACGCACCGGCATCAACCATACCGGCATGATGGCGGGCCTACTTGATGACCTTCAGGCGCAGTTTGAAGAGCTGCGTCAGGAATTCAGCCTGCCGGAAGCCCGCGAAACCAGCGTGATACCGGACTGGGTAAAAGAAGCACAGCAAGAGGATGAAAATAATGGATAAAACCACCGCTGTTATTGCCTCACCAGAGGCGCAGGGCACTTTGCTGCGCCGCTAAGGGGGATGCAATGAATCCAGTACTGACTCAACGTCTTGTTGCCATCGCCGAAGCGGCCAGCGCTGCCGGGCATGGCAAAAAAGAAGCAGTGTATCAGGCAGCCTGCGAGGAATTGTGTATGTCACGTGCCACATTGCTCAAAAAACTGAATGCCGTCCGCCTGCAGAAGCCGAGAAAACAGCGCTCTGACGCCGGTGATTCCGCGCTGACCCGCGAGGAGGCGATGACCATTTCCGGCACTCTGATGGAAACCATCCGTGGGACGGGTAAACGTACCCTCAGCGTGGAAAAAGCCATCAACAGCCTGCGTGACAACGGTCTGATCGTCAGCGGCAGGCTTGATGAGACCACCGGTGAGATTGTGCCGCTGTCGGCCAGCGCCATTATCCGCGCCCTGCGACAGTACCGCCTGCACCCTGACCAGCTGCGGGCACCGGCTCCGGCAGTGCAGCTGGCCAGCCGCCACCCGAACCACGTCTGGCAGCTGGATGCGTCTATCTGCGTTCTTTATTACCTCAAGAACCCGGCCAAAGGGGTTAAAGGTGATACCGGACTGCGCATCATGGATGAGAAAGAGTTCAACAAGAATAAACCCTCCAACGTGGCCAAAGTCGTCAATGACCGCGTCTGGTCTTTTGAAGGAACCGACCACACCACCGGGTGGATCTACCTGGAGTACCGCTTCGGCGGCGAAACCACCGAGAACTTCACCTCGGTGCTCATCAATATGATGCAGGAGCGCGGCGGCGCTGACGTGCTGCACGGGGTGCCGAAGGTACTGTTCACAGACCCCGGCGCAGCCCTGAAGTCCCCCACGATGGGCAACCTGTGCCAGGCGCTGGGTATCAGGCTGATTGCGCACAAAGCCCGCAACGCCCGGGCCACCGGCTCGGTGGAAAAAGCCCGTGACATTCTGGAACGGGATTTCGAACATGGCCTGCGCTTCTGCCGGGTGGAGAGCATCGACGAACTGAACCGCCTGGCGCGTCTGTGGCGGATGAAGTTCAACCGCACGGCCATTCACAGCCGTTACGGCATGGCCCGCACGGATAAATGGTTGCAGATCACCGAAGAGCAGCTGGTCAAGGCCCCCTCTGTTGAGGTCTGCCGTGAAGCAGCGGTGTCAGCGCCGGTCAGCTGTAAGGTGGACAGCTTTATCCGGGTACGTTTCCGGGGGCGGCAGTACGACGTTTCCTCTGTGCCGGGTGTCTGTGTGAATGACCGGGTGATGGTTGCCCGCAACCTCTACCGGGACGATCAGGCTCAGGTGGTGATGACCGGTGAGGATGGACTGAAATCGTTCTTCCTGGTTGACGAGGTGCAGAAAGACGAACACGGCTTTGCTGTTGATGCCCCGGTTATCGGTGAGAGCTTTAAACCGCTGCCCCAGACCGTTGCCCAGCAGCATCTTGATGAAGTTGAGCAGCACGTCTTCGGCACGACCAGTAAGGAAGAAACCGAGGCCGCGAGAAAAGGCAAAGCCCTGCCGTTCGGGGGCCGTTTCAACCCTTATCTTGATATTGAACGCGACGATCACCCGACCTACCTGCCAAAACGCGGCCAGGAAAGTCTGGTTCGAGGCCCGCGCATCGAGCAGCGTCCGTTATCCCATGTTGAGGCGGCAAAATTACTGCGTGAGCGTCTGACGGCAACTGGCCATAACTGGTTCCCGGAACACTACGCGCAGCTGGTCAGCCGCTTTCCGCAAGGCGTTCCGGCAGAAGATATTGATGCCATCGCGCAGGAGCTGGCCGGGAACAAAGCGCCACGACTCAGCATCGTTAACGGCCATTAACGGGAGGCACCCATGCTGGTACTGAAAGACCTGATGAAACAGCACGGTATTGAACAGACGGAAGTCGCTGCAGCAGCAGCGGTTTCGCAGCCCGCCGTTTCACAGCTGATTAACCACGGCATCTGGCCGAAGCGTCGCCCTGAAGAAGTGCGGCAGAAGATTATGACATTCCTGGCATCACGCGGGCTCGGGGAGGAATTATCCCGGGCGTTTGATGAGGTACTGACGGCGGAACCCGCCAGTACCTCCGTCCCGCAACAGGCAAATAACGAAGAGGACGAAAATATGTTACTGGCAAAACAGGTATTAAATCCAGTCACCAAAAAGCAATTCGGCATTTTCCGTGACCCGTTCGCGGATGACGCCATGCAGAGTTCAGAGGACGTGTTCACCACGCCTGATATTCGCTATGTCCGCGAGGCACTGTATCAGACGGCCCGTTTTGGCGGATTTATGGCGGTTATCGGGGAATCTGGCGCGGGGAAAAGCACGCTGCGCCGCGACCTGATTGAGCGTATTCACCGCGAAAATGCGCCGGTCATCATCATTGAGCCCTATATTATCGCGATGGAAGACAACGACAACAAAGGGAAGACCCTGAAAGCGGCCAGCATCGCCGAAGCCATCATTAACACCATTGCGCCTCTGGAGAACGTCAAACGCAGTCAGGAGGCCCGTTTTCGCCAGTTACACCGCGTACTGAAGGACTCCAGCAACGCCGGTTACAGCCACGTTCTGGTGATTGAGGAGGCACATTCACTGCCGCTGCCCACACTGAAGCACCTGAAGCGCTTCTTTGAGCTGGAGCATGGCTTTAAAAAGCTGCTGTCCATCGTGCTGATTGGCCAGCCGGAACTGGCGATGAAGCTGTCCGAACGTAACCAGGAAGTCCGTGAGGTGGTTCAGCGCTGCGAAGTGGTTGAATTGCTGCCACTGGACACTGAGCTGGAACACTTTCTGAAGTTCAAATTCGAACGTGCCGGAAAACCAATAACTGATGTGCTGGATAACACCGCTGTCGACGCCATCCGTGCCCGCCTCAGTAACAATATCGGCGGTCGCAGAGGGGTTGTCAGCCTGTTATATCCTCTGGCGGTCAGCAATCTTGTGATTGCAGCCATGAATATGGCGGCACAGCTCGGTGTTCCGGTTGTTAATGCCGACGTTATTAAGGCGGTTTAAATGAAAACAATACCGAACGTTAATAAACAGCTGGCTGATTTGATGAATGCCATTGCGGCACTCAATGCAATGAATACGCCTGTCACCAGCATCATGATTTATTCAGGAAAGCCGGTTATTCGTGTTTCTCGCGACAGTCCGTGCGTCAGTCATTTCAGGGGGAAAAAGTCGGGCTATACCATGACCGGTATTGACCATCAGGGACGTTATCGCCAGGGGGAAGTTGAGATTTATGGTTGCAGGGTTATCTGGTCAGAATCATTACTTCACTAAAGGAAAATCAATATGGCAATAAAATTTGAGATTTATATCGCGCTTACTCCCAGAGGGGGTATTTATTGCAAAATGCAGGGCGCAAACACTAATGATGCATGCGAACGTGAATTATCCATACTGGAATCATTGAAACCTTGCGTTGAGGAGTCTGTTCTCAGCGAGCTTAAAAATAGCGGTTATCGGGTAGAAGAGGATATTTTAATGCCCGGCGGAAAATCACATTAAATATCGAGGCCATATTATGACGACGATTAATCAAGATGAATATATGAAAGACCGTAAAGGTCGGCTGGTTCCGATAAGCCAGATTTCTGATTACGATCTGGCAATGGACAGTTTTGTCCGGGAGCAGGTTGCTGCGGCGAAGACCAAGAGTGCTGAGCTGAGTGAATTTAAAGACCGTGCATTTAACGAATGCTATGCCTGGCTTGACCTTGTGGCAGAAAAATTCGGCAGAACGCGAGGCGGTGCCAAGGGCAATGTGACATTCCCCACTTTTGACGGTAGCCAGCAAATTACCATCCGTGTACAGGAAACACTGACGTTCGGGCCGGAGCTGCAGATAGCCAAGGAACTGTTTGATGAATGTGTTACCGACTGGTCGAAAGGTGCTAATGCCAATCTGCAGGCGATTGTCACCGATGCCTTCCAGGTTGATAAAGAGGGGCAGCTTAATACCGGGCGTATTCTCTCCCTGCGAAGGGTAAAAATTCAGGATGAGCGCTGGATTAAGGCAATGGATGCGATATCGGAATCGCTGCAGGTGGCCATGTCCAAAACCTATATTAATTTCCGGGAGAAAGATAAGTCCGGGAAGCTGGTTAATATACCGTTAGATATCGCTGCCATTTAATTTATTTCTCCGTTTATTTTTAATCCGGCGTCAGTGCCGTGGGATTCTGCACGCCGGATTTAGCAATAGGACTATTTATGCTGACATTAGCCGGTTTTATTTTACTGGTATCAGCCTGCGGAACAGATGCCTGTGACGCACTGCCTGTTACTGAAGATATCTATCTGAATAAGCAGTCCTGCGAGCTGGTCGCAGACGTCATTCATGAGCGCTCACCGGGCGCTTTATTGATTTGTGGGGAAGTCTGGCGGGAGGAAGAATAAATGTCTCTGTTATGCAAACGTTGTGACAATCCGGTCGATGATCTGGATTTTGAAAAAGCGACCATTATGAAAAACTCGGATGGTACGTGGTGTGTCGATCTGACGCTGAAATGCCCTTACTGCGTGCTTTCTTATAAAGCCATTATTCCCACCGCTGAATTACAACCTCTGACAGGTGATGAAAATGACAAATGAAACTGAAAAGTACCTGGCTAAAATCAAAAAGCTCCTGAATCTGGCCCGTCGCAGCTCGAATTCTCATGAAGCGGCCACTGCGCTCAATCAGGCGCAGGCATTGATGCGTAAACACAAGCTGAGCCAGAATGATATCGATCTGATAGATATCACCAGCAAGGCCAGTAAAGGTGCGCCATCCCATGCACAAAGCATCCCCCGTTATATGACGTTTCTGGGCCAGTTAATTTGCCGTGCTATGGGTGTTAACTGCTATTACTCTTTCCGCCGCAACTATATGAACAGCCAGAACCAAAATACCGTCATTTTTTATGGTCCGGATGAGCGCCCGGAAATTGCCGCTTATGCCTTTGATGTGCTTTCCCGCCAGATGGTCAAAGCCCGCCGTACCTTTATTAGCTCTCTGCGTAAGAATATAAAGCCTTCCACTAAAACAGCCCGCGCAGACCAGTTCTGCGAAGGGTGGGCTGAAGGTGCGTATCAGGCTATAGAGCCATTTATAGTGACTGAAACCGAAGAAACATTGATGGCGAACTTTCTGGCAAAGATGAAGAAAGAGCAGGAGTTATCCGATCTGAAACCCCGTGAAGCTAAAAAATGCCGGGGTGATCAGGATGCAGCGGAAGCGGGATTTAACGAGGGATTAAAAGCGCGTTTAAATCACGGCGTATCCGGTAAAGATTCTGCCCTTTCTCTGGAGTACAAGTCATGAAGCTGACTGTCGGTAATATCCTTTTATTGTGCGTGCTGGGCTGCATCGTCATCTGGGTTGCAGTCGGGTTTATCGGTTATTACACCGTTATCGCTGCTCTGGATTATTTTAATAAACCGTAAGAGGTTTTCATATATGAATAAAAAACTCATAGCTGATGCCTCCCGGTTTCAGTCGTCGCGGGAGCGTAAAGAATTCTGGTGGTTAATTATTGGCACAGTAACAGGAACTTTAATGCTTTTCTTTATTTTTAACTTAGTCTGAAGAGGTTAAATCGTGAAAACTATCATCGTAACACTGGAGATCGATGTTCCTGATAATGCCACTGACAAGGACATTTCAGACTGGGTTGATGTTGAATATGGCCAGTGCGGAAGTCGAAAACTGGATAATCCATGCATGGCTAATTGCGGTGATGCGACAGAATTATTCCGTCACTCCTGGAAATATGAGGTCTAATCTATGAACACCAAAAAATTAACCATAGTGTGGCTACAGCAAACAATTTCTGACATCCAAACCAGACGCGATAACGGTTCAGTAAGTTGGGATGACGAACGTGAAAATATACTGCAAGCGTTTGAAATAGCATTGGCCGCAATGGGCAGCGAGCCGGTTGGTGAATTCTACGAGGATGGACCGCTAAACTGGTATCAAATTTCCGATGGCGACCGAGTTCCATCCCACAGGCGTATCCCGCTCTATCGTCACGCGCAGCCAACGCCGGAACGCGACCAGGTACGCCACGAGCACGCCGAATGGTCACAGGATACGTTCGGCAACGTCGGCCCCGTTGGCCCACTAAAACATCTCAGCAAAGAAGCGCTGGAAGCTGCAGCAGAGCCTGGCGACCTCTCGGAGTGGGCTGATATGCAATTCCTGCTGTGGGATGCGCAACGCCGTGCTGGCATCACTGACGAGCAGATTACCCAGGCGATGATCGAAAAACTGGCGGTGAATAAAACGCGGCAGTGGCCTGAACCGAAAGATGGTGAACCGCGTTTGCATATTAATCAGGAGGCAGGCAAATGATTAGAACTCAGCTGATTAAAATCATCCATGTAGCAAAGCGTGAGCTGCGAATGGATGAAGATACGTATCGCCAGTTACTGAACACCTACGCTGGTATTGAATCCACGCGAGAAATGGATATCAAACAGCTGAACCAGATCCTCGATGCGATGAAAAAAATCGGGTTTAAGGTCCGGACTCAGAAGAAAGAGAAGCTGACGGCCACCGACGACCAGTCGAAGAAAATTCGGGCGCTGTGGCTGGAAATGGCTGACGAAGGTTTTATTCACGACCGCACCGAACGGGCAATCAACGTCTACGTGCATCGCATTACGGGCGTCAGCCGCCTTGACTGGCTCAATACATCGGCAGCAAGCCGTGTGATTGAGACACTGAAGCAGTGGCAGACTCGCGAACGTAAGGCTCTGGAAGAACTTCAGGGCGCAAAGTGATTTCTGGAGGTCACCATGACAACACCAATGGAGCATAAGCGGCATAAACTGCTGTCTGAAGTTGCCGACCATGTTACTGAGACCGGCGTTGATTACGGTTTATCATCCGAACAGGCTGAACAATTGGGGCTGGCTGTGGCAGATTTTCTGGCATCTCACTTTGGCGGGCAAAACTTCACCTTTCCTCGTGACTACGCATATAAGCTGTCTCTGCGTGATATGCAGATTTATGAAAAGTTCCGGGGGAACAACTGGGCTGAGTTAAGTACGAAATATGGCATTACTGAACGGGGGTTACGGAAGCTGATTCACCGAGTACACAAACAAGTGATGGCTCACCGCCAACCACAGTTGTTTTCCTTTGGTGATAACGAGTAAAATTATGGGCAGATGAAGAAATTTCTCTGCCCGATTTCTTTTTCACTGTATGTAATAGTTTTACAGTAACAATCCCAATAAATCCTCGAGACAGCCACAGAATCCCACAATTATCTCGCTTATCCCTGTTCATTTATCTCACTTCTAATCAATATTCATTCGCTGGCGAATATTGGCGATTTTCTTAGCCGCGAGTACGATGCCGCCATTATGCGCGAGGATTTTTGCTCGCCGTGGGCGGAGGTTGAGTATCTGTTCGAAGAGGAAATTCTGCCGGTGTGCGGCTGCGGGCTGCTGCCCGAACCCGGGCAGAAGCTGGCGGTGGAGGAGCTGCTGAGCGAGTTTCCGCTGCTGCATCAAAGCACGCGAATTCACGGCTGGCAGGAGTGGTTTGCGCTGTCGAATATCACCAGCCCGCAGATCAACATTGGTCCGCGTTTTGACCTGCTCTCGATGCTGATTGCGGCGGTGCGTTCGAACCTGGGCGTTGCGTTGCTGCCGCGTTTTGCTATTCAACATGACCTGGATAGCGGCGAGATGGTGATCCCCTGCGATGTGCCGATTCGTACCGGAAACCGCTTTATTATGACGTGGCAGGAGGATAAAGCGGAATCCCGGCATCTACAGGTATTCCGCGAGTGGCTGCTGCAAAAATCGGTGGTGTCGGCTGCCTGATGGCGTTTCGCAGAACGCTGTGAACCCGTAGCCCGGTCAGCGCAGCGCCACCGGGAAGAAACCGCGCCGAGGTATCAGGCCGGGCACTTTCCCCGGAGGCGGCGCTGGCGCGCCTGTCCGGGCTACCGTCCCGCAGAACGCTGTGAACCCGTAGCCCGGTCAGCCCAGCGCCGCCGGGAAGAAGCCGCGCCGAGGTACCAGGCCGGGCGCATTCCCCGGAGGCGGCGCTGGCGCACCTGTCCGGGCTACCGGCCCGCAGAACGCTGTGAACCCGTAGCCCGGCTAAGCGCAGCGCGAGCCGGGTAAGACTACCAGTCAATTCCTACCTGCGCCTGAATGCCCTTGTCAAAGGCATGCTTTACCGGGCGCAGCTCACTGACCGTATCGGCAAGCTCAAGCAATCGGGCGTGGCAGCCGCGGCCGGTGACAATCACGTTCTGCCCGGGCGGACGATTGACAATAGCGGCAATCACTTCCTGAGTATCCAGATAGCGATACGCCAGCATATAGGTGAGTTCATCCAGCACCACCAGATCGTAGCCCGGGTCGGCCAGCATCCGCTTGCTCTCATGCCATACGGCCGACGCCGCCTCAATATCCGCCTCCCGGTTTTGCGTTTCCCAGGTAAAACCGGTACCCATGATGTGAAACTCAACGCCGAGCGGTTGCAGAGTGTTGTATTCACCGTTATCCCACTGGCCTTTGATGTACTGCGCGACGCCGACGGTTTTACCATGCCCGACGGCGCGCGTTGCGGTGCCAAAGGCGGCAGTGGATTTGCCTTTACCGTTGCCGGTAAAGACGATCAGAATACCTCTTTGCTCTGTAGCCGCCGCCACGCGGGTATCAACCTGCGTTTTCAGCTTTTGCTGGCGCTGACGGTGGCGGTCGGGATTTCCACGCGCGTGCATAAACCCTCCTTAATGCCCCGCCGGGCAGGTTGCGCAGCGATGCTGATGCTCGAACTGGCTGAAGAAGTTATTGCCTTTATCGTCGACCAGCACAAACGCCGGCAGGTTATCGACTTCCATCATCCACACCGCTTCCATCCCCAGCTCCGGATACTCAAGGCAGCGTAAACTTTTCACATACTGCTGCGCCAGCAGGGCCGCCGCGCCGCCAATACTGCCGAGATTAAAGCCGCCGTGTTTATGGCAGGCGTCGGTTACCTGCTGGCTGCGGTTGCCTTTGGAAAGCATGATGAGACTACCGCCTGCCGCCTGGAAAGCATCGACGTACCCATCCATGCGTCCGCCAGTGGTAGGGCCGAGTGAGCCGCAGGCCAGATTATTCGGCGTTTTCGCCGGGCCTGCGTAGTAAACGATATGATTGCGCATGTACTCCGGCATCGGTTCGCCGTTATCGAGGCGCTCTTTGAGTTTGGCATGGGCGATGTCGCGGGCGACGACGATCGGACCGCTCAGCGACAGTCGGGTGCCCACGGGCAGCGTTGACATCTCGCGGAGAATTTCGCGCAGCGGCCGGTTCAGATCGAGCTGAACGCTTTGAGCCCCGTTTTCGATACGCTGAGAATCAGGGATAAACTTGCCCGGATTATGCTCCAGCTTCTCCAGCCAGATGCCGTGTTTGTTGATTTTGGCTTTGATGTTCCGGTCGGCGGAGCAGGAAAGGGCCATTGCGATCGGGCAGGAGCCACCGTGCCGCGGCAGGCGAATCACGCGAATATCATGGGCGAAGTATTTGCCGCCAAACTGCGCGCCAATGCCGAACTCGCGGCTGGCTTTGAGCAGCACCGCTTCCAGCGACGTATCGCGAAACGCCTGCCCCAGTTCGTTTCCGCTGGTCGGCAGGTTGTCGTAATATTTTGTCGAAGCCAGTTTGGCAACCTTCAACGCCTGATCGGCCGAGAGACCGCCCACAACGAAGGCGATGTGGTACGGCGGACAGGCGGCGGTGCCCAGCGCTTTCATCTTTTCAGTCAGAAAGGCGGTGAGTTTTTCCGGCTGCAGGATAGATTTTGTTTCCTGAAATAGCGCGGCTTTGTTCGCCGAACCGCCGCCTTTATTGACGAAAAGGAAGCGGTATTCGCTCCCCGGCGCGGCGCTGATGTCGATCTGCGCGGGCAGGTTAGTCTGCGTGTTGACCTCAGTGTACATATCAAGGGGGGCATTTTGCGAATAGCGTAAATTGTTTTCCTGAAAGGTGGTGTAGATGCCCTGGCTCAGGGCCTCAGCGTCGTTGCCGCCGGTCCAGACGTTCTGGCCTTTGCTCGCGACGATGGTGGCGGTCCCGGTATCCTGGCAGTTTGGCAGCACGCCTTTTGCTGAGACTTCGGCGTTGCGCAGCAGCTGTAGCGCAACGTATTTATCGTTGCTGCTGGCCTGCGGGTCGTGCAGGATGCTGGCGATCTGCTTTAAATGCCCGGCGCGCAGGAAAAATGAAGCCTCATAAAATGCCTGCTGAGCCAGCAATGTTAACGCTTCCGGCGCAACCTTGATAACCTCTTCCCCATCTAACTCTGTCACTTTAACATATTGATTTGTTAGTAATTCATATTCGGTATTATCGTTACTCTGAACAAAAAGTTCCTGCCAGACAAAGGGTTTCGACATTTTACTTCTCACTATTTCGCTATAAAGAGATTGGCCTGCGTCGCATGCGCGACATACTCGATGGTCTGCTGGGCGCGGACGCTGTTACCGGCTGCATCCAGCGGAGGAGAGTAGACGGCGATAGCGTATTGCCCGGGAACGACGGCGACCATTCCGCCGGCGACCCCCGATTTCGCCGGGATACCGACGGTGTAGAGCCATTTGCCGCTGCCGTCGTACAGTCCGGCAATCGCCATTTCCGCCAGCACCTGCGGGACGTAGCGTTCATTAAGCAACTGCTTGCCGTTGAACGGCGATTTGCCCTTATTGGCGAGTACGGCCCCCATTTTGGCGAGCTGCTCGACGGTGACATCCACCGAACACTGGCGGGTATAGATTTCGACGGCTTCCTGAGGGTCGCCATAAAAGCTGTGGTATGACTTCATCAGCATCGCCAGCGCCTGGTTATGCTGGTTGGTCTCCATTTCGGATTGAAATACCGGCTCATTAACGCGCAGCGAGCTATCGGCCCAGGCGTTAAGGTTGTTGAGAATGTTGTTCCAGCGTTCGGTTTTGTCTTTCGCCGCAATCAGGCTCACGGTACTCATGGCGCCGGCGTTAACCAACGGGTTCTCCGGCGCGCCTTGCGTGAGCTCCACGGCTAAGCCGGAGTTAAAGGGCAGGCCGGTGGCATTGGCGCCAAGTTTATCCAGCACCTCCTGCGGCCCGCGCTGTTCCATCGCCAGCGCCAGGGTGAAGACTTTGCTCAGGGATTCCATCGGAAAGGCTTTTTTCACGTCGCCGGTCTGGTAAATTTTGCCTTCGACCGTGGCGAGCGTAATGGCGAAATTATTCGGGCTATAGCTCGCCAGAGCAGGGATATAGTCGGCGACTTTACCATCGTGGTTGCTCTTATATTTCTGATGCGCCTGCTCGATAATGCTGGCGTAGTCCGGCTCGCTTTGCGCCTGCGCGGCGGCGCCAAACAGTAAGCTGGCGGTTAAGATGCAGGCGCCGAGAAATTTTACGTTCATGGTGTGTCCTGTTGGGATGATTGGAGGGAACCGGGCCGGACGTATCCGGCCTGGGGCTCATAGCCATGTTGCTGTCAGGACATCGCCACTTCGGACGTTTCGCTGGCAGGGCGATCCTGCTCCGGTTTTTTGACCGGGGCGGTGCCGCGGCAGCCTTCACCGTAATGCTCGCCTTCCCAGCGGCCAACGATGGCGGCGCCCATGGCGTTACTCATCACGTTGGTGGCGGAGCGTCCCATATCGAGGAACGGATCGACTCCCATCAGCAAAATCAGGCCCGCTTCCGGAATGTTGAACTGGTTCAGCGTAGCGGCGATAACCACCATTGACGCGCGCGGCACGCCCGCCATTCCTTTCGAGGTCAGCATCAGGATCAGCAGCATGGTGATCTGCTCGCCCATGCTAAGATGGACGTTGCAGGCCTGGGCGATAAACACCGTGGCGAACGAGCAGTAGGCCATGGAGCCCACCAGGTTAAAGGAGTAACCGATGGGCAGGACGAAGCTGGCGATTTTGGAAGAGACGCCAAATTTTTCCAGCTTATCGAGGGTGCCTGGGAAGGCGGCTTCTGAGCTGGATGTGGTGAAAGCCAGCAGCGCGGGCTCGAAGATCGCTTTGGTCAGACGGCTGATGCACGGGCCGACAATCACCGTCGACAGGCCAATCAGGATCGCCCACAGCATGCCCAGCGTCAGGTAGAACTCGCCCATAAAGATCCCGGCGCTGACCATCACGCCCAGACCGCGTTCGGCAATCAGCCCGGAGATGGCGGCGAAAACGGTCAACGGCGCGAACAGCATGACGTATCCCGTTAGCTTCAGCATCACGTGCACCAGTGAATCAAGCACCTTCACGATGGGCTCGGCTTTTTCGCCGATCGCCGCCAGGCTGCAGCCGAGGAAAATGGAGAACACCACGATTTGCAGAATTTCGTTGCGCGCCATCGCATCAACGATGCTGGTTGGCACCGCGTGCGAGATAAACACTTTCAGGGTGAAGGGTTCGGACTGAACGGCGGCCACGGCTCCGGCATCGTGGGGGACGAAGTTGATGCCCGCGCCTGGCTGGAACAGATTGACGATCACCAGACCCAGCGCAATCGACAGCAGCGAGGCGCAAATAAACAGGAAAAAGGTTTTAGAGAATATGCGCCCGAGCGTTTTCGCATCGCCCATTTTGGCGATACCGACCACCAGCGTTGATATTACCAGCGGGGCGATAATCATTTTTACCATGCGTAAAAATATAGTGGTAAAGATGGAGATATCCTGCGCATAGGATTTTGCTGTATCTGCTGATGCCATATTATTAATGATCACCCCGGCAATCATGCCGAGTATCAGGCCTAATATGATCATTTTGGTTAAACTTATTTTTTTCATATTTACTCCATCGGAACAGGGTTAGTCGGTGAAGTGGTGTAGGGCGGCGTACGCCCGCGCCAGGTAGCAGCGCAGACGTACGCCTGTGGTGACCAACCGCATAAATTGTCTGGAATACAGTGATACAGCGAAATCCTGTACCCCAATGGATGTTGTTGTATTTTAGAAATTACAGGTCGAACTCAATACTTAATAACGGCGCATGCTGCTGAGCGCCATAAACATCATTGTCTCCGACGTTGCCGGAAATAATAGTCCGTGGCATGACGATTTTTACCGCGTTGGCCGGATCGAACCAGACAATACGATGAATAAAATCAGGCTTCACGTTATATAAACCGGCAATGAGCTGCGGAGTTAATAGTTCAGAACGTTTTACCCGCTGATAATCCTCCCGGGTTTTAAATAAAATATCTAAAACCAGTTCGTACGGTCCGGCGTTTTTGGAACGGATCACCTGCGCCAGTGAGCATAGGGATTGTTTCATGCCTGAACTCCTTCTGGCGTCACCTGTTCGATATGGAAGTCAAAGCGCAGCGCGTCGCTGGCTTCAATCAGGTGATAAATTGAGAACTCGTATACCGGGCCGCTCTGAATATCGGAAGGCGAGAACGGGAAGGCGAGGTTGCCCGCGGTCGCAATGCGGTTTTCATAGCCGTAGTGCAGCAGGGTAGAGCGCACCAGCGAGCAGACGCTGTTGGCGATATCCTGGGTCGGCGCAACGACATCGAGCAAAATGCCCAGTTCATGCCCGGCGGTTTTCATCGGCTCGTGATTGCCCATCACGCCGTTTTTTCCATACAGATGGAAGGTCATGCGGATGCTGTCGTCAGCGAGCGAGAGGTTGCGCTTAACGCTGGCCTGTACCTCTTCGAGAATCGTGTCGATCCCGGCAATCATGATCGGATCGCGCGTTCCGGCAATGGTCAGGCAGCGGAAGCCGACCTGGCGTGCGCCTTCCAGCTTCAGCGCGTACGGCGTCGTTTCATGACGAGAACCGCTGACGTACACTTCGCCCTCGTTGACGGCTGTGAAGGTGCATCCTTTCAGGTTCAGCACGCCGCCCGGACCGGGCAGGAAATACGGATCGGACTTCTCGTACAGCGTATGCGCCGCCGCAGACGTTTCGGTAAACTTACGCTTTGGATTGAACGCTTTCAGCGTAAAGCCGTTGTCGTCGATAATCCCCATAGCGCAATCGGATCCGGAGCCCGGCGTGGCGGCTATGGCCGCGCACTCGAGAATTTTGCCGCAGTGCAGGGCCAGACCTTCATCAAAGCCCTGCATGATCGGCAGCGCCGCGAAGCAGGCCGGATCGTACGCCCGCCCGCCCAGCACTACCTGGGCGCCGGCCTTCAGCGCCCGCTGGAAGGGTTCGATCCCCATCTGGGCGACGATATAGGTGCTCTCTTCAATGGCCTCATGAGTCAGCTCCGGCACAAAATCCAGGGCAGTGATTTTGCCGTTATCCAGCGCCTGATGAACGATCGCTTTATCGACATCAGACGGAATCAACGCCAGGGAGAATGACAGATGTTCTTCCTGCGCAATCTCATGGATTATCTGCCGACACCACTCCAGATGCGGCGCGGCGCCGGATCCTCCGGCGGTGCCGATCACCACCGGGATATTGTTTTTCACGCCGGCCACGATCATATAGCGCAGATCGCGTTTCACCCCGGCCCGGTCGGTAAAGGGTTTGCCCGCCCCCAGGTAGTGGGGGCCAGGATCGGATGAACCGGCGTCAACGGCAATCAGATCCGGCGACTCTTCCATGGCTTTACGAAAGCTCTCTTCCGGGAAGCCATAGCCGAGGATAGCCGTGGGCGATAAGATCTTAAAGGTACGAGCCATCTCTTAATCCTTAGCCTGCAACAGCGCGATGGTGCGGTTCATTTCGTTAAACACGATGTTGAGACCTTCGTCGAAGCCCATACCCGGCTTGATCAGCATGCGCATCGGACGCGCAGCCAGCGCGACGTGAACGCAGGTGCGGGCGCTGATCTCGGTTTCGTTACAGGTACCGCCCTGATAGGCTTCCATCGCGTGTTTGTTGCAGTACAGCACCGCGTCCACGATGTTATGAATGCCGCCGAGATCCGGGGTTTTGATCTGCACCATGTGGCAGCTGCCGGCATCGGTAAAGTCAACGATGTCCTGGTAGGTGTTGCACCACTCGTCGGCGACAATTTTTACGCCGGAACCGAGGCGGGTCAGCTCTTTGGTAATGGCGGTCAGCATGCGGATCTGGTCCGGTTTGTTACCCGCATCCACCGGGCCTTCTATATACAGCGGTAGATCCTGCGCCTCTTTCTCCAGGCTGGCGATATAGTCGGCGCAGCGAACCGGGTCCATATCGAAAATCAGGCCGATGGTGCCGTATACGTCGATATGCAGCGTCGGGCGATAGCGGGGGCTGGCGCGCAGGCTCAGGATGCGATCGGACAGCCAGCGCACGTACTCACGCAGCTTTTCGCCTTTCAGGCCCAGCTTCTCTTCGACGTTGTTGATCAGCGCATGCGGCAGGACGTCAACGCCCTTGAGGATCATTTTGTCCACGGCGATGTAGCGATCGTCGCCGCTCTGACCAAATAACGGAATCGCTTCCGGGATGCAGGGCAGCTGCCATTCGTCGCAAACCACCTCCGCCTTCAGGCGACCGCTGGCCAGCGCGGTCGCATCGAGCAGCGCCTGGGAAAGACCATAGCGGACGGCGGTATGCAGCAGATGGCCGTCGATGCGCAGCTTGTCGAAGAAGCGGGCGTTCGGCAGGAAGGTATCGACATCGCGGCCTTCCAGCAGCGGTTTAATATGATCGTTGAGGAACGGGATAAAATTTTCCGCGAGGAACAGCGGGTCGCGGCCGCCCGCGCCCGAGTACTGTACGGCGGCACAGTCGCCGACCGCCACCGCACCGTTTTCCAGAATCAGCTGGACGGACACGCATTCACCCGCCTGGCGTACCGAGGTGAAGCCTGGCGTTACCGGAGCACCGGTATAAATGAATCCATCATGACCCGCGCCGTTTTTAATCGCCTGCTGATCGTCAAAATAGAATGAAGAGTAGCCAGCGGTGAAAAGGGCCTGTTTAATTTTCATTATGGTCTTCCTATTAATTTACTGTGGGATACCGCGTTAATGTCATCAACAACCATCTGGAATGAGGGTTTGCGTCCTTCAAATTGCGCGCGTTCGGCGACGTAATCGTGGTGCAGGGCGAGGATGTCTTTCGGCAGCGGTACCGCGCCGGCTTCAAGCACGCGGATAGCGCCGGAATTGTCGCGAACCGGCAGAATTTTGCCGGCGTTGCAGGAAGCCGGAGCGAAAGGCACGTCCAGAACGCCCGCCTCGAAGGCCAGCACCGTACCGCGGGCGATATCGCCGTTGCCCAGCTCGAACACTTTCTTCAGTACTGCGCGGACTTCGCTTTTAATCAGTTCCACTTCTTGATCAACGGCGGCGCACGGCGGGAACTTCTGATCGCTGACCATATTGAGCATCTGGCGGGAGGCCTTCAGCCCCTGCGCGTTGGCTGCCGCGGTGGGAATACCGAACGCTTCGTGCGGGCTCTTGGTGATTACTTTAGTGGCGCCGGACATCCCGGCTACCGCCGCGCCCCAGGAGATAATGGCGAACGCTTTCGATTCATCTTCCGGAAAACCGCCCATCCACTGGTGGAAGACGGTACTCAGCTCATAATCGTCGAAACCGTAATTGCCGAAGTACTCGTGGGAGAGCTCGCGAAGAGATCGAATGGCTGCGATGTCCTGGGTCAGGCTGCCGACCTGGCCGTAGCCGACGGTGATCGACTTGACGCCCTGTTCCAGCGCCAGCAGGCCTTCGATAATCGCCACCGCGTGGGACATAAACGGCGGGATCAGGGTTCCGGTCAGCGGGCCGAACGGTTCGCGGTTAATACGGATACCGTGCTCTTCATACAGGCCCATCAGGCGGTCGCAGTACTGCCAGTCGCGAATCGACTTCTCCAGAGTGACGCGCTTGGCGTAGGGAATGTTGTAGGAGATACCGCCGCCTTCGTAGCTGGTAAAGCCGCTGGCCATGGAGATTTCCGCCAGCAGGCGCGCGTCCGGCGTACCGTGGCGTACCTGGACCGGTTTTTCCAGCGCTTCGGTCATCCGCCGGCATTCGGCGACGCCGTGGTTAACCACCGGCAGGCCGTTCAGTTTGGAGGTCCCCGCCTCGATGGATTTCTGGATCCCGACCGCCGCTTCTTCGTAGCGGTTGAGGCGGGTATAGGCATCGATGGTGCTCGGCAGCAGATCGCACTCTTCCTGCAGGGTTTTGAGCAGCGCGATGTGTTCATCCATCAGCGCCACGCCCGCGCGCGGCTGGCTCAGGGTTTTACCTTCCTGGTCGGCCTTCAGCAGAGCGTGAGAAAAGCGTTTTTTCTCAGGAATGGTTTGCTGGTACTTCACGCCATCTTCGAAGTGCTCAACGTCCTTGCCGGTATGCCAGGTCTGCAATACCTGATGCCGCTCGGTCATGAATTCGTCATGGGTTAATTTTTTATTTCGAAGTTCCATTCGTAGCTGCCTTCATTTATAGGGTTAAACAGTGAATGCTGGTGCGAGCGGCGAGCTCGGGGTAGAGCCTGGCAACGTTTGCCAGCAGCGGAAGCAGGCCTTTTGCATCGCGGTAATAGTCAAACCGGGTCGGTAAGAGAATGCGTCGGCCGTCGTCATCCAGTTCGCGATATTTCAGCCAGCTCTGGATGTCGAAGCGGCTGGCGCGGGAGAGCCATCCGCCGGAACCCACGACTTTGCTCACCGTGGTCAGATCGCGGCCCATCTGTAAATCGACGTTGCCCACGCAGGTGCACACCTGTTTTTTGGTGCCCGCGTGGCGTTCGCTGGCGTAGCCAACGCACAGCCCGGCCAGCACGGTGTCGAAATATTTTTCTTCCTCGTTAACCGGCAGATAATCCGGCTGCGCGACCAGATGGCGCAGGTAGCGGTAAAAGGCCTCCTGACGCTGCGGCTGGTGGGCAAACACCGCGTTCACTAGCTCCCGGGTACTTTCACCGACCACGACCGCCGAAACGCGCATGCCGAGATCGCCTTCCACCGTCCGTTTCACAAACGGTTCCGGCACCCCGTGCAGAACGGTATCCGGGGAGAGCGTGTTGGCGCAGGCGGAGTAGACGTCGGTGGTGGCCCCGCCCATGTCAATCAGCATGAACTCTTTCCATGCGCTGTCGTAATGGCTGATGGTTTTCACCAGCTCGTAGACGGTCCACGGCGTCGGCATCGGTTCTTCGCCGGTTTCAGCGACGATAACGTCCAGCCCTTTGCCTTTGACGATACGGGATAAGAAGACATCGCAAATCGCCTTGCGGGCAGCGTACGGGTTCGGGTGATCGAGGTCGGGCAGAATATTGTCTACCGTGGTCAAATCTTTGTGGCCGAGGATGGCCTGAACCTCGTCCTGAATATCGCGGTTTCCGGCATAGATAATGGCGCAGTCAAGCTTTGACTCCGCCAGCGCGTGGGCGTTGGCCAGGCCGTAGCTCTCCTCGCCGCCGTCGGTGCCGCCGGTAAACAGCAGGATATCCGGCGGCGTGGCTTCCAGTTCCTGGATATCGTGACGGTTGAGCTTGTAGGCGTAGTATTGGGCGATTTTGGCCCCCGCCGAGTGGGCAGTGACTTTCGCTGATTCCAGGGTAATAGACGGCACCAGCCCCATCGCCGCGACGGCAAGGCCGCCTTTTGCCGATGAAGAGTATTTCAGCGTCACGTCACCGCGGTTCAGCAGCGGGCGCGCATCGGCAACGTTGAGCACCTGGTTCAGGCTGGCAAAAAAGCCTTCCGCCAGGTGATGGGTAGTGGTCGGGGTCAGAACGTGGTTTACCAGCGTCAGCTCATCCCCCTCCTGTGCGAAGAGGGCCGCTTTGGTCCACGTCGAGCCGATATCGACAGAGACGGTTTGCATCAGATAGCCTCTTCCAGACACTGCTGTTCAACGCCGTGGCGCTGGTTGATATCGTTCGCCATCAGCTGGCAGACGTCTTCCAGATCGTGGCTTGGGGCAAAGACGCGATTGAAACCCATCTCTTTGAATTTGGCCTCGACGTCGGCAAAATCATGTTTACCAACCACCAGGTTGCCGCCAACGTAAAGGAGGATGTCGCCAATACCGCGCTCGATGCAGCGTTCGCGCAGCCCCAGGCAGTCGATGTCGCCGTGGCCGTAAATAGACGACACGACGATGGCATCCGCGCCGGTTTCGATGGCGGCATCAATATATTCATCCTGACTGACCATCACGCCCAGATTGATTACGCGAAAATCATGGGCAGTAAAAACGCGGTCCAGGACTTTGTTGCCTACTGCATGGCAGTCAGCACCAATGACGCCAATAACAAGTGTTGATTTCTTCATGGGTAATCCTCTGTAAGGCTAATGGTAAAAAATAAAAACGACTTTCTAATATTTGCAGCGATGATGATGGCCGCCTGTTAATAGGGCTGGAGTGTCTGTGGTTCGCAGAGGGGAAGCAATTGATCTATTTTCAGAATATCTTTCAAAAAACTCTCGTTTTTGATTTTGCGTGAAAAACATCTTTTATATCATGATGTTATATTTTTATTCATTGTCTGGATTTATTTCTGCTTGAATCCTGGTAATAAATATAATGCGATGTTTGTGAGCAAGGTCTTATTTTATATTTCGTCTTGATTTTGCCTTCGCTAATAAGCGATGAATACACTTCTTTAAATTTTTCTGTGAGCGTAGTAACGGAATTTATGTGCTGATTTTTATATGTGGCGCGGGCAATTTGTTAGATTAAAGATATAAAATGGTGATTTGTGCAATTTATATTTCATTTTTGTTGAAAAAAGGGGGGCGGCAAGCGTCACGTGGCGAGGGTAAAAGCGCGATGTAGATGATACCGCGAAAGAGAAGGACGCTTTACATCACCAAAAGAAAAAGAGGCGCTGCGTTTACTTGATAATGAGATAGTTACGCAATTGTGTTAATTTTAAGTAAATGCAATGATAAATCTAATAAGAAAAAAATTTATGGCGTTAACTTGATAAAAAAAATCTGTGAGCTACGCGGCATTATCGACTGATAACCACATTTACGCGATCAGCGTTCAGCTCATTAAATTCCCCTCAGCGACGAAATAAATGGACTATCATTTTCAGTAACTGATGATACTCTTGAAAAACATATTGTTAACTTGGTGTTTACCTGTGAGGTACACGATATACATAATTAACATTTAAAATGAAAATTGATTTAAATCAATGTTTAAAACTTGGAAAAGACCGCGAAATGGAGTTAAATTGTCGCGGATCAAATTGGCCGAAATCTGGTATTTTCGCTAAAAATTGATCGCTGTCGAAAACTGCAAATTTATCACAATAAAATCCTATTTATTGTAAGGGTTTTGCAGCGTAATATAATCACGGGATCAATTTGGGTGTTTTGTTAACATGTTTGTAACTTTTCAGTGCCTCCGCATTCTTGAAAGAGAAAACGGGCGTAGTGAGAAGAAGCAAATAAATTTGTATTGGGGCATGCGTGTGACCCTTTCTAACGGGGTTCACTCTCGGAGTCTTCATGCGATGAGCAAGGAGTCATGATGTTAGATATAGTCGAACTGTCGCGCTTACAGTTTGCCTTGACCGCGATGTACCACTTCCTGTTTGTGCCACTGACGCTAGGTATGGCGTTCCTGCTGGCCATCATGGAAACGGTCTACGTCCTTTCCGGCAAACAGATTTATAAAGATATGACCAAGTTCTGGGGCAAGTTGTTTGGTATCAACTTTGCGCTGGGTGTGGCAACCGGTCTGACCATGGAGTTCCAGTTCGGGACTAACTGGTCTTACTACTCTCACTACGTGGGCGATATCTTCGGTGCGCCGCTGGCCATTGAAGGTTTGATGGCCTTCTTCCTCGAATCTACCTTTGTAGGTCTGTTCTTCTTCGGTTGGGATCGTCTGGGCAAAGTTCAGCACATGGCCGTTACCTGGCTGGTGGCGCTGGGCTCCAACCTGTCGGCTCTATGGATCCTTGTCGCTAACGGCTGGATGCAGAACCCGATTGCGTCGGACTTCAACTTTGAAACCATGCGTATGGAGATGGTCAGCTTCTCCGAGCTGGTTCTGAACCCGGTCGCTCAGGTTAAGTTCGTTCACACCGTGGCGTCAGGCTACGTGACCGGCGCGATGTTCATTCTTGCCATCAGCTCCTGGTATATGCTCAAAGGCCGCGACTTTGCTTTCGCCAAGCGCTCCTTCGCTATGGCAGCCAGCTTCGGTATGGCGGCGATTCTCTCCGTTATTGTTCTCGGTGATGAATCCGGCTACGAAATGGGCGACGTGCAGAAAACCAAATTGGCGGCTATCGAAGCGGAATGGGAAACTCAGCCTGCTCCGGCGGCCTTTACCCTGTTTGGTATTCCTGACCAGAAGGCGCAGGAGAACCGCTTCGCGATTCAAATCCCTTTCGCGTTGGGCATTATTGCGACTCGCTCCGTGGATAAACAGGTTACCGGCCTGAAAGACCTGATGGTTCAGCACGAAGAGCGTATTCGTAACGGGATGAAAGCGTACGCGCTGCTGGAGCAATTGCGTGCCGGTTCAACCGACCAGGCCGTTCGCGATCGGTTTAACGACGTGAAGAAGGATCTTGGCTACGGTCTGCTGCTAAAACGCTATACCGACAACGTCTCTGACGCGACGGAAGAGCAGATCGCGCTGGCGACCAAGGACTCTATTCCTGCCGTTGCGCCGCTGTACTTCGCCTTCCGTATCATGGTGGCGTGCGGCGTGCTGATGCTGTTGATTATCGGCGCTTCCTTCTGGAGCGTGATTCGCAACCGCATTGGTGAGAAAAAATGGCTGCTGCGCGCCGCGTTTTATGGTCTGCCGCTGCCGTGGATTGCCGTTGAATCCGGCTGGTTTGTCGCCGAATATGGTCGCCAGCCGTGGGCTATCGGTGAGGTGCTGCCAACGGCTGTCGCGAACTCGTCGCTGACCGCAGGCGACCTGATCTTCTCAATGGTGCTGATCTGTGGCCTGTACACGCTGTTCCTGGTGGCTGAACTGTTCCTCATGTTCAAGTTTGCCCGTAAAGGACCAAGCAGCCTGAAAACCGGTCGCTATCACTTTGAACAGTCCTCTGCGGCTATTCAGTCGGCACGCTAAGACAGGAGTCGTCAAATGATCGATTATGAAGTATTGCGTTTTATCTGGTGGCTGCTGATTGGCATTCTGCTCATTGGTTTTGCTGTCGCCGATGGCTTCGACATGGGGGTGGGGATGCTCACCCGTTTCCTCGGTCGTAACGACACCGAGCGTCGAATTATGATCAACGCCATCGCCCCGCACTGGGATGGAAACCAGGTGTGGCTGATCACCGCCGGCGGCGCGCTGTTTGCCGCCTGGCCGATGGTCTATGCCGCCGCGTTTTCCGGCTTCTATGTGGCAATGATCCTGGTGCTGGCGTCGTTATTCTTCCGCCCGGTAGGTTTCGACTACCGCTCGAAGATTGAGGACAACCGCTGGCGCAACATGTGGGACTGGGGCATCTTCGTCGGCAGCTTCGTGCCGCCGCTGGTGATTGGCGTGGCGTTCGGTAACCTGCTGCAGGGCGTTCCGTTCCACGTTGATGAATATCTGCGCCTGTACTACACCGGAAACTTCTTCCAGCTGCTGAATCCGTTTGGCCTGCTGGCCGGTATTGTCAGCGTGGCGATGATCCTGACGCAGGGCGCGACCTACCTGCAGATGCGTACCGTGGGTGAACTGCACCTGCGCACCCGCTCCGTTTCTACGGTGGCGGCGCTGGTGACGCTGATCGGCTTCGCACTGGCGGGCGTTTGGGTCTACTACGGCATCGACGGTTATGTGGTGAAATCGGTGATGGATCATACCGGCCCGTCTAACCCGCTGACCAAAGAAGTGGCTCGTGAGGCCGGTGCGTGGATGGTGAACTTTAATAACATGCCGGCGCTGTGGGCGATTCCTGCCCTGGGCGTGGCGCTGCCGCTGCTGACCGTCATCTCGACCAAAGCGGACAAAGGCGCGTGGGCGTTTCTGTTCTCCTCGTTGACGCTGGCGTGCATCATTCTGACTGCCGGTATCGCCATGTTCCCATTCATTATGCCGTCAAGCACGGCGATGAACGCGAGCCTGACCATGTGGGACGCGACCTCCAGCCAGCTGACGCTGAACGTGATGACTTACGTAGCGATTGTCTTCGTACCGATTATTCTGGCCTACACCACCTGGTGTTACTGGAAAATGTTCGGTCGCATTACGCGCGAAGACATCGAAAAGAACACCCATTCGCTGTACTAAGGTAAGGAGCTATATATGTGGTATTTCGCATGGATTTTGGGAACGCTTCTTGCTTGTGCCTTTGGGGTGATTACCGCGCTGGCGCTCGAGCACGTGGAAGCGACCAAAGCAGGTAAAGAAGAACACTGATGAGTATTATCGCTACTCTGTATGCGATAATGGACAAGCGCCCGTTAAGGGCGCTTTCCTTATTGATGGCGCTGGCTTTGGCGGGCTGCATCTTCTGGGATCCGTCGCGCTTTGCGGCCAAAACCAGCGAGCTGGAAATCTGGCACGGTTTCCTGCTGATGTGGGCGGTTTGTACCGGCGTTATCCACGGCGTGGGCTTCCGTCCGCGCGCCATTCACTGGCAGGGAATTTTTTGTCCGCTTATCGCTGATATTGTGCTCGTTTTAGGCCTGTTCTTTTTCTTCTTTTGAATAAGAAATCTCTGTTAACCATATGGGCTTGCATAAGCCCATAAAAATTTACTCCTCGTTTACTTTCCCCCATTCCAAACCACGATTCCCGCGCGTATAGTAGCGAAGTTTGAAAGCACTAACCTTTTGTTGCATTACCGGGATGTAAAGTGAATACAACGCTGTTTCGATGGCCGGTTCGGGTCTATTACGAAGACACCGACGCCGGTGGTGTGGTTTACCACGCCAGCTACGTCGCTTTCTATGAAAGAGCACGCACAGAGATGCTGCGCCATCATCACTTCAGCCAACAGGTTTTGCTGGCTGAACGAGTTGCCTTTGTGGTTCGCAAAATGACTCTCGAGTATTTTGCGCCCGCCAGACTCGACGACATGCTCGAAATCCAGACGGAGATAACCGCAATGCGCGGTGCTACTCTGGTTTTCACGCAGCGAATCGTCAACGCCGAGAACGTCGTTTTGAATGAAGCTGAGGTTCTTATCGTGTGCGTTGATCCACTCTTAATGAAGCCTCGTGCGCTTCCCAAGTCTATTGTCGCGGAGTTTAAGCAGTGACTGAGATGAATATCCTTGATTTGTTCCTGAAGGCGAGCCTTCTGGTTAAACTTATCATGTTGATTTTAGTTTGTTTTTCTATCGCCTCCTGGGCCATCATTATTCAGAGAACGCGTATCCTCAACTCGGCGTCACGTGAAGCCGAAGCGTTTGAAGATAAATTCTGGTCCGGTATCGAGCTTTCTCGCCTGTATCAGGAAAGCCAGGGCCGTCGCGATAATCTGACCGGTTCGGAACAAATTTTCTACAGCGGTTTCAAAGAGTTTGCCCGTCTGCATCGTGCGAACAGCCACGCGCCGGAAGCGATTGTCGAAGGGGCATCGCGCGCGATGCGTATTTCGATGAACCGCGAGCTGGAATCCCTGGAGACCCACATCCCGTTCCTCGGTACGGTCGGCTCTATCAGTCCGTATATCGGTCTGTTCGGCACCGTTTGGGGGATCATGCACGCCTTTATCGCGCTGGGCGCGGTAAAACAAGCGACGCTGCAAATGGTGGCGCCGGGTATCGCAGAAGCGCTCATCGCGACGGCTATCGGCCTATTTGCCGCTATCCCAGCGGTTATGGCCTATAACCGTCTGAACCAGCGCGTGAACAAACTTGAGCTGAACTACGACAACTTTATGGAAGAGTTCACCGCTATTCTGCACCGTCAGGCGTTTACCAGCAGCGAAAGCAATAAGGGGTAAGCCATGGCCAGAGCACGTGGACGCGGGCGTCGCGAACTGAAGTCCGAGATCAACATCGTTCCGCTGCTGGATGTCCTGTTGGTGCTGCTGCTGATCTTTATGGCGACAGCGCCGATCATTACGCAGAGCGTAGAGGTCGACCTACCGGACGCAACGGAATCGCAGGCGGTGAAAAGCAATGATGAGCCGCCGGTGATCGTTGAAGTTTCCGGCGTCGGGCAGTACAGCGTGAAAGTTGGCCCGGAAACGCTATCGCAGCTGCCGCCGGAACAGGTTATTGCGGAAGCCAGGCGTCGACTTGAGGCGAATGAGAAAACGGTGTTCCTGATCGGCGGCGCTAAAGAGGTGCCATACGATGAGATTATTAAAGCGCTTAACCTGTTGCATAGCGCAGGGGTTAAATCGGTTGGCTTGATGACCAAGCCGATCTAATCGCTCGCAATATGCACGCCCGTCAGCATGTCGGCTTTGGGACAACAGCGTCCCGCGGCGGACGTCGTATAACGGGAACAGGCGAACAGTTTTTGGGAACCGATAGTGTCAAAGGCAACCGAACAAAACGACAAGCTTAAACGAGCGATCATAGTATCAGTCGCGCTGCACATCGTATTGATAGCGCTGCTGATCTGGAGTTCGTTTGACGAGCATCTGGATGCTTCTGCCGGCGGCGGCGGGGGGTCCTCTATCGATGCGGTAATGGTCGATCCGGGGGCGGTTGTGAAGAATTATGACCGCCAACAGCAGCAGCAGGCCAGCGCCCGCCGCGCTGCCGAGCAGCGTGAAAAGCAGGCTCAGCAGCAGGCGGAAGAGCTACGTGAAAAACAGGCCGCCGAGCAGGAACGGCTGAAACAGCTGGAACAGGATCGTCTGCAGGCGCAGGAAGCGGCTAAAGAGGCGAAAGAGCAGCAGAAACAGGCGGAAGAAGCCGCGGCGAAAGCCGCCGCAGCGGCCAAAGCCAAAGCGGACGCACAGGCGAAAGAGGCGCAGGAAGCTGCCGCCAAAGCCGCCGCTGACGCGAAAGCGAAGGCCGATGCTCAGGCGAAAGCCGCCGAAGCGGCCGCGGCGAAAGCGGCGGCGGATGCGAAGAAACAGGCAGAAGCGGAAGCCGCGAAAGCGGAAGCCGCGAAAGCGGCTGCGGACGCGCAGAAGAAAGCCGAAGCCGATGCGGCGAAGAAAGCTCAGCAGGAAGCTGAGAAGAAAGCGCAGCAGCAGGCAGAGAAAAAAGCGCAGCAGGAAGCGGCGAAACAGGCCGCTGCAGAAAAAGCGGCCGCCGAAAAAGCGGCAGAAAAAGCGGCAGAAAAAGCCGCCGCGCAGAAAGCCGCTGCCGAGAAAGCGGCAGCCGACAAAGCCGCCGCCGAGAAAGCCGCGGCAGCTAAAGCCGCAGCAGCAGAGAAGGCCGCCGCGGACAAAGCGGCGAAAGCCGCCGCCGCTAAGGCCGCCGCCGCGAAGAAAGCCGCTGCGGCCAAAGAGGCCAACGGCGTTGACGATCTTCTCGGCGACCTGAGCTCCGGTAAGAATGCGCCGAAAGGTAATACCAGCGGTAGCGCTGGGGGCTCATCTCCTGCTAAAGGAAGTAAGCAGGGGCAGGGTGGGGCATCCCAGGCTGAGATTAACAGCTATATTTCACAGGTTCAGGCTGCGATTAAAGGTCATCTCTATGACTGGGATACCTATAAGGGTAAAACCTGTACTTTACGTGTGAATCTGGCTCAGGATGGAACGCTGTTAAGTGTGAAATCGGAAGGCGGCGATCCGGCGTTCTGTCAGCAAATGCTGGCGGCAACGAGCCGGATGACGAAGTTCCCTAAACCGCCGTCGCAGGCTGTTTATGAAACATTCAAAAATGCGCCACTGGACTTCAAACCTCAGTAATCGTTTTCCCCGTTTATGCGGGGAAAACAAACTTCGGTAGTCCCAGGGTTTTGGTAGTTTTGTGTATTTGAGTTTGTTAACATTCTGCTAAATTATCGTGGGCTTTCCGCCTGGATAAGGGAGATATGATGAAGCAGGCATTACGAGTAGCATTTGGTTTTTTAATGCTGTGGGCGGCAGTGCTGCACGCAGAAGTACGCATCGAGATTACCCAAGGGGTCGACTCGGCACGCCCAATCGGCGTTGTGCCGTTCCAGTGGGCGGGGCAGGGTGCTGCGCCGGAAGATGTGGGCGGTATCGTGGCGGCTGACCTGCGCAACAGCGGCAAGTTTAATCCGCTCGATCGCTCGCGTCTGCCTCAGCAGCCGGGCAGCGCTCAGGAAGTGCAGCCAGCGGCATGGTCTGCGCTGGGCGTTGACGCCGTCGTAGTGGGTCAGGTTACGCAAAACCCTGACGGCTCCTACAACGTGGCCTACCAGTTGGTTGATACCGGCGGCGCGCCGGGTACCGTGCTGGCGCAGAACTCATTTAAAGTCACAAAACAGTATCTGCGCTATGCCGCGCATGCTGCCAGCGACGCTGTATTTGAGAAGCTGACCGGCATCAAGGGCGCCTTCCGTACCCGTATCGCCTATGTGGTGCAGACCAACGGCGGCCAGTTCCCGTACGAACTGCGCGTATCCGACTACGATGGCTACAACCAGTTCCTCGTTCACCGCTCCACCCAGCCGCTGATGTCTCCGGCCTGGTCTCCGGACGGCGCGAAGCTGGCCTATGTGACCTTCGAAAGCGGTCGTTCTGCGCTGGTTGTGCAGACGCTGGCTAACGGCTCCGTTCGTCAGATTGCTTCGTTCCCGCAGCACAACGGCGCGCCGGCATTCTCGCCGGACGGCAGCAAACTGGCCTTCGCCCTGTCGAAAACCGGTAGCCTGAACCTGTACGTGATGGATCTGGGCTCTGGTCAGATTCGTCAGGTGACCAACGGTCGTAGCAACAACACCGAACCAAGCTGGTTCCCGGATAGCCAGAACCTGGCCTTTACCTCCGACCAGGCGGGTCGTCCGCAGGTGTATAAAGTCAATATTAACGGCGGTACGCCGCAGCGTATTACCTGGGAAGGTTCACAAAACCAGGACGCTGACGTGAGCGCTGATGGTAAAACTATGGTAATGGTAAGCTCGGCCGGCGGTCAGCAGCACATTGCCAAACAAGATCTGGAAGCGGGTGGTGTACAGGTTCTGTCATCAACGTTTTTAGATGAAACGCCAAGTCTGGCACCTAACGGCACTATGGTAATCTACAGCTCTTCTCAGGGGATGGGATCCGTGCTGAATCTGGTTTCTACAGATGGGCGTTTCAAAGCGCGTCTTCCGGCAACTGATGGACAGGTAAAATCACCTGCCTGGTCGCCGTATCTGTGATAATAAATAATTGATTATTAAAGGAATCAAAGAAATGCAACTGAACAAAGTGCTGAAAGGGCTGTTGATCGCTCTGCCGGTTATGGCAATCGCGGCATGTTCTTCTAACAAGAACGCCAGCAACGACCAGAGCGGTGAAGGCATGCTGGGTGCCGGCACTGGTATGGACGGTAACGCTAACGGCGGCAACATGTCTTCCGAAGAGCAGGCTCGTCTGCAGATGCAACAGCTGCAGCAGAACAATATCGTTTACTTCGATCTGGACAAATACGATATCCGTTCTGACTTCGCTGCAATGCTGGACGCGCACGCAAACTTCCTGCGTAGCAACCCGTCTTACAAAGTGACCGTAGAAGGTCATGCGGATGAGCGTGGTACGCCGGAATACAACATCGCTCTGGGCGAGCGTCGTGCTAACGCCGTTAAGATGTATCTGCAGGGCAAAGGTGTTTCTGCTGACCAGATCTCCATCGTTTCTTACGGTAAAGAAAAACCTGCAGTACTGGGCCACGACGAAGCGGCTTACGCCAAAAACCGTCGCGCCGTACTGGTTTACTAAGAGAATTGCATGAGCAGTAACTTCAGACATCATCTGTTGAGTCTGTCGTTACTGGTTGGCATAGCGGCCCCCTGGGCCGCTTTTGCTCAGGCGCCAATCAGTAGTGTCGGCTCAGGCTCGGTCGAAGACCGCGTCACTCAACTCGAGCGTATTTCCAATGCGCACAGCCAGCTTTTAACCCAACTCCAGCAGCAACTCTCCGATAATCAGTCCGATATTGATTCCCTGCGCGGTCAAATCCAGGAAAGCCAGTATCAGCTGAATCAGGTTGTTGAGCGCCAGAAGCAGATCCTGCTGCAGATCGATGGTCTGAGCAGCGGCGGCGGCGCAACGGGTGCGCAAACCCAGACCTCAGCGGGCGATCAGGGGGCTGCGGCTAGCGCGCCGGCGGCTTCGTCAGGCGCTCCGGCGTCAACCGGCGATGCCAACACCGATTACAACGCGGCTATTGCGCTGGTGAAGGATCCTTCCCGCCAGGACGACGCCATGGCGGCTTTCCAGAACTTCGTCAAAAAGTATCCTGATTCAACCTACCAGCCGAACGCCAACTACTGGCTCGGTCAGCTGAATTACAACAAGGGTAAAAAAGACGATGCGGCGTACTATTTCGCTTCCGTGGTGAAAAACTACCCTAAATCCCCGAAGGCGCCCGATGCGATGTTTAAAGTCGGCGTTATCATGCAGGACAAAGGCGATACCGCAAAAGCGAAGGCGGTTTACCAGCAGGTGGTCAGTAAATTTCCTGGCACCGATGGGGCCAAACAAGCGCAAAAACGCCTTAACGCACTCGGATGATTATGGCATGACCAGAAATCGCATCATTTCTGGTCTTGTCGCATGAATCCTAAGCAGTTAAGCGATCTTTATCTAAATTGTTGTTGCGCTGAATTCTGAAATCAGTAATATATGCCGCCGTTGCCAAGGGATATCGAACAAGCCCAAAGCGGCAAAAATAGTGGGTCGTTAGCTCAGTTGGTAGAGCAGTTGACTTTTAATCAATTGGTCGCAGGTTCGAATCCTGCACGACCCACCACTAAAAGATGTATCCAGCGCAGTATCGGGTGATTAGCTCAGCTGGGAGAGCACCTCCCTTACAAGGAGGGGGTCGGCGGTTCGATCCCGTCATCACCCACCACTCGGGTCGTTAGCTCAGTTGGTAGAGCAGTTGACTTTTAATCAATTGGTCGCAGGTTCGAATCCTGCACGACCCACCAAT